>NZ_JASHGM010000003.1:0-240445 GCF_047460295.1 Streptococcus sp. OMI870
ATTGTCGACTATATTGATTACTACAACAACAAACGAATTAAGGTAAAACTAAAAGGACTTAGTCCTGTACAATACAGAACTAAATCCTTTGATTAAATTAATTGTCTAACTTTTTGGGGTCAGTACAAATGAGCCTCTTTTCAGATTTAGTAAAGAGTAGATGGCAATCTATGCCATAGACTGCTTGAACTTTTATTTCCATTTATTACATTTCGAGTATAACAAAAAATCAGGCTAACCTGATTTTTATTTTTTCTTTTTATGGTAGTAAATTCTAAATCCTTGGATACTCGCAAAACTAGTAGCAATAGCTAAGGTAAAAGCAAATAAGGTGTTCATCTTGGTTGCCAAGAAAATAAAGCTAAACACAACCGTCAGCACACAGAAAACAGCGATATTTAAAAAATACAGCAATTCACTTAATTGAGGGGCGGGTTCAGTTTCAGGAGCGTAGTCCTGAATAGGGGATTCTTGGGTTTGTTTGGTTAATTCGATATAATCGAATTCTTCGTCATAGTGTCTTAAATTTCTTACGGGCATTTTCTCTCTCCTAACAGTACTCTATTATTCTATCATGAATTCAGCTTTATAAATGTTACAAAAATGTTACAAATTTTACAAAATGAATAAATTTTTCTAGAATATCGGATTTTTTGTTATAATGGATCTATGAAAAATATTATTATAACAGCAACAGCAGAGAGCGTTGAGCAAGCGCAAGCCTTGATTGATGCGGGGGTTGACCGGATCTATGTCGGCGAAAAAGACTATGGATTACGATTGCCTCAAACTTTAAGTTATGACGAAATAAATCGAATTTCACAACTGGTCCATGCTGCTGGCAAAGAATTGACAGTAGCTGTAAATGCACTGATGCACCAATCGATGATGGATTCAATCAAGCCATTCCTTGATTTTCTAAAGGAAATTCAGGCTGATTATGTTACTGTCGGAGATGCGGGCGTTTTTTATGTTTTGAAACGAGATGGCTATCCCTTCAAAACCATCTACGATGCTTCTACTATGGTAACCTCTAGTCGCCAGATCAATTTCTGGGGGAAACAAGCAGGAGCTTCTGAGGCTGTTTTGGCCCGTGAAATTCCGTCTGCTGAATTATTTGTGATGGCTGAGAATCTTCAAATCCCAGCAGAAGTATTGGTCTACGGTGCTAGCATTATTCACCATTCCAAGCGTCCTCTTCTTCAGAACTATTACAACTTCATCAAGACAGAGGAGTCTGTGACCAAAGATCGTGATTTGTTCCTAGCAGAACCGGGAGATCCAGATTCTCACTATTCGGTCTACGAAGACAAACATGGAACCCATATTTTTTCAAATAATGATTTGAACATGATGACCAAATTGTCAGAGTTGGTGGATCATGGATATGATCATTGGAAACTTGATGGGGTCTACTGTCCGGGTGAGAACTTTGTTAAGATTACAGAGTACTTTATCAAGGCGCGTGATTTGATTCAAAATGGAACCTTCACGCAAGATCAAGCTTATCTGTTTGATGAAGAGATTCGCAAATTGCATCCAGCTAATCGTGGCTTGGATACTGGTTTCTATGATTATGAACCAGATCGTGTAAAATAATAAATAAAGTAGTAGCTTCTTCGTTTGTGAGTTTTCCTTTTTCAGGGAACGAAGGAGCAATTCATCATATCGACAATCTTGTAAATTGGAGAAAAAATGACAAATACAAAAAAACGTCCAGAGGTCTTGGTACCTGCTGGAACCTTAGAAAAATTAAAAGTCGCCGTTAATTACGGAGCAGACGCTGTGTTCGTTGGTGGACAAGCCTATGGGTTGCGGAGCCGTGCCGGAAACTTTACTATGGATGAACTGCGCGAGGGAATTGAATACGCTCATGCACGTGGGGTCGATGTACACGTAGCTTCGAACATGGTAACTCACGAAGGAAATGAACAAGGAGCTGGTGAGTGGTTTCGTGAATTGCGGGATATGGGGCTCGATGCCGTGATCGTATCAGACCCGGCCTTGATTGAAATCTGTGCAACGAATGCACCTGGTCTCAATATCCACTTGTCTACGCAAGCTTCTGCGACTAATGTGGAGACCTTCCATTTCTGGAAAGAATATGGCTTGACCCGTGTCGTATTGGCTCGTGAGGTGTCCATGGAAGAGTTGGCTGAGATCCGTAAGCGTACCGATCTGGAGATCGAAGCCTTTGTTCATGGAGCCATGTGTATTTCCTATTCCGGACGTTGTACCCTTTCAAACCACATGTCAGATCGTGATGCCAACCGTGGTGGTTGTTCCCAATCTTGTCGGTGGAAATACGATCTCTATGATATGCCATTTGGTCAAGAGCGAAAAAGTGTTAAAGGCCAAGTACCAGAAGAATACTCAATGTCAGCTGTGGATATGTGCATGATTGAAAATATCCCGGACATGATTGACAATGGGGTTGATAGCTTAAAGATTGAAGGTCGGATGAAATCTGTCCATTATGTGTCAACGGTTGCCAACTGTTACAAGGCTGCCTGTGATGCTTATATGGAAAGTCCAGAGGCCTTTTATGCGATCAAGGAAGATTTGATTAATGAATTGTGGAAGGTTGCCCAACGTGAATTGGCGACTGGTTTCTACTACCAAACTCCTACAGAAAATGAGCAATTGTTTGGCGCTCGTCGAAAGATTCCTCAATATAAATTTGTAGGAGAAGTGGTTGATTTTGATCCATCTACCATGACTGCGACTATTCGACAGCGGAATGTCATCAATGAAGGCGACCAGGTGGAATTCTATGGACCAGGTTTCCGTCATTTTGAATGCCAGATCCAAGACTTGCATGACAAGGACGGAGTGAAGATTGATCGTGCACCAAATCCGATGGAACTCTTAACCATCACCGTCCCACAGGAAGTAAAACCAGGAGATATGATTCGTTCGTGCCAAGAAGGCTTGATCAATCTCTACTCCAAAGATGGGGCAAGTAAAACTGTTCGAGCATAAGAAAAAAGAGAGGGTTAAACCTCTCCTTTTTGTTGGGCGATGCGAATATTATTGGGAACCAAACTGATTTTCTGGATCTCAGAAATTCGGATAATGGTTGACATACTTTTCTTGAAATTTTTGACGATCAGTTGTCGGCGCTCTTGGTCAAACTTGACAATGTCACCCGTAAAACTTTTATTTGAAAAAATAACATGAACTCCTTGCTTTTTTCGCAATGCTTGTTGAATGATTTCAGTAATTCTTTCATCTTCTATTGGGGCAGGGGTGCTGACTTTTCCATTGAAAAACTCATTCGCTCGGTCTTTAACGATCTCGAGAAATTTTTTCATAGCTAAATTCTCCATAACTTGATACAATATATTATAGATAATTTCCACGATTTTGTAAATGATTTACGAATAATAGAGATGAGAAAGCAAGAAAGGAGTCGTAAAATGGCAGAATTTTCATTTGAAATTGAGGAGCATTTATTGATTTTGTCTGAAAATGACAAAGGGTGGACCAAAGAACTGAACCGTGTAAGTTTTAACGGTGCTCCTGCTAAGTATGATCTTCGCACCTGGAGTCCAGACCATACAAAGATGGGCAAAGGGATTACACTCACGAACGAAGAGTTCCAAGTCATGCTCGATGCATTTAAAAATTAAGAAAAGGGGTCTTTCAAGGACTTCTTTTTATTATAGTCTAAAACTATATAGATATCAAAGATATTAGATTATCTTAAACCCTTGTTTATCAAGTGTTAGACTGCTATAATGGTTGCATTGATGAATTAATGTAAAACTTATAGGAAAGAGGAACTAATATTGACACATACACATGCACCTTATCGCGTAGACCATGTTGGTTCATTTCTTCGTCCAGCTACTTTGGTTCAGGCTCGTGAAGATTTCGCAGCTGGAAAAATCAGTCAGGCTGACTTAACAAAAGTAGAGGATCAGGCGATTCGTGACCTCGTTGAAAAAGAAATTGCTGCTGGTCTAAAGTCAGTAACAGATGGAGAATTCCGCCGTGCTTATTGGCATTTGGATTTCTTCTGGGGCTTTGGAGGCATTGATCATGTCCAGGCGGCAGAGGGATATCATTTCCATGATGAAACGACCAAGGCGGACTCAGCTCTTGTCATTGGAAAGATCACGGGAGCCAATCATCCATTTGTAGAGCATTATAAGTTCTTGCGGGATCTTGTGGCAGATGTAGATGGTGTAGAGGCTAAATATACTATTCCAGCGCCAGCGCAATTTTATTTTGAACTGATTCGTGATGCCGAACATGTGGAGCAATTGAATACCATCTATCCTGATTTTGCGGCTGTTCGTGAAGACATCAAGCAAGCCTATCTTCAAGTGATTCAAGATTTGTATGATGCAGGACTTCGGACACTTCAAGTAGATGACTGTACGTGGGGTGTCTTGGTAGATGACAATTTCTTGACGGCTTGGGGAGCAGCTCAAGGTAAGTCAAAAGATGAGGTACGTCGGGAACTGGCTGATCTCTTCTTGACCTTTAACAACGATGTCTACCAAAATGTTCCAGCTGGTTTGACCGTCAATACGCACGTTTGTCGCGGAAACTTCCATTCGACTTGGGCTTCATCAGGAGGCTATGCGCCGATTGCTAAAGAACTCCTTGGAGAAGAAGCAGTTAATGCATACTTCCTTGAGTTTGACACCGATCGTGCCGGCGGTTTTGAACCACTTGCTGAAGTAACCCCTGGAAAAGGAGTCGTCTTAGGCCTCTTGACATCTAAGAGTGGTCAATTGGAGAACAAGGATGAGGTCATTGCTCGTATTAAAGAAGCGAGTCAGTATGTACCGTTGGAAAATCTTTATCTGTCTACCCAGTGTGGCTTTGCTTCGACAGAAGAAGGAAACATTTTGACAGAAGAAGATCAATGGAAAAAAATCGGCTTGATTAAAGAAATTGTCGCTGATGTTTGGGGCGAATAAGGAGGAAGAAACATGTCAGATTTACTAAGTATTTATAAAGAATTGCAAGCTAAAAAATGGGTGGACTTGAGTCACCAGATCAATGCGGAAAGTCCACACTTCCCAGCCCTTCCTGCTTTGCAACAAGAAGATCTCTTCACACTAAAAGATGGTTTCCATGTTCAAAAATTTACAGTGGTTGGTCAATACGGTACGCATATCGATGCACCAATTCACTTTGTAGAAGGTGGTCGTTGGTTAGATGAGATTGCCCTTAAAGATCTCCTCTTGCCACTCTATGTTATTGACAAGTCTAAAGAAGTTGCAGCCAATCCAAACTTTATCTTGAGCAAACAAGATATCTTAGACTTTGAAGCAGAGCATGGACAAATTGCAGAAGGGGCCTTTGTGGCCTTCCGTAGTGATTGGTCAAAACGTTGGCCTGATCAAGATGCTATGCGCAATCTTGATGAAAATGGGGTTCAACAAAGTCCAGGATGGAGCCGTGAAGCATTGGAATTCTTGATTCATGAACGTCATGTCAAAGCAGTGGGGCATGAAACCTTCGATACCGATGCAGGTATTCCAGCAGCAGAGCATGGCTTGGTCAATGAATACTACCTCTTGGAACAAAACATCTACCAAGTTGAAGTCTTGAACCACTTGGACCAAGTTCCAGCCGTTGGTGCCTTGATTTCGATTGCCTTCCCTCATTGGGACAAGGCAACTGGTTCACCTGTTCGTGCCATTGCCATCTTACCATAAGCGAAGAAAAAAGAGAGTGGGACAGAAATCGGTAATTCGTTAGAATTCGATTTCGTCGTCCCACCTCCGCACAGTTGAGTAGGGCTGTAAAAGCTGATGAAATCAGCGTAGTAGAGCCCACTCAACCACTGCGTCTTGCTCGACAATCCAAAAACAATTAAGAGGCTAGGACTTTTGTCCCAGCCTCTTATTTTTTATCTCATGGTTACGAATTCTTCTGATCCAGTTGGGTGAATGGCGACGGTTGCGTCGAAATCGGCTTTCGTCGCTCCCATCTTGATAGCAACGGCAAATCCTTGGATCATTTCGTCCACGCCATATCCAAGTCCATGGAGACCAACGACTTTTTCTTCTGGCCCCGCAGTGATGAGTTTAAATTTTGCCTGCTGGCGGTGTTGGGTAACGGCGGTATACATAGAAGCGAATTGAGAAGTATAGACTTTGATATTCTCTTTTCCATAAGTTTGCTGGGCTTCTTCCTCTGTTAAGCCAACGGTACCGATAGCAGGGTGAGAAAAGACAACTGTCGGGATACTTGTATAATCCATTTTGGCATCGACTTTTCCATTAAATAGTCTTTCAGAAAGGGTTCGCCCAGCCTTAATGGCCACTGGAGTCAACTCTTTTTCACCAGTGACATCACCAAGAGCATAGATGCCCGGAACAACGGTGTTTTGGTAATCATCTACTGCGATAAATCCCTTTTCATTTAAAGTAACACCTGCTGCTTCTAAATTCAGATCCTTGACGTTTGGTTTGCGTCCGGTTGCCCAGATGACATGTTCAGCTACATGGCTGGTCATATCTTCAAAGTATACCTTGACACGTCCGTCTATTAATTTTTCAAGCTTCATGGGAACCTTATGTTTGTGAAGTGGAAGGTTTTGTTTTTCCATTTCTTCCATTAAACCATCGGTAATATAGGAATCAAAACTACGTAAAACCCGATCTTTTCGGATGAAGAGGTCTGTTTGAACGCCTAAATGGTGGAGTACGCCGGCTAATTCTACCGCAATGTAGCCGGCCCCAATAATAGCAACAGACTTCGGAAGTTTCTCCCAAGCAAAGACATCATCAGATGTTTCGCCGAATTCTGCTCCAGGAACAGAAGGAATATGAGGATAGGCTCCAGTCGCAATCACGATATGCTTGGCCTGAATCGTTTCTCCATTGACCTCGATCGTATGAGCATCCAAAAAACGAGCACGACCTTCAATCAATTCGACTCCATTGCGTTTAAAACTACCATCATAAGAATTCCGAGTACGATCTATATAGGCTTCGCGATTTTTTCTTAAGGTTGCAAAATCAAATTTGGTCTGTTCAGAAGTAAAGCCATAGTCTGGCCCGTAATCACGAATGGCTTCTGCAATTTGTGCTCCGTACCACATAATCTTTTTAGGCACACATCCTCTGTTGACACAGGTGCCCCCCAATTGTTTTTCTTCGATGACAGCAGCGCGGGCTCCGTGTTCACCAGCCCGGTTCATCGTAGCGATACCTCCGCTACCTCCACCGATTGAAATAATATCAAATTCTTTCATGCTTTCCTCCTTGGTAAGACTTCAGTTTGATTGTAATACCAACTGTTACTAAAGTCAAGAGGTTAGCCTTTTACCAAGAATTTTAATTTCATTTGCTCGTGTTATTTTTAGATAGAAAAGAAAGGAAGTATGGTATACTATGGTATAGAATAAAACGCTTTCGTTGATGGAGAAAAACGATGAAGAAATTAAAAAAATGGCAACTATTTACAGCTGCTGGAGCAGCAATTGCAGTGATCGGAACAGGAAGTGTGATGATGTTTTCACGTCCGAGCTCTCCTGATCAAGCAGTGACGAATGAAACTCCAATGGTCCAAACGGTCAAGGATGGATCGATCGCCTCTTCAGTCTTGTTAACAGGAAAGGTTACCGCTAACCAAGAACAGTATGTCTATTTTGATGGAACAAAAGGAGACTTGCAATCGATTCTGGTCAATGTGGGAGATCAAGTGACGGCCGGTCAGCCGATCGTCCAGTACAGCAGTACAGAGGCCCAGACCGCTTACGATGCTGCCGTTCGAGCCGTCAATAAGGCCGATCGTCAGTTAAATGATTTGCTAACAAATGGTGTGACTATTGATACGACAGGAGATGAGGAGGCAGACGCTAAGTCAGCTTCCCAAACGCAACGAACCGTGGATTCGCAAGCTAGCGATCTACGTGATGCCAAGTCTGATGCGGTTGATAATATGAACAAGGCCAAGGCTCTTCTGGATGCAACAACCGTCAAGAGTAACACAGATGGCACTGTCGTTGAAGTCAATAAAGATGTTTCAAAATCAACTACAGGAACCAATCAAACTCTGGTTCATATTGTGAGCAATGGGAATTTACAAGTAAAAGGGGAATTGTCCGAATACAATTTGGCCAATATTTCTGAAGGTCAGGAAGTAGTCCTCACTTCCAAAGTTTATCCTGATAAAACTTGGACAGGAAAGATTTCGTATGTAGCCAACTATCCGACTGACGCGGCTCAAGCAGGTGCCAATGCAGCAGGTGGAACACAAGGAAGTGGGGGAGCCAAGTACCCATTCACAGTAGATATTACTAGTGACATTGGGGAACTCAAACAAGGCTTTTCTGTTAATATTGAGGTCAAAAGTTCCACTCAACATCCACTTGTTCCAGTAACAAGTGTTATGGCTGATGGAGAGACAAGCTACGTATGGACAGTTGAAAATGGCAAGGCTAAGAAAGTAACAGTGACTCTTGGAAATGCCGATGCTGAAAACCAGGAAATCTTGTCAGGCTTGAAGAAAGATGCCCAAGTCATCGTAAATCCTAGTGAGAAACTGGAAGATGGAAAAGAGATCGGTAAATATGACAAAATTGATTGAACTAAAAGGAATCAATAAAACCTATAAAAATGGGGACCAGGAACTTCGTGTCTTAAAAGATATCGATTTAGAAGTCGAAGAGGGCGAGTTTGTGGCTATTATGGGCCCATCTGGCTCAGGAAAATCAACCTTGATGAACGTCATTGGCTTGTTGGACAGGCCGACCAGTGGAGAATATTTCCTAGAAGGCCAGGAAGTCGGAAATCTCAGTGAGAAAAAATTAGCGCGTGTTCGAAATGAACAGATTGGTTTTGTCTTTCAACAATTCTTTCTTCTCTCCAAGCTCAATGCCTTTCAAAATGTAGAACTCCCTCTCATTTATGCAGGGGTTCATCCTGCTAAAAGAAAGGAATTAGCTGAGCAATATCTTGAAAAGGTAGAGCTTCATTCTCGCATGCACCATTTGCCTTCGGAACTTTCGGGTGGGCAAAAGCAGCGGGTTGCGATAGCTCGAGCTCTCGTCAATCAACCGGCCATTGTCTTGGCAGATGAACCGACTGGTGCCTTGGATACCAAGACGGGGGAACAAATTATGGACTTGTTAACCACATTGAACCAAGAAGGAAAAACCATTATTATGGTAACCCACGAACCAGAAATTGCAGCCTTTGCCAAGCGTCGCATCGTTATTCGTGATGGGGAAATCTCCTCAGATAGCAAGCTGGAAAGGAGGCCCTAATGCAAAATTGGAAATTTGCGATTAGCTCTATTATGAGCCATAAATTACGATCTTTCTTAACCATGGTGGGGATCATTATTGGGGTCGCTTCTGTGGTGGTGATCATGGCACTGGGAGATGGCATGAAGGCTGGTGTCACCAAGACCTTCACCAAAGATCAAGAGTATGTACAAATCTCCTATTCTCCCAATAAGAGTGGTTATGTGACAGGCATCAATATTGGTCCTTCTGACGATATGGGGGAGGGCGGTGGAGAAGGAGGCCCTGCTACTGAAGACCGAGGGATGGCTGCTCCATCAGATATCGATGGGGAAAATGCAGAAGATATTGACGGTCAAGTCCAAGAAACACCGCCAGTTGTGCAAGAATCCTGGGTCAAGGAATTAACCAAGATTCAAGGGATTGATGGCTACTATGTTGGCAACACGTCTAATGCAACGATTGCTTTTCAAAAGAAAAAGGCTGACGGGGTCAACATCCAAGGAGTTAATGAAACCTATTTTTCAGTTAAAAAGGTTGAACTCTTATCTGGACGGAAATTAACTCCTTCAGATTACAGTAATTTTTCACGGGTTGTACTCCTTGATGAAGGCTTGGCTCAACAATTATTTGGAACTGAGAATCCTCTAAATCAGGTAGTCTCTGTCGGAGATAACAACTATCGAGTTGTTGGTATTTTCAAGGATCCAAATGCAGGAACAGCCCTATATGGAGCAACCTCGGGTGGTAGCGCACTCATGGCCAATACTCAGCTGGCTTCTGAATTCGGAACGGATGAAATTCAAAATATTGTCGTCCATGTACCGGATGTGAAACAAATCAAATCCGTTGGGATTGAAGCTGCTCAAAAGCTAACAGAACTTTCAGGTGTTCGCCAAGGGGAATTCCAAATCTTTAATTTGGATAGTATCCTAGAGGAAACCAATAAAGTTGTAGGAATTATGACGACAGTCATCGGTGCTATTGCTGGGATTTCTCTCTTAGTTGGTGGTATTGGAGTTATGAATATCATGTTGGTTTCTGTCACTGAGCGGACGAGAGAAATTGGTCTTCGCAAAGCATTGGGAGCAACACGAAGTAAGATTTTGGTTCAATTTTTGATTGAGTCGATGGTCTTGACGATCATTGGTGGGCTCATTGGTCTCGGGCTTGCATATGGTGTGAATAGCTTGATTGCTTCAGTCGCTGCAGCGACCCTGGAAGGGCCACCAATTATTTCCTTAAATGTTGCGATTGGTAGTATTATTTTCTCTGCCTTTGTGGGGATTATCTTTGGGATTTTACCAGCCAACAAAGCTTCTAAATTAAACCCAATCGAAGCACTGCGTTATGAATAAAAAATAGGAGTGAGATAGGATGAATGATTCATCAACATCTACCTTGCTCCTTTTTCTATGTTCACGTAATAGAAAGCTCTAGCTCTTTTTTATTCATTATCTTTTGAAAGCCGAAACTGTATGAGGCCATCCATCAGTCTATCAGAATAGCTTTTGACTAGGGTGGAAGGGGGGACAGTCATTGCTCGCCTTATTTTTGTTTAATTGGTAATTATTAGTGAATTTCTGCTCTAAATATGATAAAATAGGGAAGAATAACTTAGGAGGTTCCAAATGACTACTGAACATATGGAAGAATTAAATGACCAGCAGATTGTCCGTCGTGAGAAAATGGCGGCCCTTCGTGAACAAGGAATCGACCCATTTGGAAAGCGATTCGAACGTACTGCAGATTCTGGTCAACTGAAAGAAAAATATTCAGAATTAGATAAAGAACAACTTCATGACTTGAACGAAACAGCCATTATTGCGGGTCGTCTTGTGACCAAACGTGGAAAAGGAAAGGTTGGTTTTGCCCACCTTCAAGACCGTGAAGGTCAAATCCAAATTTACGTTCGTAAAGACGCAGTTGGTGAAGAAAATTATGAAATTTTCAAAAAGGCTGACCTTGGAGATTTCCTCGGGGTAGAAGGAGAAGTGATGCGGACAGACATGGGTGAGCTTTCCATCAAAGCTACTCACATCACACACTTGTCTAAAGCTCTTCGTCCCTTGCCTGAAAAATTCCACGGACTTTCAGATGTAGAAACCATCTACCGCAAACGTTACTTGGATTTGATTTCTAACCGTGAAAGTTTCGAGCGCTTTGTCACTCGTTCAAAAATCATCTCAGAAATCCGTCGTTACTTGGATGGTCAAGGCTTCCTTGAAGTAGAAACTCCTGTCCTTCACAATGAAGCTGGTGGAGCATCTGCGCGTCCGTTTATCACTCACCACAATGCCCAAAACATTGACATGGTCCTTCGTATTGCGACCGAACTTCACTTGAAACGCCTGATTGTTGGTGGGATGGAACGCGTTTATGAGATTGGCCGTATCTTCCGTAACGAAGGAATGGATGCTACCCACAATCCAGAATTTACTTCCATCGAAGTCTACCAAGCCTATGCTGACTACCAAGACATTATGGACTTGACGGAAGGGATTATCCAACACGCTGCGAAAGCTATTCATGGGGATGGTCCTGTTAACTACCAAGGAACTGAAATCAAGATCAATGAACCATTCAAGCGTGTTCATATGGTGGATGCGATCAAGGAAATTGCTGGTGTTGACTTCTGGAAGGAAATGAGCTTTGAAGAAGCAGCAGCCCTTGCCAAAGAAAAACATGTGCCAGTTGAAAAACACTACACTGAAGTGGGTCATATCATCAATGCCTTCTTCGAAGAATATGTGGAAGAAACCTTGACACAACCAACCTTTGTCTATGGCCACCCTGTAGCTGTATCACCATTGGCTAAGAAGAATGACGAGGATCCTCGTTTCACAGATCGTTTTGAGCTCTTCATCATGACCAAGGAATATGCGAATGCCTTTACAGAATTGAACGATCCAATCGACCAATTGGAACGTTTCGAAGCTCAGGCACGCGCCAAAGAATTGGGAGACGACGAAGCAACTGGAATTGACTACGATTATGTAGAAGCTCTTGAATATGGTATGCCACCAACAGGAGGATTGGGAATCGGTATCGACCGTCTCTGCATGCTCCTTACTGATACGACTACTATCCGTGACGTATTGCTCTTCCCAACTATGAAATAAGCTAAAAGAAAACACTGATCTGATGATCAGTGTTTTTGAATGTATACAGACTATTGTTTTACATAAGACAACTAGATGATTTTCAAAAAATAACTTTTATTCTAAAACAATTATCTTGCAAACAGTGTTTTTTAGTCTTCCAAATAAGAGGTATCATTCCAAGTCTCTAAGTAAAAGTGCTCAAAATCATCTGTTGTCAAAATGGTCACACTGGCATTGTCGAGGCCACCGTTTTTACGGAGTTCCTCTGTTTTATAGCCAAGTAGGGTCCGAATAGAAGCGGTTAAATTGGCTCCATGGCCAACGATTAGAATGGCCTCGCCAGACTTGTCTTTTAAACTTTTGATAAAATTTCCGGTCCGCTGGGTGGTTTCTTCAACGGATTCTGCTCTGAAAATATCGTGGTGAAACTCAGCTAAATTATGACGAAAGGCCTTCATTTCCTCCGGATAGAGAGCCTTCAACTCCATAATTTTTCTACCTTCTAGGCTACCAAGCCGCCATTCCCGTAGAGCAGGAGTCTCTTGGAGGGAGATAGGATGTTGATTTTGCTCGAGAATGATTTGAGCAGTATGGACGGCTCTTGGCAAGTCGCTTGAATAAGCTGCGTCAAAGTATGTTTGAGATAGATGCTGGCCCAAGGCTTCCAACTGCTGGATGGAAGATTCTAACAGCGGGGAGTCGCCATTTGCCCCTTGAATACGTCCCTCTTCATTCCACTCAGTACGTCCGTGACGGACAAAATATAATTTCATATTGGTTTTATCCTTTACTCAACTAAGTCCTCGAAGCTAGCCTTGACAAAATCAGCTAAATCTTGCGCCTTGATTTGAATACTGTGACCAACTTCACCTGCAGAGACAATTATCTGATCTAGATCAAGGGCTGACTGGTCAATAAAAATAGGGTAGTTGTGTTTTTGTCGAATGCCAACAGGATTATTGGCTCCGTGAACATAGCCCGTCGTCTTTTCTAAGTCTTTTTGCGGAATCATACTAACTTTTTTATTGCCAGAGAGTTTGGCTAATTTTTTTTCTGATAAGTGGGCAGAGATGGGAACAATCCCGATGACAGGACCAGTTTTATCGCCTGTTAGGGCTAGTGTCTTATAGATTTGATCGGTCGTAATCCCATCTGGAATGATTCCCTCAAGGGCGTTGATTTGCAATCCTGTATGGTTGATTTTTGCTTTTTGCAGTATTTGTTCAACCAATGTTTTTTTCACTTTTTGTTTTTTTGCCATTACTTTCTCCCTTTCTATTTGTCTTTGCAAAATCAGATTTCACCTAAACCATTATATCATATAATAGAACTGATCTTGTTTTCCTCCTCAAAAATAGAAAACAGCAGAGAAGGCTTAGAGCACATAATCTGCTGTTTTGAGGCTATGAGGAAGAGCTATCTTTTTGTACCTTGAATAGTTTCCGATAAATCGCTTCTTGATCTTGCGTTGGAGCAATTTGGTTGAGATCCAAGTAGTGTGAAAATCCATTTAATTGCCCTTGAGAAGTATATTGATGCAAGTCGTATTCCGTATTGGTATCTGGTGCGGCATTATAGTAGCCATCATCAAATCCGTAGGTTGGAATCCAAAGAGCAGAAAATTTATCAGTGGAGATACTATGTTCTTCCATGAAGTAGGTTCCGATATAAATTCCAATATTTTTAGCTCCGAGGGCTTCTAATTTCGCTCGGAAAGCTTCAACTCCTGCATTCATATCCTTCATGGTTTTTTCCTCAACGTCTAACCAATAGTAGGTAGGTTTGTAAGGAGAAGCAGCTTTATAAAATTCCTCTGCTTCCTTCTCCATTTCTTTTTTATCCTTGGCTGCTACATAAGCATAGACAGCGACAGGGATATTTCGTTTTTGGAATTCTTGGATATGAGTTTTATATGATTTATCCAGACCATTGAGGTAGGTTGCCGCATTTTCTTTTTTGGCTTGGGCCCCACTATGGACACGAATGATTACACCTCCCACATTTTGAGAGAGGATATCGTAATCGATTTCGCTTGGCAATTGCCAACCCGAGATATCAATGATTGGGCGGCCAACCAATTCTGGATTAATGTCTTCTTCTTTTTTAGAAGAAGAACTTGCAGTGGTTGTCTTTTTAGATGTATTGGAGTTCGGAATAGTTTTGGTTGTTTCTTGTCGTTCTCTAGCTTGAAGATCGGCAATCGTTCTTGAAAGAACGAGGAAAGAAATGATACCGATAAAAAAGGCCAAGAGAACAACGGGTTTTATCCTTTTTCTCATACAGAATCATTTTACCGTAAAAAAAACGAAAAGGCAAAACTTAATGCTTAAAGATGCTGATTTAAGCTATTATTTTCAAAAAATAGGAATCTTTTCCTCCAAAAAGGATAAAAATATATGAAAATAAGAAGAATCATTCGAATATCTAGTAAAAAAAGTGAAGAAGCCGAATCTTTTCCGGCCTTTCCTTGGTTTTGGACCTTAAAAATGATATAATGAAGGTTGAATATCAGCAATATGGTGAACTATGAAAATTGAAAAAAGACATCTATTAAATTATTCCATTCTCATTCCTTATTTGATTTTATCCATTATTGGTTTGATTGTGGTCTATTCTACAACCAGTGCCTTGGCGATTCAAAATGGAGTGAGTTCTATTCGGATGGTGCGGACCCAGGGCCTCTTTTTTATCCTTAGCCTCTTGACCATCGCATTAATTTATAAGTTTAGCTTAAACTTCTTGCGAAATAAAAAAGTATTGGCTTTTGTCATCTTCATTGAAGTGATTTTATTAATTCTGTCCAGATTTATTACGGATACGGTCAATGGGGCACATGGTTGGTTAACGATCCCTGGGGGCTTCAGCATCCAGCCAGCCGAATACCTCAAGGTTATTTTAGTCTGGTATTTGGCCTTGATATTTTCTAAACGACAAGATGAGATCCGTGATTATGATTACCAGGCCTTGACCCACAATGAATGGATTCCAAGGAATTTAAACGATTGGCGTTGGTTGACCATGATCCTTATTGGAATCGTTGTGATCATGCCGGATTTGGGAAATGCGACGATCTTGGCCTTGACCGTCTTAGTCATGGTTACTGTTAGTGGAGTGGGCTATCGTTGGTTCACCTCCTTACTTGGTATAGTCATTGGAGCAGCTACCTTGGTCCTTGGATCTATTTGGATAATTGGTGTAGACCGTGTCGCTAAAATCCCTGTCTTTGGTTATGTGGCAAAACGCTTTAGTGCCTTCTTTAACCCCTTTAATGATTTGTCAGGTGCGGGCCACCAATTGGCTAATTCCTATTATGCGATGAGTAATGGTGGTTGGTTTGGATTGGGGCTTGGTAATTCTATTGAGAAACAAGGTTATTTACCAGAAGCTCATACGGATTTTGTATTTGCGATTGTGATTGAAGAATTAGGTTTTGTTGGAGCTAGCTTGATTCTCGCTCTCTTATTCTTTTTAATTCTTCGCATCATTTTAGTCGGTATTCGAGCAAAGAATCCATTCAATTCTATGATGGCCATTGGTATCGGAGGCATGATTCTGGTGCAAACCTTCATTAATATTGGAGGTATTTCTGGTTTGATTCCATCTACTGGAGTAACCTTCCCCTTCTTATCCCAAGGGGGAAACAGTTTATGGGTCCTATCAGTTGCGATTGCTTTTGTCTTAAATATTGATGCCAGTGAAAAACGAGCGAAGATGGAACAGGATGGTATGGTTTTTGAAGAAAAAGGTAAAATCAAACCGTATTACTAAAAGCTAAGAGACAATTGTTTAATGAGGATTCAAAAAGGAGAAAAAATGGTCTTACAAAAATTAGAGAACTATAGAAATAAAGATATTGTCAAAGAAGAAGCCGAAATTTTAACCGACTTATTAGATGATATTACCAAGAATTTGGTTCGTCCGGAAACTTTTGAAAAAATTTCACAATTGAAGGATCTATCCAAAACAAAGAATTATCAAGAGTTAAACCAATTAGTGGAACAACTGACCAATGAGGAAATGACAGTAATTTCGCGTTATTTTGCGATTTTGCCACTCTTGATCAATATTTCTGAAGATGTCGATTTAGCTTATGAAATCAATCATCTCAATAATGTCAATGGCGAGTATCTAGGGAAGCTATCTTCAACTATTCAAGAGGTTGCGAAACAAGAAGATGCACAAGAAATTCTTGAAAATCTTAATATTGTGCCTGTTTTAACAGCTCACCCAACTCAAGTACAAAGAAAAACCATGTTGGATCTAACTAATCATATCCACGCCCTGCTTCGCCAGCATCGGGATGTTAAAGCAGGATTGATTAATGAGGATAAATGGTATAGCAACCTTCGCTGTAATATTGAGATCATGATGCAAACGGATATGATCCGTGATAAAAAATTGAAGGTGACCAATGAGATCACCAATGTCATGGAGTATTACAATAGTTCTTTCTTACAAGCTGTTCCAAATCTGATGTTGGAGTACAAACGCCTAGCAAAAGAACATGGTGTTGAACTCCAACAACCACGTCCAATTACAATGGGCATGTGGATTGGAGGAGACCGGGATGGAAATCCTTTTGTAACGGCTGATACTTTGAAACGGTCAGCCACTATTCAAAGTGAAGTCATTTTGAACTATTACATTGAAAAGATTTCTAAATTATACCGTCACTTCTCACTTTCAACTAGTCTTTCGAAAACAAGTGAAGCAGTGGCTGAAATGGCTGCCCTATCAAGTGATACATCCGTTTTTCGTGAAAAAGAACCCTACCGTCGTGCCTTCCACTATATCCAATCAAAATTGATCCAAACTTTGGTCAACTTAAAAGAGTGGACCATGATTGGAGAAACAAGAGAAGATCGTTATGCGGTAGAGAGACTATTGGGAGCAAGCGCTCATCAACAAGGGCCAGTGTCCGATTATATCGGTAATCGTATCTCTGGAGCTTTAAAGGAAATTTCTGCAAAAGAGTCTCCTGCATATGCATCTGCTCAAGAATTTAAAGAAGATCTTGAAAAGATCAAAAACTCCTTATTGGAAAATAAATCAGAGTATTTAATTTCTGGTGAATTTGCAGAACTTCTAGAGGCGATTGATGTCTTTGGTTTCTATCTTGCATCCATTGATATGCGTCAAGATTCCAGTGTCCATGAAGCCTGTGTGGCTGAATTATTGAAATCTGCTGGGATCAATGACCATTATTCAGATTTGTCTGAAGATGAGAAGTGTCAGGTTCTCTTGAAGGAACTCTTGGAAGATCCACGGATTTTATCAGCTACCCATGTCGAAAAGTCTGACTTACTTGAAAAGGAATTGGCGATTTTCCAAACGGCGCGTGAATTGAAAGACCGTTTGGGAGAAGAAGTCATCCGTCAAAATATCATTTCCCATGCAACAAGTGTATCAGACATGTTGGAATTGGCCGTGATGTTAAAAGAAGTGGGCTTAATCGATACTGAAAAAGCACGTGTACAAATTGTCCCTTTGTTTGAAACGATTGAAGACTTAGATCATTCGGAAGAAACCATGAGAAGTTACTTGTCTCTTCCTATTGCTAAACGTTGGATTGCTTCAAAACATAATTACCAAGAAATTATGTTAGGCTACTCGGATTCCAACAAAGATGGTGGATACTTGTCTTCTTGTTGGACCCTCTTTAAAGCGCAACAACAATTGACCGCTATCGGGGATGAGTTTGGCGTGAAGATCACCTTCTTCCATGGCCGTGGAGGAACGGTTGGTCGTGGTGGTGGCCCTACTTATGAAGCCATCACTTCTCAACCATTGAAATCGATTAATGACCGTATCCGTCTAACTGAGCAAGGGGAAGTGATTGGTAATAAATACGGAAATAAGGATGCAGCCTACTACAACCTTGAGATGCTTGTTTCTGCAACTATTAACCGCATGATTTCAGAACAAAAGAGCCCTCTCTCCATGTTTGATCGCTTCGGGGAAGTCATGGATAAAGTGGTCGATCGCAGTTACGATATCTACCGTGATTTGGTCTTCGGGAACGAGCATTTCTATGATTACTTCTTTGAATCCAGTCCGATTAAAGCCATCTCTAGCTTTAATATTGGTTCCCGTCCAGCTGCTCGTAAGACCATTACAGAAATTGGTGGCTTGCGTGCGATTCCTTGGGTCTTCTCTTGGTCACAAAGTCGGGTGATGTTCCCAGGTTGGTACGGAGTGGGGTCTAGCTTTAAAGAATTCATTGATGAGGATCCTGAAAACATCGAAACCCTTCGCTACATGTATAAAAACTGGCCATTCTTCCAGTCCCTTTTGTCCAATGTAGACATGGTCTTGTCAAAAGCGAATATGGATATCGCCTTTGAATACGCTCAATTATGTGAGGAAGAAGAAGTCCGTAATATCTATCAAATTATTTTGCATGAGTGGCAATTGACCAAGGATATCATCCTAATGATTGAGGAACAAGAAGAGTTGCTTGCGGAAAATACCTATCTGAAAGAAAGTTTGGACTATCGGATGCCGTACTTTAACGTCTTGAACTATATCCAGTTAGAATTGATTCGCCGTCAACGAACTGGTCAATTACCGGCTGATCAGGACAAGCTAATCCATATTACCATCAATGGGGTGGCTACAGGACTACGAAATTCAGGTTAAAAAAATCGGAACCCTTGTTCCGATTTTTTTATTCAGAATCAGAAGAAATAGGGGATTTAACGGGAGATTTTTCAAAGCTGGATCAAGATCTTTCTGCCAGATGGAAAAATAAAAGATAAGAATAGGAATAATTAAGAAAATATAGGTAAAAGGCTTGCAATTTCATCTAAAATTAGATAGAATAGTAAGGAAAGTTAGACTGTATTGCCTACTGTCTATCTATAAAATATATTTTATTGGAGGCTTTTACTCAAATGGCAAAAGAAAAATACGATCGTAGTAAACCACACGTTAACATTGGTACTATCGGACACGTTGACCACGGTAAAACTACCCTAACTGCAGCTATCACAACTGTTTTGGCACGTCGCTTGCCTTCAGCAGTTAACCAACCTAAAGACTATGCGTCTATCGATGCTGCTCCAGAAGAACGCGAACGCGGTATCACTATCAACACTGCGCACGTTGAGTACGAAACTGAAAAACGTCACTACGCTCACATTGACGCTCCAGGACACGCGGACTACGTTAAAAACATGATCACTGGTGCCGCTCAAATGGACGGAGCTATCCTTGTAGTAGCTTCTACTGACGGACCAATGCCACAAACTCGTGAGCACATCCTTCTTTCACGTCAGGTTGGTGTTAAACACTTGATCGTCTTCATGAATAAAGTTGACTTGGTTGACGATGAAGAATTGCTTGAGTTGGTTGAAATGGAAATCCGTGACCTTCTTTCAGAATACGATTTCCCAGGTGATGACCTTCCAGTTATCCAAGGTTCAGCTCTTAAAGCTCTTGAAGGTGATTCTAAATACGAAGACATCATCATGGACTTGATGAACACTGTTGATGAGTATATCCCAGAACCAGAACGCGATACTGACAAACCATTGCTTCTTCCAGTCGAAGACGTATTCTCAATCACTGGACGTGGTACTGTAGCATCAGGACGTATCGACCGTGGTATCGTTAAAGTCAACGACGAAATCGAAATCGTTGGTATTAAAGAAGAAATCCAAAAAGCGGTTGTTACTGGTGTTGAAATGTTCCGTAAACAACTTGACGAAGGTCTTGCAGGGGACAACGTTGGTGTGCTTCTTCGTGGTATCCAACGTGATGAAATCGAACGTGGACAAGTTATCGCTAAACCAGGTTCAATCAACCCACACACTAAATTTAAAGGTGAAGTTTACATCCTTACTAAAGAAGAAGGTGGACGTCATACTCCATTCTTCAACAACTACCGTCCACAGTTCTACTTCCGTACAACTGACGTAACTGGATCTATCGAACTTCCAGCAGGAACTGAAATGGTAATGCCTGGTGATAACGTGACTATCGACGTTGAGTTGATCCACCCAATCGCCGTTGAACAAGGTACTACATTCTCAATCCGTGAAGGTGGACGTACTGTTGGTTCAGGTATGGTTACTGAAATCGAAGCTTAATTCGATCTAGTTCCCAGATTAACAATTATATAGACAGACAGAAAACCCCGTGAAGACGGGGTTTTTATTTTGGTAAAAAGTAAAATGAGCTTGTGCAACCTTTCATTATGACGAAAATTATGGTAGAATAGGTAGTATAAAATTAGAAAAACGAGGTATGTGAAATGTCACGTAAACCATTTATCGCTGGTAACTGGAAAATGAACAAAAATCCAGAAGAAGCAAAAGCATTTGTTGAAGCAGTAGCATCAAAACTTCCTTCATCTGATCTTGTTGAAGCTGGGATTGCAGCTTCTGCACTTGACTTGACAACTGTTCTTGCTGCAGCTAAAGGTTCAAACCTTAAAGTTGCTGCTCAAAACTGCTACTTTGAAAACGCTGGTGCCTTCACTGGTGAAACTAGCCCACAAGTTTTGAAAGAAATCGGTACGGACTACGTGGTAATCGGTCACTCAGAACGTCGTGACTACTTCCACGAAACAGACGAAGACATCAACAAAAAAGCAAAAGCTATCTTTGCTAATGGTTTGCTTCCAATCATCTGTTGTGGTGAAAGTCTTGAAACTTACGAAGCTGGTAAAGCTGCTGAATTCGTAGGTGCTCAAGTATCTGCTGCTTTGGCTGGTTTGACTCCTGAGCAAGTAGCTGCATCCGTTATCGCTTATGAGCCAATCTGGGCGATCGGTACTGGTAAATCTGCATCACAAGACGACGCACAAAAAATGTGTAAAGTGGTCCGTGACGTTGTAGCTGCTGACTTCGGTCAAGAAGTAGCTGACAAAGTACGTGTCCAATACGGTGGTTCAGTGAAACCTGAAAATGTTGCAGAATACATGGCTTGTCCAGACGTTGATGGAGCTCTTGTTGGTGGTGCATCACTTGATCCAGAAAGCTTCTTGGCATTGTTGAACTTCGTAAACTAATCGAACATAAATAAGACGAGATATTTCTCGTCTTTTTTTATCTTTAAAAAAACCAGCTAGTAAGCTGGCTTTTGTTTTCTTATGAGCGTCCTAAGATTCGTTTGATCAAGGACAAGGCTTTGAATTTCAGAGGATTTGGGTAATAACGGAAGGTTCCCATCTTACGAACGATATAGCCATTGAAGTTTTGTTTAAAACGAAGAACACCGTCTGAGCCGTCAAAAATTCCTTGAATACCTAGGAAATTATATCTTGGAATGCCACGTTTAATTGTTTCAAGCATCATGTATTCCTGGAGCACAGCAGGAGCATAGAACTTATTAAATTCTGTATAAGAGCCACTGAATAAATAGGTAGATTCTTGCGGCATATAGACAAAGAGGCTACCTGCAAGGATGACATCTTGGTCACCATATTTTTCAATATATTCTTTGGCTTCTTTCTTTCTCACCTCAAAGGTCTCAAACTGACTAGAAAATTCACGAAGTTGATTTTGTTTTTTCTCTGAATGTGGATTGACTTCAAGATCCTTCTGTAATTTCTCAATCTTCTGAGCTAGTTTGCCTTGGTCTTTTTCAAGATTGGTGTAGTAATCGTGGAAATTCAGAGTAGCAAGCATGAAATCCGCTTTGTCCCCAAAACTATCGTAGAAGGTTTGGTAATAATCCAAAGTTTTATCCAGATAGTCTCGACGGTCACTGGTAGAAGAAGTGATATCCTTGAAAAGTTGCAGTTCATCTCGATTTAATCGTTTCAGTTTCATCCCGAAAGATTTCGCTTTCTTCACAAGTGGCTTTCCTTTTTTGCTAAAACTCTTGAGAAGATCTTTTTCGGTGATGCCTTCCATATCTTTTACATAGTGCCAATCAGGCTCTCCACCAGGATATCCCGTTTGTAATCCGTCAAAGGAATAGCCGATATGGGTCAATTCGTTAATATAGTCTTGGTTAGGTTCTGAAATTGGATTACCATCACTATTGAAGGTTTGATAAGTATCGTAGGGTTTGATAATCAATTCTAGAGCCCCTTGGTTCTTGGCATAGTCCTGCAAAGACTGATAGAAATCCTGAAGATGGGAACGATCAGTAATAACTGGGCCACAGTTAACTTCTATGTGAAATCCGCCTGTCATAGGAATTGAATATAGGAGGGCAGAGATGGTAATTTGAGTTCCTGTTTTCCAACCGACATACTGGATCTTAAAGCCTCTTTTCTCAAGAAGGCTAGCCATTTCAGGTGTCTGCATAAAGGAACGATAGGAGGCGCTATTAGCATGGCTAGCGAACTCTTTTTGGGTCAGAATAGCGAAAGTCATCGGTTACCTCATTGTTTATTTCTTAATTTTTTCCGGATCTTGTAGGCTTTGTTTACAAGTGGATAGAGTGTGCTGGTTGGGAGGTTGAATTCCCCAACAAATTCTTCAATGACAGGATTGAATTTAGATTTGAAATGATAAAGTCCACCACCTAGTGAGTTTTCAATTCCCCCCATATTTTGCCACGAAGCACCACGATCGAAGGCGTGTTGAGCTGTTTCGTACCAGGTGAGGATGGCAGGTTGGTAACGACGGAATTCTTCATCCATCCCTGCATAGACATTTTCAGATGTCCCACCAAATTCGAGTGTCAAGGTACCAGATAGAGGGACGACCTGTCTGCCTGCTTGGAGATGTTGCTCAAGAAATTGCAACTCTTCTTCTAA
The DNA here is from genome assembly GCF_047460295.1 of Streptococcus sp. OMI870. Classification (NCBI taxonomy): domain Bacteria; kingdom Bacillati; phylum Bacillota; class Bacilli; order Lactobacillales; family Streptococcaceae; genus Streptococcus; species Streptococcus sp. OMI870. Next base: position 23,036 of record NZ_JASHGM010000003.1, read on the forward strand.
GCGTTCTTTTTCTTTCTGGTTGTTCTCTACCTTTCCAGGTTTAGTTTTTTCTGTGAATTTTTCAGCCTCAGCCTTATTTTTCTCAAGATTGTTTGTCAGCATGGCCTTCCTCTCTACGAGATCAAGGCTAGACAAGGTAATGTAGGATTGTCCTTGGTAAGTTGTCAGCAGTTTCTCGTAGTAGTCTCTTCCACGTAAATGAATGCTTTTCCGAGCTTCCGTCTTTTTCATGAGGGAAGAGAAGTATTCTAACAATTCTATCCCGCCAAATTGCACTTGGATCCCTTTATTTCGAGCAGTTCGTATCGCTTGACGAGTCGATTTAGAAAGGTTTTGTTCGGTAAAAAAGTCTTTATGAATATTGGCTTGAAAGCGTGGTTGGATATTTTCTCCCATATCACTTGTAGGGCCTGTCCATTCAATCCCTTCTTTTGTTAGGGTTTCAATGATCGCTTGTACATCCGTCGTTTCCATATTTTCTTGTCCAATCAAGTGTTTGCTCAAGAAAAGACTTGGATCAAATTTCACAAATAAGGCCTTGTATTGTTTGGCTATTTTTTTTAGGGACTGCATCACGTATGAAACTAGTTCCTTGTTCTGGTAATCCATGATGGGGCCTCGAGGAATGTAAAGCATGGAAAAGCCAAGTGGCAGGGGTTGAATCAAAATGCTTGCAACGGCGACTAATTGGTCTTCTTGATAAAAACCAACTCGTTCATTTCCCCAATTATCTTTGATTTTTGCCCATGAGCTACTTTGTAAGAGATTAGTCTGGTCACTCTGAATAACAAAGTTATCATGCTCAGTGGCAGAAATTCCTAGCTGGTAATGATACATTTCTTATAATACCCACTTTCTAAGGGCGTAGGCTACGCCCGATTCATCGTTTGATTTGGTAATAGTTGTAGCAATTTTTTTGAGGGCAGGATTGCCATTCTCCATAACGACAGCATGTCCTACAACTTCTAACATGGAGCGGTCATTCTCCTCATCTCCAATAGCCATGGTCTCTTCTTGTTTGATTCCAAGTTGTTCAGCCAGATGGAGAACGGCAGCTCCTTTATTGGTCGTTTTCCCGAGAATTTCTAAATAAAATGGAGCTGATTTAACCATAGTGAAGCGGTCCTGAAATTCTCTTGGAATTTTTGCAATCGCAGCGTCCAGAATTTCTGGTTCATCGATGTACATGGCTTTAACAAATTCTTTCTCTCGCACTTCTTCAGGCGTCCGGTAGTAAAGGGGCATATTGACCAGTTGAGACTCATGAATAGTATAGCGTCCGATATCTCGATTACTGGTGTAAATACCGTCTTTTGTAATGGCATGAGAGTGAATCTGGAGTTTGTTGGCCAGAGACTCGATATCGAGATAGTCCTCATAATCTAAAAGGTCCTTGATGATTTCTTTTCCAGTAGCAGTTTCTTGGACCAAGCCCCCATTAAAAGTAATGACATAATCCTCAGGATCCGTGAGATGAAGTTGTGCTAACAAGTTTGAGACACCTGCGATGGGACGACCAGTTGTGATCACGATTTTCACACCTGCAGCTTTTGCGTCTTGAATGGCTTCAAAAACGGAAGGTGTAATTTCTTTTTTTGAATTAAGTAGCGTACCATCGATATCGATCGCGACTAATTTAATGGCCATTCATCTCTCCTGTAAAATAATCGTTGGTGATGTAGGAAGTGAATTCCTCCACTTGTTTGCTGAAAAGTCCATTGGCTTCCAGCATTTCTTTTGGGAAATAGAAACGGTTGTCCCCATAGCGGGTTCCAGCTAAAGCTGCAACGAGTGGGGACAAATGAGACAATTCAGCTAGACTACCATCTTTTCGGATCATCTCGATCTGAGTACGTGGTTTTTCAAGCTCCGGTCGATAAATATCGTAGGGCAGATCGAAATTCTCATGGATGGCGGTGTAATAAGTAGGATTAAACCCAACCTCTTTGATCAGTTTTCCAAGGATTGCTAAGTCTTTTCGCTTATCTTCTGTAAATAGAATCGATTTAAAGACTTTCCGATTGATATAGCGCTGAGCAAGATCAGACAGGATGGTATCCGGGCTCTCCATCCAGACTTGGAAATAGGTGTTCATCACACCGTCATCCAAATTCAGGTAATCGTCAATGGTCACCTCTTCTTCAAAAAAAGGAATCAAGCGAGGCGAAGTCAGTTGGAAATACTCTTTCTGATCTGGATAGATAGTTCGAGCGCGTTTGAGTAGATTTTGAAGGAGGACTTCCATCGCACGAGTAGCTGGGTGGAAGTAGACTTGCATATACATTTGGTAACGGCTGACTACATAATCTTCAACGGCATGCATCCCATTTTGTTGAAAGGCAATGCCATTTTCAATCGGTCGAATGACGCGAAGAATGCGGGTCAAGTCAAATTTCCCATAGGAAGCACCTGTAAAGTAGGCATCTCGTAGTAAATAATCCATTCGGTCCACATCAATTTGACTGGAAATCAACTGCACCACTTGCTTATTGGGATAGGTGTGGTCAATGACGCTGGCTACACGATTTGGAAAATCAGGTGCCACCTGTAATAGGATTTGATTGACCTCCGTCTCAGGATTGGTGATGATGAGCTGGGTCATTTTTTCATGATCGGTCCCAAAAAGTCCTTCAAAGGTATGGGAATAGGCACCGTGCCCGATGTCATGAAGAAGGGCGGCTGTCATGGTCAGTAAGTTTTCATCAGAATTCCATTGATCTGCATATTTTTCTTCAAAAATTGAGAGAATGCGTCTTGAAATCTCATAGGCGCCAAGACAGTGAGAAAAACGACTATGCTCCCCACCGTGGAAGGTAAAACCAGATGTCCCCAGTTGTTTGATGCGGCGTAGTCGTTGAAATTCTTTACTATTAATCAATTGATAAATGATGGGATGATCCACGTGAACATAATCATGTACGGGATCGCGAAAGACTTTTTCATTCATGGGTCTATTATAGCAAAAAAAAGCCTATTTTGCGATCTAGAGGCTAATGAGGGCAGTCAAAAAGCGTAAAATTTGATAGAATAGAGAAGCAATGAAAGAAGAGAAGGAGACAAAGGTGCAGATTCATATTCAAAATACGATTCGATTTGGAGAAGAAATGGAAATCATCGATCAGTACTATCAAGGAGAGTGGAAAGAAAAAGCTGGTTTTCATTATCTTTTATATACCAATGAAGAAAAGGAAAAAGTTGCCTTGAAATTTTCTAAGGCTGAACTGATTATGACCCGCTTTTCAAGCCCGAAATCCATCATGCGCTTCTACAAATTTGAAGACGGTGGGGCTGTTATTCCAACTCCGATGGGAATCCAGCAATTTTTGATCGCAACAGACCTCTTTCAACTAGAGGATAGTCGTTTACATCTTTCCTATCGCTTGATGACGCTCGATGGGGAGCAAGAATTTGCCCATTATCAATTATTGGTTGAATGGGGAGAATAGGATCTATGAAATTATTTGCGATCCTGCTTGCTTTATTCCATAAAAATGGTATAATAATACCACTCAAGGGAGTAGCTGGCGGTTAACCGCGATAGTGTCGTCATTCCGAATTATTTCCGGCACTATATTAAACAGCGAGACTTGTTTTTTTAAAAAACAGGTCTCTTTTTTTGTAAAAAGAGGCCAAAAAGGAGGAGACTGTTTTGTCAAAAGAACAAAATAAAGACTTGTTTTACACACAGACCTCAGAAGAAGTCCTAAAGAACTTGGACTCATCTATCGAAGGTTTGTCAACTGCTCAGGCTCAAGAACGCTTAGCGACTTATGGTCGGAATGAGTTGGAAGAGGGCGAAAAACGTAGCCTACTAGCTAAATTCCTTGATCAATTTAAGGATTTGATGATTATCATCTTGCTTGCGGCAGCGGCACTTTCTGTGATTACAGAAGGAATGGACGGTCTAACGGATGCCATTATCATCTTGGCCGTTGTTGTCTTGAATGCTGCCTTTGGGGTTTATCAGGAAGGGCAAGCAGAAGCAGCCATTGAAGCTCTGAAAAATATGTCTAGCCCGATGGCTCGTGTTCGTCGTGATGGTCATGTTATTGAGATTGACTCAAAAGAATTGGTACCTGGGGATATCGTCTTGCTAGAAGCAGGAGATGTCGTACCTGCTGATATGCGCTTGTTTGAAGCGGCGTCTCTTAAAATCGAAGAAGCTGCCCTTACAGGGGAGTCTGTCCCAGTTGAAAAAGATGTGACAGAACTTGTTGAAGCAGATGCTGGTATCGGGGATCGTGTTAACATGGGTTACCAAAACTCAAACGTAACTTACGGTCGTGGTATTGGTGTCGTGACCAACACTGGTATGTATACTGAAGTTGGTAAGATTGCGGACATGTTGGCCAATGCTGATGAGACAGAAACACCATTGAAGCAAAGCTTGGAACAATTATCTAAGGCCTTGACTTACTTGATCGTTGTGATTGCAGTGATCACTTTCTTGGTTGGTGTCTTTGTTCGTGGAGAACATCCATTAGAAGGCTTGATGGTGGCGGTTGCTCTTGCGGTTGCTGCGATTCCAGAAGGTCTCCCTGCCATTGTAACCATCGTTCTCTCTTTGGGAACAACAACCCTTGCCAAACGGAATTCGATTGTTCGTAAATTACCAGCGGTTGAAACTCTTGGTTCAACAGAAATCATCGCATCTGATAAAACAGGTACTTTGACCATGAACCAAATGACGGTTGAAAAAGTTTATACCAACGGTCAATTGCAAAGCTCGGCATCCGAGATTGCTGCTGACAACAATACCCTTCGTATCATGAACTTTGCCAATGACACCAAGGTAGATCCATCTGGTAAGTTGATTGGGGACCCAACTGAGACAGCTCTTGTACAGTTTGGTTTGGACCACAACTTTGATGTTCGTGAAGTCTTGAAGGATGAACCACGTGTAGCTGAATTGCCATTTGACTCAGACCGTAAGCTCATGTCTACCATTCATAAGGAAGCAGACGGTTCTTACTTTATCGCTGTCAAGGGTGCACCTGATCAGCTGCTCAAGCGCGTGACTCGTATTGAAGTCAATGGGGAAGTTCGCCCCATCACAGAAGAAGATAAACAAGCTATCCTTGCTACCAATAAAGACTTGGCCAAACAAGCCCTTCGTGTCTTGATGATGGCTTATAAGACAAGTAAGGAAATTCCAACCTTGGAATCTGAAATTGTTGAATCTGACCTCATCTTCTCTGGTTTGGTCGGCATGATCGACCCTGAGCGCCCAGAAGCTGCAGAAGCTGTTCGTGTCGCTAAGGAAGCGGGTATCCGTCCGATCATGATTACGGGTGACCACCAAGATACGGCTGAAGCTATTGCCAAACGTTTGGGGATCATCGATCCAAATGATACAGAAGACCATGTCTTCACTGGTGCGGAGTTGAATGAACTCTCTGATGAAGAATTCCAAAAAGTCTTTAAGCAATACTCTGTTTATGCTCGTGTATCACCTGAACACAAGGTTCGGATCGTGAAAGCATGGCAAAAAGAAGGTAAAGTTGTTGCCATGACAGGTGATGGAGTCAACGATGCGCCATCACTTAAGACAGCAGATATTGGTATCGGTATGGGGATTACAGGTACAGAGGTTTCTAAGGGGGCTTCTGATATGGTCCTTGCCGATGACAACTTCGCAACTATTATTGTAGCAGTAGAAGAAGGACGTAAGGTCTTCTCCAATATCCAAAAATCCATCCAATACCTCTTGTCTGCCAATATGGCTGAAGTATTCACCATCTTCTTTGCAACCCTCTTTGGTTGGGATGTGTTGCAACCAGTACACCTTCTCTGGATTAACTTGGTAACAGATACCCTACCAGCTATCGCTCTTGGGGTGGAACCAGCTGAACCAGGTGTCATGAGCCACAAACCTCGTGGCCGTAAGTCTAACTTCTTTGATGGTGGTGTCTTTGGAGCTATCCTTTATCAAGGGATCTTCCAAACTATCTTGGTACTTGGTGTATACGGTTGGGCTATTCTCTTCCCAGAGCACCAAGGTCATGCAGAGATGCATGCAGACGCCCTTACCATGGCCTTTGCAACTCTTGGTTTGATCCAATTGCTCCATGCCTTTAACGTTAAATCCGTTTACCAATCAATCTTTAAAGTGGGACTCTTCAAGAACAAGACCTTTAACTGGTCTATTCCAGTTGCCTTTATTCTCTTAATGGCAACCATCATGGTTCCAGGATTTAACAAACTCTTCCATGTTTCAAACCTGAGTTTGACGCAATGGTTGGTGGTTGCTGTAGGTGCAATTATGATCGTGTTCCTTGTTGAGATTGTCAAAGCTGTTCAACGATCTCTTGGTAAAGATAAAAACGCGATTTAAGCTTAAAAAGTCATCTTCGGATGGCTTTTTTATCTGACAGAAAATGACTAGGCATATTTCTTGAGGCAAGAGTCGATTTTTGATAAACTAGACAACAGTTTTAAGAAAGGAAACTTGATTATGAAAAAGTTTATTGCTGAAGTCATCGGCACATTTATGCTCGTCTTTATCGGGACTGGAGCAGTTGTTTTTGGGAATGGGACTGAAGGTCTCGGTCATTTAGGAATTGCCTTGGCATTTGGTTTGTCGATTGTTGCAGCAGCATACTCTATTGGGACTGTTTCTGGTGCTCACTTGAACCCAGCTGTTTCCATTGCTATGTTTGTCAACAAACGCTTGTCTTCTAAAGACTTGGTCAACTATATCGCAGCGCAAGTAGTGGGAGCTTTCCTTGCGACTGCAACTGTCTTCTTCCTTTTGTCCAATTCAGGTATGTCAACCGCTAGTCTTGGTGAAAATGCCTTAGCTAAAGGAGTGACTCCATTTGGCGGTTTCTTGTTTGAAGTGATTGCATCCTTTATCTTTATCTTGGTCATCATGACCGTGACATCAGCTTCTAAAGGAAATGGGAAGATCGCTGGTCTTGTGATCGGTTTGAGCTTGACTTTGATTATTCTTGTTGGTTTGAATATTACAGGACTTTCTGTAAACCCAGCTCGTAGCTTGGCTCCTGCTCTCTTTGTAGGTGGTGCAGCCCTTCAACAAATTTGGATCTTTATCTTGGCTCCAATTGTGGGAGGAATTCTCGCAGCAATCGTTGCAAAAAATCTCTTAGATACAGAAGAGTAAAAAAATTGGTTCCAGAGGGACCAATTCAGATTGAAGACAAAGTCATATAAAAAACTTCCCTTAGGTGAGTACGGACGTCAGCGAACTTCGTCGAAGTTCCAAGACTTAGTTTTGAACCTAGGGTCTCAAAACTCCCGAGTGCCTGAAACGTAATTGTTTCAGGCACTTTTCTCACAGCGGAAAGTTTCGGTATTTTCTTGAATCGATTTAAAAATTGGAATTTTCTTTGCAAAATCGCTTAACTTATTTTATTTTAAAGTAGTTTGTCTACATTCTAAATTGATTCTAGGAGGACTAAGTTTTTTATAGTTCAAGGATAGTCATGGCTTGGGAGAATTCATGGGCAAGTTGTTTTTTCTTATATGCCTGAAATTCTGGCAGGTCTTTTATTTTGCGATAGCGTTTGTAGGGATCATACCGTTTGGGAAAATCAAATTGAGGGAAGTCTTCGAAGAATTGCTTGCAAAGTTCCCATTCTCGAACATAGCCTAAAGGTCTAGCATGATAGGTGATCTTGTCGATTGTCCTATCTGAAATTCGGTGGTGGCTGTGTCCAAATATGACATCTTTGATAGGGAATTGCCTAAAAAGTTCATGGAAGGCTTGGCTTCCTAGAAAAGCATTAAAACGCTCGAAATAAGGATGGCGCATAAGAAAATGAGCGTGGGGAACAAAGTGCATAGCGATGACCAAGGGTTGATCCACCAGCTTCAGTTCTTCTTGGAGCTCTTGCAAAAGATTTTTGGTAATCTCTGGATCGGACCCCCTTCGTTGGAGGCGTCTATCAAACCAAAACAGATTCTTAGTTTGAAGATGTTTTTGAGGAGAGATGGCGGGAACGAAGCTATAGTCATACCAGCCTGAAAAGGCCAGAAGAGTATGCTTTGAAAAGGAAATCTTTTGAAATTCAAAAGGTTTTATAGATTCTTCTGATAGCCCCAGCATATCATGGTTCCCTAGACTGAAGGTTACGGGGACTTGGTGTTGAAGTTGGGCTATAAAATCTTGTGAGATCATTTCAAAGCCATTGGCAATATCTCCTGCGATATGGAGGTGTTGAATCTCTTCTTGCTTGAAAAGGGTGATGAGGGTCTCTATTTCTTCTTGGCCAAAGAGGTTCGAATCAATATGTAAATCGGACATAAAAGCTACTCTTGTCATGCTATCAGTCTAGCATATCCGGTTCTTTTTTTCTAACAATTAGGTTACAAATAAATAGAAAAAGACTGAAAATAAGCTGGTTTGATAGTCGTAAACCAGTAGGTTCCATATTGGAAAGTGGGCAAATAATGAAGGTTATGATATAATAGACTAGATACATAGAAAGAGGTACTTATGGATATTTCAGAAATTCGTCAAAAAATTGACGCAAATCGTGAAAAATTAGCTTCTTTCAGGGGGTCTCTTTGACTTAGAGGCATTGGAAGAAGAAATTGCCATTTTAGAAAATAAAATGACAGAACCTGATTTTTGGGATGATAATATTGCTGCGCAAAAAACATCTCAGGAATTGAACGAACTCAAGCAGACCTATGAAAATTTCCATCAAATGGTGGATCTCTTTGATGAGTCTGAAATCTTACTGGACTTTTTGGCAGAAGATGATTCGGTCAAAGAAGAATTGATCGAAAAGTTAGAAGAACTAGACAAACGAATGACCAGCTATGAGATGACCTTACTATTGTCTGAACCCTATGACAATAATAATGCTATCTTAGAAATCCACCCAGGTTCAGGAGGCACAGAGGCTCAGGACTGGGGCGACATGCTTCTTCGGATGTATACACGTTTTGGAAATGCCCACGGCTTTAAAGTTGAAGTCTTGGATTATCAGGCTGGAGATGAGGCGGGAATCAAATCCGTAACCTTATCCTTTGAAGGGCCTCATGCCTATGGTCTTCTCAAGTCTGAGATGGGGGTTCACCGTTTGGTTCGGATCTCTCCATTTGACTCTGCCAAACGTCGGCATACTTCCTTCACTTCTGTTGAAGTCATGCCAGAATTAGATGATACTATCGAAGTGGAAGTTCGAGATGATGATATCAAGATGGATACCTTCCGCTCTGGTGGTGCTGGTGGACAAAATGTCAACAAGGTCTCTACTGGGGTGCGCTTGACACATATTCCGACAGGGATTGTAGTAGCTTCGACGGTTGACCGGACTCAGTACGGAAACCGTGATCGGGCTATGAAGATGTTGCAAGCCAAACTCTATCAATTAGAGCAAGAGAAAAAAGCTGCAGAAGTGGATTCTCTAAAAGGGGATAAGAAAGAAATCACTTGGGGAAGTCAAATCCGCTCTTATGTGTTTACCCCATACACGATGGTTAAGGATCACCGGACCAACTACGAAGTTGCGCAGGTGGATAAGGTGATGGATGGAGATATCGATGGTTTTATCGATGCCTATCTCAAATGGAGACTCCAATAACCTAAAGGGGATACCTAAAAAGAATGAAAGGAATTTCATTACATGTCAATGATTGAAATGAAAGATGTTGTCAAAAAGTATGACAACGGGACTACGGCCCTTCGAGGGGTAACGGTCCAAATTGAACCGGGAGAATTTGCCTATATTGTAGGACCTTCTGGTGCAGGGAAGTCGACCTTTATTCGACTTTTATACCGTGAAGTAAAACACGATAAAGGAAGTTTGAAAGTAGCTGATTTTGATTTAGATAAAATCAAAAAACGCGATATTCCTATGTTGCGTCGGAACGTTGGGGTAGTCTTCCAAGACTACAAATTGCTTCCAAAGAAAACAGTTTATGAAAACATTGCCTATGCTATGCAAGTTATTGGGGAACGCCGACGGAATATTAAAAAGCGGGTTATGGAAGTCTTGGATCTTGTTGGCTTAAAACACAAGGTTCGTTCATTCCCGAATGAATTGTCAGGTGGGGAACAACAACGGATTGCCATTGCGCGGGCCATTGTAAACAATCCTAAAGTCTTGATTGCGGATGAACCCACTGGTAACTTGGACCCAGATAATTCATGGGAGATCATGAATCTTTTGGAACGGATTAATTTACAAGGGACCACAGTCTTAATGGCGACCCATAATAGCTTAATTGTAAATACCTTACGTCACCGTGTCATCGCGATTGAAAATGGTCGTGTCGTGCGTGATGAAGCGGAAGGAGAGTACGGATACGATGATTAGAAGATTTTTCCGACACTTAATCGAATCGTTTAAAAGCTTGAAACGAAATGGTTGGATGACGATTGCGGCAGTCAGCTCGGTTATGATTACCCTTAGCTTGGTTGCTATCTTTGCCTCTGTCATTGCCAATACCATCAAGCTCTCAGATGATATTCAAAACAGTGTGCGGGTTGTAGTATACATGCGCAAAGATATTCAAGATCAGAGCGAACAGATTGAACAAGAAGGTCAGACTGTCACTAATGAAAATTACCATAAAGTCTACGATGCTTTAACAGCCATGAAACATGTCGATAAGGTAGTTTTTTCTAGTAAGGAAGAACAGTATGATAAACTGATCAAAACAGCTGGAAACAACTGGAAGATTTTTGATGGAGATGCAAATCCTCTTTATGATGCCTATTATGTAGAGACCACAGCTCCTAAATATGTTAAGCAAGTTTCGGCTGATGCCAAAAAAATTGAAGGGGTCTCTGAAGTCAAAGATGGTGGGGTAGATACCCAACGCTTGTTTGCCCTTGGAACCTTTATTCGAAACTGGGGCTTGATTGGTGTAGCCTTATTGATCTTTATCGCGGTCTTCTTGATTTCCAATACGATTCGGATCACTATTATTTCACGTAGTCGTGAGATTAAGATTATGCGTCTAGTTGGTGCGAAAAGTGGCTATATTCGTGCCCCATTCCTTTTAGAAGGAGCTTGGATCGGTCTCTTAGGAGCCGTGGTCCCTTCTGCCTTGGTTTTCTATGTCTACAATGTTGTCTACACATCGATGAACAATAACTTAGCGGACCAAAACTTGTACCTATATAGCCCAAATCTCTTGGTGCCTATTATGGTCGGTGCCTTGTTTGGATTGGGAATTTTGATCGGAGCGATTGGTTCTTCAATCTCCATGAGACGTTTCCTTAAAATATAACAAAAAAGCAAGTTCACACTTGCTTTTTTGTATCCTTTAATTAGTACAGGAAGGATGAGACAGGGCTTTTTAAGATTACCTAAAGAAGGGATTGAACATTTTTTCATGTCCGATAGAAGTTTCAGGGCCATGACCAGGATAGACGGTGTAGGAAGATGGAAGAGGAAAGAGTTCTTCCTTGATACTGTTTAATAGCTGTGTAGCATTTCCAGTTGGAAGATCGGTCCGTCCAATAGTCTCACGAAAGAGGGCATCGCCGGATAGGACCAAGTGATCCTCGGGAAAGACGATAGAGACTCCACCGGCCGAATGGCCCGGTGTCTCCAGAACATAAAAGTGGAAATCCGCTATGTCATACTCACTGCGAATCTCATAGAGAAACTCTGCTTCTTTACAAATCACATCTTGCAAATCTGCATGACGATCCAAACCAGATAAATTGTCAACAGGAGAAGACAACCAACTAGATTCTGCTGGGTGGACATAGACAGGTGGGAAGTGATACTGCTGACGAACCTTTTCAAGACTCATAATGTGATCGTAATGCGTATGGGTTAAAAGAATCGCTACGATTGGTTTTCCTATGCGATCAATTTGTTTTTGAATAGTAGCCCAGTCGCTACCTGGATCTACTAGGATAAGGGCCTGTTCATTTTCAAGGTAGTAGGTGTTTTCATAAGCTACAGGATTAACAGTTCGATAGATTTTCATTGGGACTCCTTTCTAGAATAGTGTATCAAATTACAAGGAAAATAACAGGATTGAAGTCGGCTTGAAAGGATAAAAAAATCTGCAGAGCTTGCTCAAACGTGATATAATTTTAAGTACTATGACAAGACAGAAACGGAAATACGCCATTGTGGATCTGGAAGCCACCAGTGCTGGAAGCAATGCCAAGATTATTCAGGTTGGAATTGTCATCGTTGAAGATGGCAGGATCACTCAATCCTATGAGACGGATGTGAATCCCCATGAACGATTGGATGAGCACATCAAACAATTGACTGGCCTGACAGATGCTCGCTTGCGAAAAGCTCCAGAGTTTGCACAAGTGGCAAAAGAAATTTTTGAGTTAATAGAAGATGCCGTCTTTGTGGCCCATAATGTCAAATTTGATGCGAATTTATTGGCAGAAGCCCTCTTTTGGGAAGGCTTTGAGCTAACCACTCCTCGAATTGATACGGTCGAATTGTCTCAAATTTTCTATCCTACTTTGGAACGTTACAATTTAGGAGCACTTGCGACTGAACTGGAAATTGAGTTGCATCATGCTCACTCTGCCCTAGCTGATGCTATGGCAACAGCCCAGTTGCTGTTGAAGTTAAGAGAAAAAATTGCGAGCTTACCAAGAGGATTGATTGAGAACCTCCTTTCGATGGCAGATTGTTTGATTTATGAATCACGGCTGTTGATAGAAGATGCACTTGAAGACAGTAGCCTCTTTTTGCCGTCTCATTTATTCGAAGTTCATGGACTCTATTTGCGAAAGCCACAGCAGTTTCTGGAAAGCTACCATTTATCTGAACAATTTGAACTTAATATGCAGTTGTTGGGATTGGAGGCTTATCCGGAGCAGAGTCAATTTGTGGCTTATCTCGAGGAAAGTTTGCGTCAGCCTCTTCCAAGTTTTATAGAGGCTCCGACAGGAATTGGGAAGACCTACGCCTATCTGTTAACGCTATTGTCCAAAACCTCTAAGCGTATCCTTGTGAGTGTACCGACTAAAATTCTTCAGGATCAAATAATGAAAAAGGAAGGAAAAGCTATTCAGGATCTTTTCCAAATTCCCTTTCATAGCCTGAAAAGTCCCAAGGATTACATCCAACTTGATAAATTTTATGAGACCTTACAGAGTGATTCAGATAATCGGATGATCCGACGCTTTAAGATGCAACTGTTGGTTTGGCTAACCATGACAGAAACAGGAGAGTTGAGTGAGATTGGACAGCTTTATCGTCATGCCCATTTTGTCTCTGAAATAAGTCACGATGGCCAATTGTCGAAGCATTCACTTTTTTATCAGGAAGATTTCTGGCGTCTTGGCCAGGAAAAAGTAAAAACTAGCCGGGTGATTCTGACCAATCATGCTTATCTTTTAACCCGCCTAGAAGATGACAAAAGTCTGCTTCAAGAGACTGTCCTGGTTGTGGATGAAGCACAAAAACTCTTCTTTGCTTTGGAGCAGTTTTCACAGAGAGAAGAGACCTTGCAATCTCTTCTAATGAGCCTGCAACACGCAATTGAGGAGGAGAAAGATCTTCTGCAACGGCGTTTGTTGGAGAGTATTCAATTTGAGTTAAATGCCTGCTCCAAAGAAATCCAGCAAGGAAAAACGGCAGTTTTATCCGATCAAACGGTGGCCAAAATACGTCAAGATGTATCGGAATTAAAAAACGACTCTTTAGAGAAACTAAGAGAATTATTTGATGAGCGCTACCAGACCTTTTGGATAGATAAAGAAGTGGTCGATAGCCACCAAATCCTTCATCTTCATGCAGGAGTTGAGGATTTATGTTCCTTTAGGGATTTTGTTCCTGAAGAAGTGCCCGTGCTCTTTGTATCAGCGACCATCGCTATCAGTAAAAAGGTGAATTTGCCTTCTCTATTAGGTTACCAAGAGCAGCAAATCTACCAGGTTCCAACCCAGTTAAAGCAACACCAGGCAATGCTCCTACCAATTGATTTTCCAGATGTGGTTTCCCTGTCTTCATCAGAGTATGCAATTGAAATCAGTCGACTGATCGAAGAGTTGCTTCCTCTTAGAAAACCAATCTTTCTTTTGTTCACTTCAAAAGAATTATTACTGGAGACCTCAGCTGCTTTGAAGTTTCCTCATTTGGCCCAGTACCGAAATGGGGATGCAGCCAATATTAAACGACGATTTGATCGTGGAGAGAGTACGATTTTATTGGGAACAGGAAGCTTCTGGGAGGGAGTCGATTTTTCCCAACAAAGAGAAGTGATTCAAATCATCACGCGCTTGCCTTTTGATAATCCTAAAAACTATATGGTTCAAAAGGTAAATAGCCAACTCAGACAAGAGGGGAAGAACCCTTTTTATGACTATAGTCTGCCAGTCGCGATTTTGAGACTAAAGCAGGCCATTGGGAGAACCAGTCGTTTCCAAGAACAGGAATCTTTAGTGCTCCTATTAGACCAGCGAGTGGTGACCAAACGATATGGAAAACAAATTTTAGATAGCTTGCAACAGGTATTGCCCCTTCACACGACATTGAGAGAACGACTTGTTGAGCAAGCAGCCAACTTTTTCAAAAAGGAAAATAGAGAATGAAAAATAAGGGATTTGGACTTGCAATTGCATTTGTATTAGCGTTGGGCGCTATGTTTTTGGGAAAGTTCTTTCCCATCATTGGCTCAAGTGTCTTTGCTTTGATTTTAGGAATTGTCCTCAATGAATTGGTAGACCTGCCTGAGACGTCGCGGCCAGGACTCAATTGGTCCGGTAAGAAATTGTTGCAGTATTCGATTATGTTCATGGGTTTTAGCTTGCCTATTGCGACCGTTGCCTCTACAGGGGTCTCTTCCCTGAAGATTAGTTTGCCCACTATTGCGGTTGCCTTTCTTGCTGCTGCGATCTTTGGAAAAGTCTTTCATCTGAAATCTCATTTACGAACCTTAATCGGTTTTGGAACAGCTATTTGTGGTGGATCAGCTATCGCTGCCGCCGCGCCCATCATTGAAGCAGATGAAGAGGAAATTGCTCTATCCATGTCAACCATTTTCTTTTTCAACATTTTGGCTGTCTTTATCTTTCCGCTATTAGGTCATTTATGGCACATGTCTGATTTTCAATTTGGCCTTTGGTCAGGGACAGCTATTAACGATACATCATCTGTTGTAGCGGCAGCCTTTTCCTACAGTAAAGCGGCTGGTGAAATGGCGACGATTGTAAAATTATCAAGGGCTCTCATGATCGTGCCGGTTTGTTTGGGCATGATCGGTTTAAAATGGTATCGGAGTCAGCACCAGGAAGGTAACAAAGGAATGGTGAAACAAATTATTCCTTGGTTTATCATTTGGTTTATTGTGGCTTCTATTCTATCTTCTATCGGCGTGGTTCCTAAGGTAGTCCTTCCTTACCTAAAGGACCTTTCTCATCTCTTTATGGCTATGGCCTTGGTTGGAATCGGCAGTAAGGTTTCTTGGAAACAGTTCCGCGCTGCTGGAGCAGCTCCTCTTTTAGTTGGCTTGATAGCTTGGTTTTTTGTAGCAGGATCTAGCTTGATTCTACAAATGTTATTTTATTAATTGAATTTATCACCCTTTTAGAAAGGAATGTGAATGAAGAAAAAGCAGTACTGGAAGGTACACCTGGATTATTCGATTCTTACGATTGTCCTTATTCTTCTCCTGATTGGGATCTTATCTGTTTATGTCGCGGTTTCTCACGATTATCCCCAATGGGTCTGGCCTTTTTTGGGACAACAATTGGCCTGGATTGGTCTAGGAGTTCTTATTTGCCTCATTGTGACGATTTTTAGCACAAAATTTCTTTGGAAAATCACTCCCTTTCTCTATCTACTCGGTTTGGCCTTGATGGTTCTTCCTCTTGTTTTTTATAATCCCAACTTGGTGGCTTCAACAGGGGCTAAAAACTGGGTGGCTTATGGCAATATCACCTTATTTCAGCCTTCAGAATTTATGAAGATTCCCTTTATTCTGATGTTGTCACGCTCGATTGTCTTATTTTTACAACGAAACAAAGGGCGTGAGCGCTGGTTGCGACAAGATTGGTTTTTGATCCTCGAGTTGATCGTTTATACGATTCCTGTTTTTGTCTTACTGGCTTTACAACAGGACTTGGGAACGGCTTTGGTATTCTTAGCCATCTTTTCAGGTTTGGTGCTGGTTTCAGGAGTTTCCTGGAAAATTATTTTTCCGGTGATCTTACTTGTAGCGGGAGGCGTAGCAGGCTTTCTCTTTCTCTTTTTATCAGAAGGTGGCCGTGCTTTTCTTCACCAGCAAGTAGGGATGCCTACTTACCAAATGAATCGGATCGTTGCCTGGTTAAATCCCTTTGATTATGCCCAAACAACAACCTATCAGCAAGCCCAAGGACAGTTGGCTATTGCTAGCGGTGGTCTCTTTGGACAAGGATTTAATGTCTCCAATTTATTGGTCCCTGTTCGGGAAAGCGATATGATTTTTACAGTAGTAGCAGAGGACTTCGGTTTTGTTGGATCTCTCCTGCTTTTGATTCTTTATGTTGCTTTAATTTACCGAATTTTAAAAATCACTCTACGGTCCAATAACCAATTTTATACCTATATTTCCATTGGGTTTATTATGATGTTGGTCTTTCATATTTTTGAAAATGTTGGAGCAGTGACGGGGCTACTGCCATTGACTGGGATTCCCCTTCCCTTTATCTCTCAAGGTGGCTCCTCTATTATTAGTAACCTGATCGGTATTGGTCTGGTTCTCTCGATTTACAATCATAGTAGCAAAAAGAAAGAGCCAAAGGAGCAGGTGCCGATCCGTAAAAAAGTCATCCTTAAAGGAGCGCAATAGAAAGAAGGAATGAAGATGAAAAAAGTAGCGACTATTTTAGCAAATGGATTTGAAGAAATTGAAGCTTTGACCATTGTCGATGTTTTGAGACGTGCAGGGATTGACTGTGACCTTATTGGTATGGAAGAGACTGTAACAGGCTCTCACCAAATCTCGGTGGAAGTAGACCGTCTCTGGAATGGAGACTTGTCAGATTATGATGGGGTCTTTCTACCAGGTGGAATGCCAGGAGCAGCGAATTTACGGGATAATCCAGAATTGATTGCAGCCCTTCAAGAAGAAAGTAGCAAAGGAAAAACCATCTCTGCGATTTGTGCAGCTCCCATTGTCTTGGCGCGCGCCGGTCTCTTAAAAGATAAACACTATACCTGTTACGATGGCTTTGAAGAGGAGATTCAAGACGGACAGTATCTAAAGGAGACAGTCGTCAAGGATGGCAACCTTCTAACCAGTCGTGGTCCTTCAACTGCCCTAGCCTTGGCTTATGCCTTGGTAGACCATTTTGGAGGAGACGCCCAAAGTCTTCGCCAAGGGATGCTTTACCAAGACGTCTTTGGAGACTCCTAAAAATGTGCTTTGGACTACAGTTTTTGTAAGGGAGAGAAGGCATTTTCTGCTAGGAAATGCCTTCTCTTTGATGTAAAATGAAACGAAGGTAAAAAATGGCTAAAATCCCCCCTAAATGAGGGTTTTGGCTTATTTTTTTTGTCCATTTGTGGTATAATATTGACTATGAATTATCATGATTTTATATGGGATCTTGGTGGGACGCTGTTGGATAATTACGAAATGTCCACAAATGCCTTTGTAGCGACATTGAAGGACTTTCACATCCAAGCTGATCATGATTCTGTTTATGCAGCATTAAAAATCTCAACACAGGATGCGATTGCTACCTTTGCACCTCATATCTCTGAATTTCGTACAGAATATAAGAAAAAAGAAGCCGTTGCCTTGCAAGAGCCGGTACTGTTTGAGGGAGCGAAAGAGTTGCTAGAAGAGATTCAATTACAAGGAGGTCATCATTTTTTGGTATCCCATCGGGATCGCCAAGTATTGACTCTCATTGATCAGACGGGTATCGCGTCTTTCTTTACGGAGATTGTAACAGCAGACGAGGGGTTCCCTCGCAAACCAGATCCAGCCTCTATGCTTTATTTGAAGGAAAAATATGGCATCCAAGACGGCCTGGTTATCGGAGATCGTCCGATCGATATAGAAGCTGGAAAGGCAGCAGGTCTCACAACTTATTTATTTGATACCATGCCCCAATTACACCAGTTTATATTTGAATAGAAAAGGGAAATTATGACAGAGGATAAACAGCAAGAAGTTCAAGCACAAGAATACGATGCCAGTCAAATTCAGGTCTTGGAAGGACTAGAGGCAGTGCGGATGCGTCCGGGGATGTATATCGGATCTACCTCAAAAGAAGGTCTCCATCACTTGGTCTGGGAAATCGTAGATAACTCGATTGATGAAGCCTTGGCCGGCTTTGCTAGCCATATTGAAGTTTTTATTGAAGCGGATAACTCCATCACGGTTGTCGATGATGGACGGGGAATCCCAGTGGATATCCAAGAAAAGACAGGTCGTCCTGCTGTTGAAACCGTCTTTACCGTACTTCACGCAGGAGGAAAATTCGGCGGTGGTGGCTATAAGGTATCTGGTGGTCTACACGGGGTAGGTTCTTCCGTCGTGAATGCCCTGTCCACGTCACTGGATGTTCGTGTCTACAAAAATGGCAGTATCCATTACCAAGAATATCGTCGAGGCCATGTTGTAGATGACTTGAAAATCATCGGGGAGACCGATCGAACAGGGACAACCGTCCACTTTATTCCAGATCCAGAAATTTTCACAGAAACTACTGAATTTGACTTTGACAAGTTGAACAAGCGGATTCAAGAATTAGCCTTCTTGAATCGTGGCTTGCGCATCTCGATTACGGACAAGCGTGAAGGGCAGGAGCAAACGAAAGATTACCACTATGAGGGTGGTATTTCAAGCTATGTAGAATACATCAATGAAAACAAGGATGTTATCTTTGAAACACCGATCTACACAGATGGCGAAATGGATGATATTACGGTTGAAGTAGCTATGCAATACACAACCGGCTATCACGAAACCGTCATGAGTTTTGCCAATAATATCCATACCCATGAAGGTGGAACCCATGAGCAGGGATTCCGTACAGCCCTCACTCGCGTCATCAATGACTATGCCAAGAAAAATAAGCTCTTAAAAGAAAACGAAGACAATCTAACTGGGGAAGATGTTCGGGAAGGGTTGACAGCAGTGATCTCGGTCAAGCATCCTAACCCACAGTTCGAAGGACAAACCAAGACCAAACTTGGGAATTCAGAAGTTGTAAAAATTACCAACCGACTCTTTAGTGATGCCTTTTCTGATTTCCTATTAGAAAACCCGCAAATTGCTAAGAAAATCGTCGAAAAAGGGATTTTAGCAGCTAAGGCTCGGGTCGCTGCTAAGCGGGCTCGGGAAGTGACCCGCAAGAAATCTGGTTTAGAAATCTCAAACCTTCCTGGTAAATTGGCAGATTGTTCTTCAAACAACCCAGCAGAAACAGAACTCTTTATCGTCGAAGGGGATTCAGCCGGAGGATCTGCAAAATCAGGTCGAAACCGAGAGTTCCAGGCGATTCTCCCTATTCGTGGGAAAATCCTCAACGTGGAAAAAGCTAGCATGGACAAAATTCTAGCCAATGAAGAAATCCGGAGTTTATTTACCGCTATGGGTACCGGTTTTGGTGCAGAATTTGACGTATCAAAAGCTCGTTATCAAAAGTTAGTCATCATGACAGATGCCGATGTCGATGGCGCCCATATTCGAACCCTTCTGTTAACCTTGATCTATCGCTATATGAAACCAGTTTTGGAGGCAGGATATGTTTACATCGCTCAACCACCAATCTATGGGGTCAAAGTCGGTAGTGAAATCAAAGAATATATCCAACCGGGTGCGAACCAAGAAGCACAATTAGCTGCCGCTTTGGAACGCTATTCAGAAGGTCGCTCAAAACCAACGATTCAACGATACAAAGGTCTTGGGGAAATGGATGATCACCAGCTTTGGGAAACAACCATGAACCCTGAACACCGCTTGATGGCACGCGTTTCCGTAGATGATGCTGCCGAAGCGGATAAGATTTTTGATATGTTGATGGGGGACCGAGTAGAACCGCGTCGTGAATTTATCGAAGAAAACGCTGAATATAGTACTCTCGATGTATAAAATTCACTGAACACTTCCCATTAATGGATATTTTATGGTATAATTACAAGGATTACGCTCAAGTAATACGATGAAGGAGTTTTTATATGTCTAGTGGACTAATTGCTCTCATCTTTATTGTAGCCCTTATCTTGATTGTAGGATATGTGGTTGCAGTGATTTTGAGAAAAAGAAATGAAGCCTTACTTGCAGCACTGGAAGAACGAAAAGAAAAGTTATACAACCTTCCGGTCAACGATGAAGTAGAGGCTGTCAAAAACATGCATTTGATTGGTCAAAGTCAAGTGGCATTTCGTGAATGGAATCAAAAATGGGTAGACTTATCCTTGAATTCATTTGCTGATATTGAAAACAATCTATTTGAAGCAGAAGGTTATAATAATTCTTTCCGTTTCATGAAGGCTAAACAAGCCATTGACAATATCGAAAGTCAGATCCAATTAATCGATGAGGATATCAAGGCGATTCGCCAAGCCCTTTCAGATCTGAAAGAGCAAGAGCAAAAGAATAGCGGTCGTGTTGTCCATGCCTTAGATATGTTTGAGGAACTTCAAAAAGAAGTTACTTCGAATCCAGATCGTTATGGTAGTGCGCTTCCTGAAATTGAAAAGCAAATTGGGAATATTCAATCTGAATTTTCACAATTTGTCACTCTGAATTCTTCAGGGGACCCTGTTGAGGCTGCTGAAATTCTTGATACTGCTGAAAATCATATTGTTGCTTTAAAACAAATTGTAGAGCGGGTACCAGAAATTGTCACAGCCCTTCAATCAAAACTTCCGGATCAATTGGAAGATTTGGAAAGTGGCTACCGCAAGCTTTTAGAATCTGGTTATCATTTTACTGAAACGGATATTGAATCTCGCTTCCAACAATTGCATGCTTCTTTGAAGAATAACATGGCAAATGTATCAGCTCTTGAATTGGACAATGCCATTTACGAAAATGAGCAAATTCAAGAAGAGATCGATGCTTTGTATCACATTTTTACCCGTGAGATTGAATCGCAAAAAGTTGTCAAGAAGTTAGTGAAACAATTGCCTGGTTATTTGAACCATGCAAAGGAAAACAATAAAAACCTTGCAACGGAAGTAGAACGTCTTGGTAAAACCTTTGTCTTGAATGAAGCCTTTAGCCAACAGTTAAAAGAGTTGGAAGCTGAATTGTCTTCACAAGAAGATGTGGTGGAGGATGCTTTGAAAGATTCATCTGAAACACAAAAAGCTTATTCCATCGTTGAAGAGGAATTAGAAGCGATTGAAACTCGTTTGAAAGAAATTGAAGATGAACAAATCAACTTAAGCAATTCCCTTTCAAAAATTGAAAAAGACGATGCCAATGCTCGCCAAAAGGTTAATATCTATGCCAACCGTTTGCATGCGATCAAACGCTACATGGATAAGCGAAACTTGCCAGGAATTCCTCAAGAATTCTTAGAAATTTTCTTCACAGCAAGTAACAATACTGAAGCATTGATGAATGAATTGGAAGGCGAAAAAGTCGATATTGAAACAACTAACCGTTTATTGGATATCCTAACAAATGATATGAATGAACTGGAAGAAGCGGCTTATCGAATTGTGCAAAATGCGACGTTGACAGAGCAATTATTGCAATACTCGAATCGTTACCGTTCATTTGATGATCATGTACAAGCGGCTTTTGACGAATCGCTATATATTTTCGAAAGAGAGTACGATTATGCGGCTTCCTTCAAAGTCATCTCAGATGCTTTGGAAATGGTAGAAGCAGGAGTAACTGACCGCTTTGTTACTTCATATGAAAAAACGCGGGAGCAAATTCGCTTCTAAGGATAGAAAACGACCTGTTTGAAGGTCGTTTTTTTTTATTAGCTTACTCTTGAAACTTGAAATTTGCTACCTCTTTTTGTATAGTAAGGGAGAAGTAAAGAGAGGGAAAAAATGAAGAAAGTTTCAGGACTCCTTGTCATGGATGTAGATGGAACCTTGATCCGACAAGAAGGAATTAATCTACTGGCTCAAGCAGCTGATATGGGAGAAAAAGTGGCAGAGATCACAGCAGGGGCAATGAATGGAGACTCGGATTTTGCTACCTCTTTACACGCAAGAGTGGAGCTTTTGAAGGGCTTGGAGACCTCCGTCTTTCCAAAAATTTTGGAGCAGATAGATATAACAAGAGGGGCAGGTGACTTGATCACTGAACTTCGTCTAAGAGGATACAAGATCGGTTTGGTTTCAGGTGGTTTTCATGAAGTCATTGATCCCATCGCTCAGTCTCTAGGAATTGATCTCGTCCAAGCCAATCGATTGGAAGTTGCTGATGGCCGTTTGACAGGAAAAGTGCTCGGTGAAGTTGTCACGCCCGAGAAGAAAAAAGAAACCCTTTTGACCTGGGCTAGAGACTATCATGTTCAAACAAGTCAAACCATTGCCATAGGGGACGGTGCCAATGATCTTCCTATGATAAAGACTGCCGGAATGGGGATTGCCTTTATGGCCAAGCCAATCGTGTCAAGACTAGCTTCTTATCGGATTGAGACAAGGGATTTAAGACTTGTTCTTGAGATTCTAGACAAGCATGGAAAGGATACAAGATGCATATTCTACTAGCACCGGATTCCTTTAAAGAATCCTTATCTGCTAAACAAGTAGCAGAGTCCTTAAAAAAGGGGTTTCAAGAAGCCCTACCAAATGCTACCTTTGACCTTCTTCCTATCGGGGATGGTGGCGAAGGGACCATGGATACTCTCGCTGGAGTTCTGAATTTAACTGAGTACCACACTCAAGTGACGGGTCCATTTGGACAGCCTGTTTCAATGCCCTACTATCAAAGGGACCAGATGGCTTTTTTTGAAATGGCCTCGATTGTCGGTTTAGCCTCTATTCCAGCTGAAAAACGAAATCCTATTGAACTGGAAACAAGAGGAATTGGTGAACTCATTTTGCAGTTAGTTGATCAAGGGATCAAAACGATCTGTGTGGGAATTGGCGGTTCTGCAACCAATGATGGTGGCATCGGAATGGCTGCTGGCTTAGGTGTAGCTTTCTATGATGAGCAAGGTCATTTGCTTCGTCCTATAGGTGCTTCACTCGGTCGTGTGGCTAGAATAGATACCAGTGCGGTTCCCAAGGCGCTACAAGAGATTGATCTCCAAGTCTTAACAGATGTGACCAATCTTCTCTGTGGTAGTCAAGGAGCAACCTATATTTTTGGAGGGCAAAAAGGGTTAAATCCTCTCCTATTTCCAGCGGTGGATCAGGCCATGCAAAAGTTTTATCAGCTAGTAGATTCACGAATATTAACTATAGAGGGAGCTGGTGCTGGCGGGGGCATGGCAGCTGGTTTGGTCGCCTTTGCAGGAGGGCAGATTTCTTCAGGAATTGAGAAGAGTCTGGATTTAATTGATTTTGATCGCATAGTGCAAAAAGCAGATCTGGTCGTCGTTGGGGAAGGCAGGATGGACCTTCAGTCACTCTCCGGAAAAGCACCTGTTGGGGTTGCTCAAAGAACCCCAGACCAGATCCCAGTCCTTGCAATTTGCGGGGCTCTAGCCTCAGATTTACCAGCTTTTCCAAGTCATCACATTGACGCTGCTTTCTCTATCCTAACAGGGCCTTGTGAGGTGACAGAAGCACTTGCACAGGCAGAGAGCAATCTCATTTCCTGTGCTCGGAATATTGGCAATCTTTTAAAAATGAAAACAAACTAAAAACCAATTGAAAGAGGGGCTTCCCTTTTCAATTGGTTTTCTTTAGCCGAAGAGGCGTTTCCAAAATGATTTCTTTTCTGGAGCAGAAGTTTCCTGCTTCTTCTCAAAGAGATCTGGATACTGGAGACGGAGATCGGTTGGATCTATTCCAGATGGGTGGTCGGTATGAATGATGAAACCAAATGGTGAATGGCGACAGTCATCTGAAACGATACTGGCAACCAGACCGAGGTCCTTGGTCTTTTTCAAATACTGGAGTTGGCTGCTTTCATCTAGGGCGGGAGAAATCTTGACCAAGACAGGATCAAAGCGCTCGGAAATCTCCGTAAGGATGGTCGAGTAATGCTCCAGATACTTACTTTCCCTTGCCTCCACCAAGGTACATGAAGCAATCACGCGCTCCTCATAGGTTTCCAAAAATCGACGCTGCTCATCAGGATTGAAACGACTAGGGCCTGCAGCTTTTTCTAAAATGGTTTTATTAATATCTGTCATAAGCTAAGTATAGCATAAAGCCAAGCGGAAGAGTAGAGGAATGCGAAAAAATTAAATCAGCTATGAAAACGAAGGTGAAACTGTAACTGGAACCGTTTTCTTGTTAAAAACTTCTCAATTTTCGATGTTTTCCTTGTTTTTTCTTGAAAAAATAGCCTAATTACGATATGATAGAGGAGTAAAAAATATAACTCAATAAGGAGAGTAAGAAATGTCAATTATTACTGATGTTTACGCTCGCGAAGTCCTAGACTCACGCGGTAACCCAACACTTGAAGTAGAAGTTTATACTGAATCAGGTGCTCATGGACGTGGTATGGTTCCATCAGGAGCTTCTACTGGTGAACACGAAGCGGTAGAACTTCGCGACGGTGACAAATCTCGTTACGGTGGTCTTGGAACTCAAAAAGCGGTTGACAATGTGAACAACATTATTGCTGAAGCAATCATCGGTTACGATGTACGTGATCAACAAGCTATTGACCGTGCAATGATCGCTCTTGACGGAACTCCTAATAAAGGTAAATTGGGTGCAAACGCAATCCTTGGTGTGTCTATCGCTGTAGCTCGCGCTGCTGCTGACTACCTTGAAATCCCACTTTATAGCTACCTTGGTGGATTCAACACTAAAGTTCTTCCAACTCCAATGATGAACATCATCAACGGTGGTTCTCACTCAGATGCTCCAATCGCTTTCCAAGAATTCATGATCTTGCCAGTTGGTGCACCTACATTTAAAGAAGCTCTTCGTTACGGTGCTGAAATCTTCCACGCTCTTAAGAAAATCCTTAAATCACGTGGTTTGGAAACTGCCGTAGGTGATGAAGGTGGATTCGCTCCTCGTTTCGAAGGAACTGAAGATGGTGTTGAAACTATCCTTGCTGCGATCGAAGCTGCTGGATATGTACCAGGTAAAGACGTATTCATCGGATTTGACTGTGCATCATCAGAATTCTACGATAAAGAACGTAAAGTCTACGACTACACTAAATTCGAAGGTGAAGGCGCTGCTGTTCGTACATCTGCAGAACAAATCGACTACCTTGAAGAATTGGTTAACAAATACCCAATCATCACTATCGAAGATGGTATGGATGAAAACGACTGGGAAGGATGGAAAGCTCTTACTGAACGTCTTGGTAAGAAAGTCCAATTGGTTGGTGACGACTTCTTCGTAACAAACACTGAGTACCTTGCACGTGGTATCCAAGAAGGTGCTGCTAACTCAATCCTTATCAAAGTTAACCAAATCGGTACACTTACTGAAACTTTCGAAGCTATTGAAATGGCTAAAGAAGCTGGTTACACTGCCGTTGTATCACACCGTTCAGGTGAAACTGAAGATTCAACAATCGCTGACATCGCAGTTGCAACAAACGCAGGACAAATCAAGACTGGTTCACTTTCACGTACAGACCGTATCGCTAAATACAACCAATTGCTTCGCATCGAAGATCAACTTGGTGAAGTAGCTGAATACCGTGGATTGAAATCATTCTACAACTTGAAAAAATAAGCTATTTTACTAGACTAAAAAGATCCTTGAGTTTTCTCAAGGATTTTTTTGTTATCGAGCCAAAGAAAAACTCCTCAACTATCTAGTTGAGGAGTAGATCTATTAGAATAGGCCTTTGATTTTGTCCAAGGCACCGCTAACCATTTCGTTTCCGGAAACAAGCCCTTTGGCTTGTTCAAGGTAGTCTCCAAGGTTATCTTTATTGTCATCCACAAATTTCTTTGCAGCATCGAAATCTTTCTTTTCGATCATTTCTTTGACTTGGTTAAACAGATCCATTGGGTTCATGAGGTTTCTCCTATAAACTATTTATTTTATCACTATTTAATCATTTTTTTAGAGGTTTGACAACTAAAACGACTTAACGAAAAACGGTACAAACAGCTTCTGGAACATAGAAGTCGTGGGATAAAAGGGTCAACTTTCCGCTAGCAGGATCGCGCTTGAAGATAGTAGCATTTGGTGAATCTTGATGGGCTACAATCAGATGATTTTGATCCGGACTTAGAGTGAAATCGCGTGGATTGAGTCCATGTGTTGGAACAATTTCAATCAGTTCGATGCTGCCATCTGCCAAAACTTGAAAGACAGCGATCGAGTTATGAGCCCGGTTAGAAGCGTAGAGGAATTTTCCATCAGCTGAGAGTTTAATGGCTGCTGCCCATTTTTGTCCCTCGTAGTCGGAAGGAAGAGTAGAGACGGTTTGGAAATGTTCGAACTCTCCCATTCCATCGTAGAAGAGCACGTCAATGGTAGCGTTTAATTCATTGATCAGATAGGCAGTCTTATAATGGGGATGAAAAACAAGGTGGCGAGGTCCTGCACCGGGTGCTGTTTGATACTGATTGATCAGCCTTAGTTTTCCTTCCTCGCTAAGATCGTAGACATGTAAACTATCGGTTCCTAGATCACACGTGATCAGGTACTGATCTGGAGTCAGATCGGCATAGTGGGTATGCGGACTGGCTTGGTTGGCGTGAGGACCGCTTCCTTGGTGAGTGTCTTGATCGACAAAGGTTAAGCTACCATCAGCTTCTAGTTTGTATACGAGAACCTGTCCCTTGTGATAGTTTGCCCCATAAACCAGTTGACGTTTGTCATCGACAGAGACATAGCAGAGTGGTGCTCCGTCTTCAACAACGTGATTGAGCGGTTGAAAATCGGCTGTAAAACTAGCAATCCCTCCTTTGCCATCTTCAGCTCCTACACTATAAAGGTTCCCTTTTTTAGAAAAAGCGATATAGGTTGGATTGGGCTCAGCTGCAAGGAGTTTAAGATCGCTCAATGATCCTGTTTCAGGGTCAAATGCGGCCTTGTAAATTCCTTTGGATTCTTTTTTGGTATAGGTTCCGAAATAAATAGATTGAGACATAGGTCACCTCGTATGATTTGTTAGGTTTATTATATCAAAGGTCCTATTGGAAGGCAATTGCTAGTTGAAGAAGGGAGAGGTCTTTCTTATTTTACCAGTTTTTTCGTAACTTCACGCTCAAAAAATGCTAAAATAGAAACAGATTGAAATGAAAAGGAGTTCCCTGTGGATAATAAAGAAAAACAGTTTAGTATGTCCTGGTTTTTTAGATGGTTTTTAGACAATAAGGCCATCACCGTGTTTTTAGTTACCTTGCTCTTGGGTCTGAATCTTTTGGTCTTGAGTAAAATTACCTTTATTTTTATACCGATTTTTGAGTTTGCAGGAGCCGTCATGCTGCCAGTCATTATTTCTGGCTTGCTTTATTACTTGCTCAACCCTATTGTCGACTTTCTTGAAAGAAAAGGAATCAAGCGGATTTTTGCGATTTCCTTCGTCTTTTTCTTGATTGCAGTCCTCTTGGTATGGGGGCTAGCTGTCGTAATTCCAGCTGTTCAACGACAAGTCATTAGTTTCTTTCATAATTTACCAACTTATTTGGAGAAGGCCAATGCGACCATCGATGATTTTCTAGACAACCGCGTCTCCTCTGATATAAAACCCCAGTTGGACGAGATCACCAAGGAACTGTCTGCAAACATCACTTCTTGGGGTAGTACTATCTCTGGTCGGGCAGTCAACTGGGTCAGCAACTTGATCGGAGTGGCATCTCAAGTCATTGTTGCCTTGATCATCATGCCTTTTATTGTCTTTTATCTTCTTCGGGATGGAAAAAATTTAAAGGGTCATATTGTTCGCTTCTTGCCAACTAAGATTCGGAAATCAGCTGAACAAGTTCTCTCGGACGTCAATACCCAGCTCTCCAACTATGTTCGAGGACAAATTACGGTAGCCATTGTTGTAGCGATCATGTTTATCCTCTTCTTTAAAATCATTGGCTTGCGCTATGCAGTGACACTTGGGATCTCTGCGGGGATTTTGAATTTGATCCCTTACTTGGGTAGTTTTTTGGCTATGTTGCCTGCTTTGGTCTTAGGTTTGGTGGCAGGACCGGAGATGTTTATCAAGGTTTTGATTGTATTTGCCGTGGAGCAAACTATTGAAGGACGCTTTGTATCGCCTTTGGTTTTGGGCAGTCAGTTGAATATTCATCCGATTACCATTTTATTTGTTCTCTTGACCTCAGGATCTATGTTTGGGATTTGGGGAGTCTTTCTTGGAATTCCAGTCTATGCATCCGCTAAGGTTGTCATCGGAGCCATCTTTGAATGGTACAAGGTAGTCAGTGGCTTGTATGAAGAAAATCATGAATTAGTAGAGGAAAAACACAGTGAATCATAGTCAACAAATGGTAGAGGCTCTCGAAATGCAAGAGTTGGAAGAGGCAGAAATTCAATATCAAAAGGCCTTGCTTGAGGATGAGGATGCAGACTTATTGGATTTGGGCCAATACCTTGAGAGCATCGGTTTTTACCCTCAGGCAAAAGAAATCTACCAACAAATTGCCCCAACCTATCCGGAAGTATATCTGAGTTTGGCAACCATTCTTGCTGAAGATGGTCAAATGGAAGAGGCCTTTGCTTACTTAGAAGAAATTGGCCCTGAGTCAAACTGGTATGTGGCGAGTCTGTTGGTTAAGGCGGATCTGTATCAGCTGGAAGGCTTAGCCGATGTTGCGCGTGAAAAATTAGTCGAAGCAGCCAGTCTGTCGGATGATCCCATCATTCAATTAGGGCTAGCAGAGATTGATCTGGAATTGGAACACTACCAAGAGGCTATTCAAGAGTATGCCCAGTTGGATAATCGAGAAATTTTGGAAGCAACAGGGATTTCCACCTATCAACGGATTGGTTTTGCCTATGCCAATCTTGGCAAATTTGAAGCCGCTGTTCCTTTCTTGGAAAAAGCTTTGGAAATTGAGTTTGATGATCAGATTGCTTACGAATTAGCGACCTTATTATATGACCAGGAAGAATATCAAAAGGCCGTCATCTACTACAAACAAATTGATACCTTGTCACCGGAGTTTGAAGGCTATGAGTATGGCTATGCCTTGGCCTTACAGGCAGAGAATGACCGTGAAAAGGCGCTTGAGATCGCTAAACAAGGGATTCAGAAGAACCCATTTGATGCACAGCTGAAGCTCCTGGCTTCTCAGCTTTCATATGAACTTCACCAGCCAGAGCAAGCGGAAGCTTACCTGTTAGAAGCCAAAGAAGTGGCGGATGATTTAGAAGAGATTGCTCTTCGCCTCACGACGCTTTATATAGAACAGGAACGCTTTGAAGAAGTACTGGCTTGGAGAGCAGAAGAAATCGAAACTCTTGTTACCCAATGGAACATTGCCCGTGCCTTGGCTGCCTTAGAGAAAACAGAAGAAGCCGTATCAGCCTACCAAGAGCTCTATGAGGACTTGAAGGACAATCCAGAATTCCTCGAAACCTATGTTTATCTGTTGCGTGAAGCTGGAGATGTGACGCGGGCGCGTGAAGTGGCCAAGCACTATTTGGCGATTGTTCCAGATGATGTGCAAATGCAATCCATCTATGATAGCCTTGAATGAAAACCAAGTAGTAAAGTTTCGGAACAGTTTATGGTATACTGGTAGAAGATAGAATGAGGAGAGAAACATGGAACCGGTGAAACTTTTTCAATACAATACTTTGGGTGCCCTGATGGCAGGTCTTTATGGGGGCTCATTTACGATTGGAGAACTCTTGGAACATGGGGATCTAGGAGTTGGAACGCTTGATTCTATTGATGGAGAGTTGATTGTATTAGATGGAAAGGCTTATCAGGCTAAGGGATCAGGCGACCATCCTGAAATTGTCGAAGTTTCTCCTGATGCAAAGGTTCCTTATGCAGCAGTTGTTCCTCACCAGGCAGAAGTGATTTTTCGGCAACGCTTTGAAATGACGGATGAGGAATTAGAAGCGCGCATTGAGTCTTATTACGATGGGGAGAATCTTTTTCGCTCCATCAAGATTCGTGGTGACTTTGCCAAGATGCATGTCCGTATGATTCCAAAATCTACACCAGAGATGAAATTTGCGGAAGTAGCAACCCATCAGCCAGAGTATACACGGGAAAACGTGACAGGAACCATCGTCGGTTTTTGGACCCCAGAAATTTTCCACGGTGTCAGCGTGGCCGGCTATCATTTGCATTTTATTTCAGATGATTTCACCTTTGGTGGCCATGTGATGGATTTTGTCATCTCAGAAGGGATTGTAGAGGTGGGGGCTATCGATCAGCTGGATCAACGTTTCCCAGTCCAAGACCGTCAGTACCTCTTTGCCAAATTCAATGTTGATGAAGTGAGACAAGACATTCATAAAGCAGAATAAAAAGGTTGAGCGATGCTCAACCTTTTATTTTTGAAATCAATCAGCTAGTTTCATGGCTTTGATTTTTTCTTCTTCCGGAGTAACCCGCAGGGTCTTCTGGCCGGTATAGGTGACAAAGCCAGGTTTTCCACCGGTTGGTTTATTGAGTTTCTTAGCTTCGATCATATCGACTTGGACTAGATTTGACAGCCGGGCCTTGGAGTAGTAGGCGGCCAATTCTGCAGCGTCGGTTTTCACTTCATCCGTTGGATCGAGATTTCCTGTAATGACGACGTGGCTACCTGGGATATCCTTGGCATGGAACCAGAGCTCGTCTTTTTTAGCGATCTTAAAGGTCAATTCATCGTTTTGGAGATTGTTGCGCCCGACTAAAATAATGGTTTTCCCGTCAGAAGCTAAATACTTCTCTGGTTTTTTGCGTTTGTGGATCTTTTCTCGGTTGCGTCGTTTGATGAAGCCAGTTTGGATCAGCTCTTCTCGGATCTCAGCGACTTCAGAAAGGCTTGCTAGGGCAAGGGCTGTTTCAACCGTTTCGAGATAGGAAATGGTCTCCTTGGTTTCTTGAATCAGGAAGGTTAAATGTTTGACGGCTTCTTTTAATTTCTGGTAACGCTTGAAGTAGCGTTGGGCATTTTGGTTGGGGGTTAGTGCCTTGTTGAGTTGGATGGTGATCGGTTCGTTGGTATAGTAATTGTCTAGGACAACCTGATCTTGGTCGTTGGGTACCTGATGGAGGAAGGTGGACAGTAATTCCCCTTTTTGGCGAAACTCTTCCGCATTGTCGGTCGCTGCTAACTCAGCTTCTTGTTTACCTAATTTTTTTCGGTTCTTTTCAAGATCGTTTTCGACCTTCCGGATCAATTCGCTGGCCTGTTGTTGCACCCGATCGCGCTCAGCCTTGTCTCGGTAATAGTCATCCAGTAGATCTGAAAGTGTCTCAAAAGTTTGACTAGTGGCATCTTCAAAGGGAATAGCTGAGAAGGATTTGGTTGTTAAGCGAGGCTCAGTTGGAGCTTGGAAAAAGGCACGGAAGGTTCTTAATTTTTCATCCGTCTCAAGTCTCTTGGCCAATTCTTGAGCCGTATCTCGGCCAAGCCCTTGGAAACATTTTTGAAGGTTCTTAGGGCTTAGTTCTTCCTTGTGAAGAAGGGCAAATAGGGCTTCATCTCCAATTGTAAAAGGATTAACCGCGTCGGTTTTCGGAGGAGCTACATAGGTTGATCCAGGGAGAATGGTCCGATAGCTATTTTGTGAGAAGCCGACGTGTTTGATGGCTTCAATGATTTTATTGCTGGTGCGATCCAGGAGGATAATATTGCTGTGCTTGCCCATGATTTCGATCATGAGGCTGACGGAAATAGCATCACCGATTTCGTTTTTATTGGAAACACGGATTTCGAGGATCCGGTCGTTGTCCAATTGCTCAATTCCTTCAATGACAGCGCCTTGAAGATACTTGCGCATGACCATAATAAAGGTATTGGGAAAGGCTGGGTTTTCAAAGTTGGTCTGGGTCAGTTGGATTCGCCCGAAGACAGAATGGGCAGAGAGCAAGAGTTTTTGGTTTTTCCGATTGCCTCGGATTTGGAGCACCAATTCTTGCTCGAAGGGTTGGTTAATTTTTTGAATGCGACCACTCAAGAGTTGGGCCTTCAATTCTTGCACCATATGGTGTAAAAAAAATCCATCAAAAGACATGGGATTCCTCATCATTCTAGCTGTTATTCTAGTAAATTATATCAAAAATAGATCGGAAATCCTAGAAAGAAGCAAGAGGATGTAGAATAGAAAATGCGAACGTTTCCAAAAAAAATACTGAAAAAGTATTGACATTTTTGAAAGAAAACTTTAAAATGTAAGAAATTAGAAAAGTAGTAAATGAAAGTTTCAAGAGAGCCCACGGTTGCTGAGAGTGGGTAGCGGCAGTTTATGAAATTGGACTAATGATGAGATGAATTTGAAACAATAAAAATTCGGTTGGCACACCTTATCGTGCAACTTGTTGCTAGACAAGACAGAGATATGGGGAGAGACTATCCTTTTCCCATAAGTGAGGTGGCACCGCGATGACACGTCCTCACATAGCTTTTGCTATGTGTGGGCGTGTTTTTTTGTTTTAGATGAGAAGGGAGAAAAGATATGAAGAAACGATGGCGTCGCATTCTTTAGAGGATGAAAAATAGAAGAAAATGAAAAAATAGAAGAGGTAGTAAAATGAAAAATAAACGGTTAATGGGAATTATTGGTTTGATTGCAGCAGCAGTCATTGGGACAGCGATCTATTCAGCTACAGCAGGCAAGGACAACAAGGTAGCAACTAGCAATGAAAAGGCTAAAGTAGGCGTCTTGCAGTTGGTCAGCCACCCTTCGCTTGATTTGATCTACAAGGGAATTCAAGATGGTTTGGCTGAAGAAGGTTATGACAAGGACAAAGTGGACATTGATTTCCTCAATGCAGAAGGGGACCAAAATAAAGTTGCAACTATGAGTAAACAATTGGTAGACAAGGATAACCAAGTCTTGATTGGAATCGCAACCCCATCTGCTCAAGGTTTGGCCAGTGCAACCAAAGACAAACCAATTGTCATGGGAGCCATCACCGATCCAGTCGGTGCAAACTTGGTCAAAGATTTGAAAAAACCAGGTGGCAATATCACAGGGGTATCTGACCACAATCCAACGGAGCAACAATTGAAATTGATCAAAGAATTGACTCCGAACGTGAAAACAATCGGTGCCCTTTACTCAACCAGTGAAGACAATTCTAAATCTCAAGTAGAAGAATTTACAAAATTGGCTGAAAAAGCAGGCTTCAAGGTGATTCCTTACTCTGTACCTTCAACAAACGAAGTTGCTTCAACAGTTTCTGTCATGACTGGTAAAGTCGATGCCATCTGGGTTCCAATCGATAATACCATCGCATCAGCCTTCTCAACTGTTGTTGAAGCCAACAAAACAGCTAAAAAACCAATCTTCCCAAGTGCGACAGCCATGGTAGAAGCGGGTGGCCTTGCTTCAGTCGTTGTCGACCAACATGATCTTGGGGTAGCAACTGGTAAAATGGCTGCCAAGATCTTGAAAGGTCAAAAACCTGCAGACACACCTGTTGAAATCTTTAGCCAAGGAAAATCTGTCATCAATAAAAAAGTCGCAGATGAATTGGGCATTACTATTCCAGAATCTGTCTTGAAAGATGCTGGACAAGTCATTAAATAAAAAGAAAACGAATCACAAGAGTGGCAGGAGAATTTGGCTTTGATAGGTCTTTTAATCGGGACCTTTGAGGGGAAAGAAATGAAAGTCAAGCTAACGGATCTTCATCCGACCCAACTATACTTATCAGAAAAGAAGTTGCAAGCTATCCAGATGCTTGATCAGTCGGCAGAAATCATCAATATGGATCCAATTAGTATTCTTACATTTGGAAATCGCTTCTTGATTACAGACGGGCATCACAGGGCTTATCAGGCTTTATTGGCAGGTCGGGATACGATTTCTGCTGAGTTTGATAGAGATGGTGGCGATGCCTTGTATGCTCTCTATGCGCAAGCTTGCGAGGAAAGAAAGATAGACTCTGTTTTGGATTTAAAACATCATATCTTACCTCAAGATGAGTATGCAGCAAAATGGTATAACTGGTGTGATGGTTTTAACCAAGCAGCAACTCTTCTATTGAAAGGGAAAGCAGATGAAACAGACAAGGCAAATAAATAATGCCCTGCGTCTTGTTTCTTTGTCTATTGAAATTAGTCTCATCTAACTTGTTTTTTAACTAAAAATCTGATAAACTAGAACGTAATTGAATAGAAATCTGCAAGACTAGTACCTCAAGGGAAGTGCAACAGGGAGAAGAGCCGTGACTGAAAGCTCTTTGCATGAAAGCTGAGTGAATTCACTTGCGCAAGGATTTAGAAATTAAGGTCTGAGTTTCAGATAAAAGACGGATGGTACCGCGTGTCAACGCTCCGAATATGGGTGTGGCGCGTGGTTTTTTCAATGTCTGAGTGAAGACCATGATGGAGGAAATATGTCAACGATTGAAGAACAATTAAAAGCGCTTCGGGAAGAAACGCTGGCAGCTTTGAAGCAGATCTCTGCTGAAAATGAAAAAGAGATGCAAGAGTTACGCGTCTCTGTCCTTGGGAAAAAAGGTTCCCTTACTGAAATCCTTAAAGGGATGAAAGATGTCTCTGCTGAAATGCGTCCGGTTATCGGAAAACACGTCAATGAAGCCCGTGATGTCCTTACCGCAGCTTTTGAAGAAACAGCTAAACTCTTGGAAGAAAAGAAAGTCCAAGCTAAATTGGCCAGTGAGAGTATCGACGTGACCCTACCAGGACGTCCAGTTGCTAGTGGTTACCGTCATATTTTGACGCAAACCAGTGAAGAAATCGAAGATATCTTTATCGGGATGGGCTATCAAGTCGTAGATGGCTTTGAAGTCGAAAAAGACTACTACAACTTTGAACGCATGAATCTTCCAAAAGATCATCCAGCGCGGGATATGCAGGACACCTTCTATATCACAGAAGAAATCTTGCTTCGGACCCACACGTCTCCAGTTCAAGCGCGGGCGATGGATGAGCATGACTTTAGCAAGGGACCTTTGAAGATGATCTCTCCAGGGCGTGTTTTCCGTCGGGATACAGATGATGCGACCCACAGCCACCAGTTCCATCAGATCGAAGGTTTGGTCGTTGGGAAGAATATTTCTATGGCAGATCTTCAAGGAACGCTTCAGTTGATCGTGCAAAAGATGTTTGGTGCAGAACGCCAAATCCGTCTGCGTCCTTCTTACTTCCCATTTACAGAGCCATCTGTTGAGGTCGATGTCTCTTGCTTCAAATGTGGTGGAGCGGGATGTAATGTATGTAAGAAGACAGGTTGGATCGAAATCATGGGGGCCGGTATGGTTCACCCACGCGTGCTTGAAATGAGTGGCATTGATGCAACCGTCTATTCAGGATTTGCCTTTGGTCTTGGGCAGGAGCGTGTAGCCATGCTTCGTTATGGAATCAATGATATCCGTGGCTTCTATCAAGGAGATGTTCGCTTCTCAGAACAGTTTAAATAATCATGTTAGTTAGAGTAAAAATCGATCAAGTACAGACCTTACGTGACCTAGAGGTGGAGACCTACCGGGATACCTTCGGTCCCTATATTGTTGAGAAAGATTTGGAAGACTACTTTTCCACGGTGCTCTCTTTGGAGCAAATCGAGAAGGATCTGCTAGATCCAGAATCCGAAACCTATTTTGTCCTCAATGAAGGTCAAGAAATCTGTGGTTTTCTTAAGATCAACTGGGGTCAAGCGCAGACCGAGCCAGTAGAGATGGACAAGTCCTTTGAGATTCAACGGATCTATGTCAAAAAGGAATTTCATGGGGCTGGTTTCGGTAAGGAAATGTTTACCTTTGCGCTGGATCAAGCCAAGAGCCGTGGCTTTGAATGGGCCTGGCTAGGTGTCTGGGAGCGTAATTTTAAGGCGCAAGATTTTTACTACCGCTTTGGTTTTGAACGATTTAGTGAACACCAGTATATAACCGGAGATACCGTGGATACAGACTGGTTGTTGAGAAAGAAATTGATCTAGAAGGAACAAGAAACTTCTATTCTAGAGAAGGGGAGGTTACTAGACCTACCTAAGCCAGCCTCGAGCTGGAAAACACAAAATGAAAGGATCTAAACTAGGGCTTAAGGAAATCTAGGAAAGTCATCTAGATTTCTACATGGCCCTTGGTATCTTACATATGTTAGTTAGTTATAAATGGTTAAAAGAATTGGTGGACATTGATGTACCATCACAAGAGTTGGCTGAAAAAATGTCAACCACAGGGATCGAAGTAGAAGGTGTGGAATCACCTGCTGCTGGTCTCTCAAAAATTGTCGTCGGAGAAGTCTTGTCTTGTGAAGATGTACCCGAAACACATCTTCATGTCTGCCAAGTCAATGTGGGTGAAGAAGAAGCCCGTCAGATCGTCTGTGGAGCGCCAAATGTGCGTGCAGGCATCAAGGTCATGGTGGCTCTTCCGGGTGCCCGTATCGCGGATAACTACAAGATTAAAAAAGGGAAAATCCGTGGCTTAGAGTCACTCGGAATGATCTGTTCACTTGGTGAATTGGGGATTTCTGACTCCGTTGTACCAAAAGAATTTGCAGATGGCATCCAAATCTTGCCAGAAGAAGCTGTTCCAGGTGAAGAAGTTTTCTCTTACCTCGACTTGGATGATGAAATCATCGAGCTTTCTATCACACCTAACCGTGCAGACGCTCTTTCTATGCGTGGGGTAGCTTACGAAGTAGCAGCTATCTATGACAAGGCAGTCAACTTCAAAGAATTTACTTTAACAGAAACAGACCAAGTTGCAGTGGATGCTCTTTCTGTCAGCATTGATACAGACAAGGCTCCTTATTATGCAGCCCGCATCTTGGACAACGTAACCATCGCACCAAGTCCACAATGGTTGCAAAACCTCCTCATGAACGAAGGTATTCGTCCCATTAACAATGTCGTCGACGTGACCAACTATATCTTGCTTTACTTTGGTCAGCCTATGCATGCCTTTGACTTGGATACCTTTGAAGGTACTGACATCCGTGTGCGTGAAGCACGTGCTGGTGAGAAATTAGTGACCTTGGATGGGGAAGAGCGTGAGTTGGAAACAACTGACTTAGTCATTACTGTTGCTGACAAACCTGTTGCCCTTGCAGGTGTCATGGGTGGACAAGCTACAGAAATCTCTGAAAAGTCTACTCGTGTAGTTCTTGAAGCTGCTGTCTTCAATGGCAAATCTATCCGTAAGACAAGTGGTCGCCTCAATCTTCGCTCAGAATCTTCTTCTCGCTTTGAAAAGGGAATCAACGTGGCAACTGTTAATGAAGCCCTTGATGCAGCAGCAAGCATGATTGCAGAATTGGCTGGTGCGACCGTGCGTAAAGGTATCGTTTCAGCAGGTCAGTTGGATACATCTGATGTGGAAGTTTCTTCAACTCTTGCAAACGTTAACCGTGTTCTTGGTACTGAGCTTTCCTACGCGGATGTAGAGGATGTCTTCCGTCGTCTTGGATTTGGCCTTTCTGGAAATGCAGAAGCCTTCACAGTTAGCGTTCCACGTCGCCGTTGGGATATCACTATCGAAGCGGACCTCTTTGAGGAAATCGCACGTATCTATGGCTATGACCGCTTGCCAACCAGTCTTCCAAAAGATGACGGGACAGCCGGTGAGTTGACAGCGACACAAAAACTCCGTCGTCAAGTTCGTAACATTGCAGAAGGTGCTGGATTGACAGAAATCATCACCTATGCACTGACAACTCCTGAAAAAGCAGTGGAGTTCACGACTGCACCAAGTAACTTAACGGAGCTCATGTGGCCAATGACTGTGGATCGTTCAGTCCTTCGTCAAAATATGGTTTCTGGTATCCTTGATACAGTTGCCTACAACGTAGCGCGTAAGAACAAAGACTTGGCTCTTTATGAGATTGGAAAAGTCTTTGAACAAACAGGTAATCCAAAAGAAGACTTGCCAAATGAAATCAACAGCTTTGCCTTTGCATTGACAGGTTTAGTCGCTGAAAAAGACTTCCAAACTGCAGCTGTTCCAGTTGACTTCTTCTATGCTAAGGGAATCCTTGAAGCCCTCTTTGCTCGCTTGGGTCTTGAAGCGACCTATACAGCAACGCAAGAGATCAAGAGTCTTCACCCAGGACGTACAGCCCTGATCTCACTTGGTGATCAAGTAGTCGGTTTCCTCGGTCAAGTGCACCCTGTGACGGCTAAGGCTTACGATATTCCAGAAACTTATGTAGCTGAGATCAACCTTTCAGCTATTGAAGAAGCCCTTCAACCAGCAGCAGCCTTTGTGGAAATTACTAAGTTCCCAGCAGTCAGCCGTGATATCGCTCTTCTCCTCAAAGCAGAAGTGACTCACCAAGAAGTGGTCGATGCCATCCAAGCTGCGGGCGTGAAACGTTTGACAGACATCAAACTCTTTGACGTCTTCTCAGGTGAAAAACTAGGTGTTGGAATGAAATCTATGGCCTACAGCTTGACCTTCCAAAATCCAGAAGATAGCTTGACTGACGAAGAAGTCGCTCGCTATATGGAAAAAATTCAAGCTTCCCTCGAAGAAAAAGTCGACGCAGAAGTGCGCTAAATCTAAAAAACATGAAACAGTTGAGAATTTCTCAGCTGTTTTTTTCTTCCAGGATTTGCAAGTTATAGGCCTTAAAACCCTATAAGAACAAAGAAATTCCTTTAAGTACTAAAAATATCTATGTCAACCATCCTTCTATTTTTGACAAATATTTTTATTTTTTTGTAAAATATACTTGTCAAAAAGAAAAAGAAGTGTTACAATGATTTCAGTTGAAATAAGGGGAGGTTTTCTTATGGGAGCTGTGTGGATTATTTTTATCCCTTTTCTGCTTATATTTTATGCAAGCTCAGAAAAGAAGATAAAAAGATTGAACAAACGCATCAGACGATTAGAAAAACAAGTGAAAGGAAATCAAGACATGTCTAGACTTTTAGAAGAATTGAAAGGCCAAACGGCCACTGTTACAGTAGATGGTGTTGGATTTGAGTATGAAATTATAGATATCGATGAAGATTGGGTCAAACTGACTCGTGTGAATCATAAACAACAGAGGGAAACCAAATTAGTCCGCATCGAAGATATTCAAGGTATTCAACTATAAGGGGGCGAAAGCCATGATTTTAAAAAATCGACTGAAAGAGCTGAGGGCGCGTGATGGGCTCAACCAATCCGAGCTAGCCAAGCTAGCAGGAGTCTCGCGCCAGTCCATCAGTCTCTTGGAGCGGGGGGAATACACCCCCTCGGTTATCATTGCGATCACCATCGCCCAAATTTTCAAGGAACCGGTGGAGAATGTCTTTAGTCTAGTAGAGGGAGAGGAATAAAAATGAAAAAGCAACAACAAGAACGATCTGATCGTTACCGTTTTTGGAGAAATGTCGGAATCATCATAGGTTCCGGCTTGATTGGAGGAGTCATTGGTTTTTTGACAGGCATGTTTGGATCCGAAAAGCCCCTTGAAATCCAATCCTTCTTTAGTAAAGAGGTGCTCCTTTTGGGCTCAGTAGTTTTATTCTTGGTCGTGTTTATGATCACGATGGTCCTATTGATGCGGGTAAGTAAACTTCATTACAAGATTCTCCAAATAGAAGACGAGGATGAAGCCTATCACTATGATATCCAGAAGGAAAAACTGTATGGGTTAGCGACCATCTTTAAAGGAATCATGATCTTGCCATACTTTTTTATTATCATCTTTTATATTCAATTGGTGAATTTGGATAAACCTGCGGCTTTTATCTTTGGACCTTTTACCATGCTCTATCTTTTTCTTGCCTTGATTGTCCTATTTTTCCTAGTGGGTATCTTCTATCGTAAGACCTTTAACTTGGTTTATGGGAAACCGATTCCCCGCAATGCCGATGCCAAGGAAATGCGTGAATTTATGATGAGTATGATGGATGAGGCAGAAAAACAGATAAACTACGAGGAAAATTTCGAAGTGGTGGTTAAGTTAAGCAATTATATCTTGCCGAGCTTTCTCCTTGCTCTCCTCCTCATTGGAGTTGCCTTCAAAACGGATATCCTCTTAGCTTTGTTCGTCGTATCCATTCTCTATATTTATATCCTTATTTCACAATACAAAATTACCAAACGTTATTATAAAGAGTAAAGGAGTCATCCATGTTAGAAATTAGAAATTTAGAAAAAAGCTTTGGCAATAAGCAGGTCCTCTTTGGAGTGGATCTGACAGCTCAACAAGGTCATATCCTTGGTTTGGTTGGGAAAAATGGGGCCGGAAAAACCACCATTTTCCACAGCATCCTGCGCTTTTTGGACTACAGCGGTGAGATCCGTCTAGATGGCAAAGCGATTACGCAAGAAACTTACAAAGAAATTGGCTATTTGCCGGAAGAGCGTAGTCTCATGCCAAAACTCACAATTTTTGAGCAGGTCCGCTATTTGGCTGCCTTAAAAGGAATGAGCACTGCCGAGGTCAAGGAAAAATTACCGACCTGGATGGAAAAACTCCAAGTAAAAGGGAAATTGACTGATAAAATCAAGAGCCTCTCAAAAGGGAACCAACAGAAGGTTCAACTGATCATCACCTTGATCCATGAGCCTAAATTGATCATTTTAGATGAACCCTTTAGTGGGTTGGATCCGGTCAACACAGAAGTGCTCAAGCAGGTCATCTTTGAAGAAAAAGAGCGTGGGGCCACCATTATCTTTTCTGACCACGTCATGACCAACGTCGAAGAGTTGTGTGATGATATCCTAATGATCCGTGATGGGTCGGTTGTCCTTTCAGGGCCTGTCCAAGAGGTCCGGAATAGCTATGGCAAGACTCGCCTCTTTGTCTCTAACGACTTTAGCAAAGAAGAGCTAGAAGCTCTGCCACACGTGACCAAGGTCAGCATGACCAAGCAAGGAACTTGGAAGCTGATCTTGGATGACGCGTCAGCTGGTCCAGAATTATTTGACCGCTTGACCAAGGGCCACTACCTTGCGACCTTTGACCACCAAGCCCCAACTATTGATGAGATCTTTAAACTTGAATCAGGAGTAGAAGTATGAAACAGATGTTTGTCGTAATGAAAGAAACCTATATCAGACAAGTGAAATCATGGAGTTTCCTCTTCATGGTCTTCGGTCCCTTCCTCTTTTTAGGGCTGGGCGTTGGAATCGGTTATCTAACGGATTCTTCTACAGATGCGAAGAATCAGGTGGCCTTGGTGACCGAAGTGCCAGCTGTCAAAGAAAGTCTAAAAGGAACTGATGGCTTGACCTTAGACTACAAAGATGAAGCTGCAGCTAAAAAAGCCATCAAGGATGAAAAAGCCGCTGCTTACCTAACGGTCGATGAAAAAGATGGCCAGCTAGAGGCCACTTATGTGGGCGACCAAGCCATGAAAATGGAATTGAAAAGCCTTGTCGCTGCGAAATTAAGCCAGGTCCAACAAGGGATCAATCTAGCGCGTGCCAATCTAAACAAAGAGCAACTGACAGCCTTGTCTCAACAGGTTTCTCTCAAAGAAAAAATTGATGAGAAAAAAGAAGGCTTGAAAATGGTGCAAACCATGGTTGCAGGTGGTCTAGGAATGCTGCTTTATATGATTTTGATCTTCTACTCGAGTATCACAGCCCAAGAAGTGGCTAGTGAAAAGGGAACTAAGATCATGGAAGTGGTCTTCTCTAGTATCAAAGCAACTGACTATTTCTTCGCACGCATGCTCGGACTCTTCGGTGTGATCTTTACCCATATTTTTGTCTATGTGATTGGTTTAGTAGCTGTTTGGATCTTTAGAGCAGATATCCCAGTTGTCAAGGATATTCTCGCTCCAAACTCTCCGATTACCCAACACCTTGCAGAGTCGATCTCGCTCAATACCGTCTTCTTCATTATCCTTGGGATCTTTATGTATGTGGTGCTCTCTGCCTTCTTAGGCTCCACAGTTGCACGACCTGAAGATTCAGGAAAAGCGATTTCGCCACTAATGATGTTAGTAATCTTTAGCTTCCTTGGGGTAACCACCTTGGGAAGTGCCGGTGATGTCTTCTTATTGAAGATCGGTTCGTACATTCCATTCTTTTCAACCTTCTTCATGCCTTTCCGTACCATCAATGGCTATGCGACTGGTCTTGAATCTTGGGCTTCATTGGGAATTGCGGTCCTCTTTACCATCGTGGGAACAGTTCTCATCGCTCGAATCTATGCGAGCTTAATCCTCCAGACCGATGACCTCGGACCATGGAAGACTATCAAACGTGCTCTTAGCTATCGCTAATCAAACAAGCTCTCAGTTATAGCTGAGGGCTTTTTGAATGGAGGTTACAATTCTTTTGAAAGACTTGTCTCTAACTATTAATAAATTACAGATAATTTAGTATGTTTTTTCATGGAAGAAAGAGTATTTTTCTTCAAATTATGATATGATGAATGGGAATAAAAAGAATAGAGAAGACGACGAATGAGATTATATATCAAAAGCGATTATACAAAAAAGATACCTTATGGTTATTTGGAACTAGCTGGCAAAATGTGGTTTCCAGAAGAAAAGCAAGTATCGTACTCAAATGCTGGAGATAATGAGCAACTACAAGAGGATTTTTCTGTAAATTTATCCTTGAGGAAAAGTACTGCAGATAAGCGATGGTCTAGTGTCCCCCTAAAGGAAGGGGTACGAAGCCTCTTTTCACATATTGAGGAATGTATTGAGATAGAGTTTGAAGACGCATTTGCTACAGATTATAATGAAAAGGGGGACTATCTTCGTATTTTAACTACCCATCTAGAAGTTTTGACAGTTGATAAACGCGCCATGTACATTATGGCGCTTGAGATTGCAAAGGTCATTGACGGGCAAATTAGCGAGGATAATAAGAAGACATGGCTAACAGTCGAGGAATTTAAGAAAAAGCACGAGGCTATTCTATCTCTGACTTTTGAAGAAGCAAATGAACGAAGTTTGGAAGAAATTCAAACGATGGATGTGGTAGATGATCCTCTTTGGGAGGAAGAAGCTAACCGTCGAAAAGAATATATACTAGCACATGGAGGCGATATCTCAGATTTATGAGACTCTATATAAAAAGTGAATTTAAGCAAAAACTAACCTTTACGACAAGTGAGTTACTCTGGAAAATGTGGTTTAAGGAATGGAATGGTCATCCTATTACATACTCAAATGTCGGTGATGATGCCATGTTACAAGATGATTTTTACTTTGTAGTAAGCTTTGATAAATGGCGTTTTTGTGACTCTAGATGGAATAATATTCCCTCTTATGATTTAAAAAAACCGTGGAATTCCTTTAAATATGAAAACATATCCCTTGAATTTGAAAAAACTTTCATTACAGAGTGGAGAGAACGTGGGGATTATCTACGTATCGCAACCTCTCATACAGATGTGTTAACAGTTGATAAACGTGCTATGTATATTATGGCAGTTGAAGTTGCAGGTGCAATTGATGGGAAAATCAGCGAAGATGACAAACAGACCTGGATGGATGTAGAGACTTTTAAGGAGTTGTACAAGGATGTTCTTTCACTGACTTATGATGAAGCGGTTGAAATTAGTTTGGAAGAATTAAAGACAATGGTGCCAGTAAGAGATCCTCTATGGGAAGAGGAAGAACGTCTTCGTGAAGAATACATAAAAATCCATGGTAAACGTGTTTATGACGATGAGGACGACGAGTGAGAATTTATATCAAAGGTGACTATGCTAGAAAAGTGCAATTTGGGTACAGAGAACTCGCATGGAAGATGTGGTTTAAAGAAAGAAATGGTCAAGAAATTAGTTTCTCACATGTTGGAGATGATGAGATGCTTCAAGATGACTTCTATCTATCTTTACGGTTAAATAAGTGGGGAGCAAGTGGTTCTCGTTGGAAAGATGCCAAGGTTAAAGGTGGTAGTGCAATCAATTCCCAAAAATATGAAAATATTGATTTGGATTATGAGGGAAGTTATGAAAGCGACGGTAGAGAAAAGGGTGAATATCTAAGGATCGCTTCGAATTATCTGGATGTTTTAACAGTTGATAAACGAGCTATGTATATTATGGCACTCGAAATTGCGACTGCGATTGATGGGAAAATTAGTGAAGATGATAAGAAAACATGGCTAACAATCGAGGAGTTCAAGGAAAAGCACCAAGATATCTTATCTCTGACCTTTGATGAAGCAAATGAAATGAGTCTGGAGGAAATTCAGACGATTGATGCTATTGATGATCATATCTGGGAAGAATTGGATAGGAAGCGTGAAGAGTATATCCGAATCCATGGTGAACGTGTTTATGGCGATGAGGACAACGAGTGAGACTATATATTAAAGGTGATTACACCAAAGAAATTCCGTTTGATTATTTAGAACTAGCGAAGAGGATGTGGTTTGAAAGTTATCAAGGAAAAGATATCCCTCTCTCCTATTCTGGTTTTCTTCAAATCAGAGATGGGAATGATATAGCCATTCATCTAAAGCTAGATAAACAGGATTATGACGAACGTTGGTTGTATATTCCGATTCAAGAAGGTATAAAATATCGTTTTTATTCACAAATTGATGAATAT
Organism: Streptococcus sp. OMI870; assembly: GCF_047460295.1. Taxonomy (NCBI): domain Bacteria; kingdom Bacillati; phylum Bacillota; class Bacilli; order Lactobacillales; family Streptococcaceae; genus Streptococcus; species Streptococcus sp. OMI870. Next base: position 67,573 of record NZ_JASHGM010000003.1, read on the forward strand.
TTGAATTTAGATTATGAAGGTGCTTATGTAACAGATTTTCGCGAAAATGGAGAATGTTTACGTTTGGCCTCTACCCATCTTGAACTACTCACTCTTGATAAAAGAGCGTTCTATGTCATGGCTATTGAGATTGCTACAATCTTTAATGGAAAAATTAGTGAAGATGATAAGAAAACGTGGCTAACAATTGAGGAATTCAAGGAAAAACATAAAGATATCTTATCTCTAACCTTTGAGGAAGCAAATGAAATGAGTCTGGAGGAAATTCAGACGATTGATGTTGCTGACGATCCTATCTGGGAAGAATTGGATCGAAAACGTGAGGAATACATCAAGATCCATGGTGAAGTGGAGTTGGATGATGAGGACGACGAATGAGACTATATCTTAAAGGCAACTACGAAACTAGTATCTATCAAGCCTGTATGGAATATCCTTGGAAAATGTGGTTCAAGGAACGCAAGGGAGTGCAGATTAGTTTTTCTTATGCACGTGATGATGATTTTTATTTAAGTTTAACTTTAGATAAATTTTCTTCAAATGATGAGCGTTGGGGCATGGCTGATTTTAGAATAGGCAACGATCCCTGGGCGACTTTTAAGTATGAAGATATAAATTTAAATTTTGAAGATTCCTATGAAAGTGATGGGAGAGAAAACGGAGACTATCTACGAATCATCACGACTCATAAAGATATTCTAACGGTTGATAAGCGAGCTCTTTATATCATGGCCATTGAGGTAGCATCTGCCATTGGTGGTCACATTAGCGAAGATGATAAGGAAACATGGCTGAGCATTGAAGAATTTAAAACGAAACATGCAGATCTGTTGCATTTGACCTACGATGAAGCGGTTGACATTAGCTTGGAAGAGATAGAAGTAATGAAAGCTGTTGATGAGCCACTCTGGGAAGAATTGGATCGAAAGCGTGAGGAGTACATCAAAATCCATGGAGAAGTGGAGTTGGATGATGACGAATGAGGCATTCTACTTCAACCTGTAAGCCTTCAGTTGTTTCTGAGGGCTTTTTGATTTCACATTGACTTTTGAAAGCCTTTTCACTACAATAGAACTACAGAAAAGGAGGCGGACATGAACTATATTGAGTTTACTGAAAATGAGCGTCTGTCCACGATTGTCCTTGGGATGATGCGGATCAGTCAGATGAGTGAAGATGAGGTGGAGGCCTTGGTGGAGGCAGCCTTGTCGATTGGGATCAACACCTTTGACCTGGCAGATATCTATGGCGATGGCCAGTGTGAGGTCCTGCTGGGGAAGGTTCTCAAGCGCCGTCCGGATCTTCGGGACCAGATGTGGATTCAGTCCAAGTGTGGGATTCGCAAAGACGGCTTTACCTATTTTGATTTTTCGAAGGACTATATTTTGGACTCCGTCGATGGCATCCTCGAGCGTCTGCAGATCGAGCGCTTAGATAGTCTCCTCCTTCACCGACCGGATGCCCTCATGAAGCCGGAAGAAGTGGCGGCAGCTTTTGATCACTTGGAGAAAGCGGGCAAGGTCCGTCATTTTGGGGTGTCCAATCAAAATCCTATGATGATGGAATTGCTCAAAACAGCTGTCAAACAACCACTCAAGGTCAACCAGTTGCAGTTGAGTGCCGCCTTTACGCCTAGCTTTGAAGCCGGTTTTCATGTCAACATGGAAGGGCCAAAAGCAGCCGTGCGAGATGGCAGTGTCTTTGAGTATTGTCGTTTAACTGATACGGTGATTCAAGCCTGGTCTGTCCTCCAGCATGGCTATTTCAAGGGGAATTTTGTGGGCAAGGAAGAGTTTGCGGCCCTCAATCACGTCCTCAATGACTTGGCGAAAAAATACCAAGTCACTCCGACAGCCATTGCCCTTGCTTGGGTCCTCCGCTATCCGGGTAAGATGCAGGCTGTCATCGGAACGACCAAACCCCAGCATATCCTTGAAGCGGGGAAAGCAGCAACAGTCACTCTAACGCGCAAGGAATGGTACCAAATCTACTTGGCGGCGGGAAATGATTTGCCTTAGAATCTTGTTAGTAGACCAGACTTCACTTGTATCAGTGGGCTGGTCTTTTGTTTTATACTTTACGAATTTTTCTTGACAAGTCTTACTTTGTTATGGTATTCTTTATGCAACAAGTGTTGCGCAACGTTTGTTGCGTGAAAGGAGTCTTATGCCACCCAAGGTTAAATTTAGTAAAGAGGCTATCATTGGGACAGCTTTACAATTGGTGAGAGAAGAGGGCCTGGCTAGTTTGACGGCTCGAGCATTAGCAGAGAAACTGGGAGCCACGCCAAGGGTCATTTTTGGGCAATTTGCTAATATGGCTGAGTTACAAGCAGAGGTTATTGTTGCTGCGGAGATGGTCGTGGTGGGGTATATTCGCAAGGCCTTAGAAGATGAGAAACCTTTTCGATCTGTCGGGGTTGCTTATATCCTCTTCGCCTCAAAAGAGCCCCAACTCTTTCAATTGCTTTTCCAAAATCCTAGCAAAGATCCGATTCGTCGCTTTCAAGATTTTCTTCCCATGAAGGATCATAGTTACCAATTAGTTCTGGATTCGATTGTCGCAGACTATCCTTTGACGTTAGAGGAGGCTAGTCGCCTGTACCAGCATTTATTTATCTACTCACACGGAATGGCCTCTATGGTTGCTTCTGGCATTTATCAGTTCAGCATGGAAGAAGTGATTGGATTACTGACGGAGGTTTGTCAATCTCTCATCAAAGAAATGGTAGGAAAGAAATGATTCAACTAGAAAATGTACACAAAAGTTACGGCCAGACCAAGGTTTTAAAGGGGATTGATTTGCTGATTCAAGACCAGGATGATGTGGTGATCCTTGGTCCTTCTGGATCGGGGAAATCAACTCTCTTAAATGTGCTGTCAGGCTTAGAAAAGGTAGACGAGGGGCATATCCTCATTCAAGGACAAGATTTATCACAACTCACGGATGCTCAATTGACAGCCTTTAGACGTGAGAAGATTGCCTTTATTTTCCAGCAGTATTATCTATTGCCGAATCTAACGGTTAGACAAAATGTAAAGATGGGGGCAGATCTAGCAAACAATCATGATTTTTTGCAGATCATTGAGGATTTGGGCCTTGGAGATAAGCTGGACAAATATCCGAGTGAATTGTCGGGTGGGGAACAGCAGAGAGTCTCCATTGCTCGGGCCTTGGCCAAAAAGCCAGAGATACTCTTCTTAGATGAGCCGACGGGAGCCCTGGATGAAGAAACAGGGCGCAAGATTCTCGACTATATCTGGAAGTTGAAGAAAAAGTTGGGCTTTACCTTAATTATGGTGACGCACAACCAAAATATTGCGGATATGGCCAGAACCATCATTCGCGTCAATAGTGGCAGGATTACCCAAGTTGTGATCAACGATCAGCCTCAGACTGCCTATGAGATTGGATGGTAAGCCATGTTTTCAGTAAAAGATATTCGAAAATTAGTTGTCGTCAGTATCATTGGGGCTTGTGCAGTCTTTGTGGCCAATCTCTTCTTAAATTTTTACCTGGATATCGAGCAGTTGGAGATTTCTAAAACCAATCCCATGATTCAGACCTACTATGATGCCCAGGTTTCGCTATCTTGGATGGTGGCCATGGTCAGTGGGGGCGTCTTGTCCTTGACGTCTATCCTTCTCATGTGTTTTTATATCAAACAATTTGTCGATGACCACAAGGAACAATTAGGAATTTTAAAGGCTTTGGGATACAGCAATGGCCAGTTGGCGAAACGATTTTGGGCTTTTGGACTCAGTTTTGGAGTTGGAGCGCTTCTTGGCTATTTCGCTTCTTTTCTTATGATGAGTCATTTTTATGACTTTCGCAATGAGAAGGGGATTCTGCCAGACATTACCATTCATTTTCATTGGCAACTCTTAGTTGCTTTAGTGATGCTACCAACGACTTTCTTTATGGTCCTTGCGATTGCTTATGCTAGAAGACAACTACAAACGCCGGCCCTTCGCTTATTGAAAAAATCTCCAACACCAATCAAGGCCCAAAGGAGAAAGAGGGTTTCCAAGAAAGACAAATCTTTCCTAAAAGAACTGTCCTCATCACTGATTTGGGGGAGAAAATCGATCTTGTTTTTTGTGGTCTTTGGCTCCATGTGTTTCGCGGCCATGGTTCAATTGTCTTTTGTCCTAAGGGACTATACAGATGACATCATCCAAACGATGATGATTATGATTGGTTTGATCCTTTCTTTCTCGATCCTCTTTTTGTCATTGGGAATTGTGGTCTCAGAAAGTCGCGAAACCTTGGCTGTTATGAAGGCATTTGGCTACACCGATCGTGAATGCCAAAGTCATATTCTCGCTCCCTATCGTTTTTGGGCTTATCTAGGATTTATTTTAGGAACAGCTTATCAATACGCTATCATGGAAATTTTGATCGGTGTGATCAAAGATACAGTTCCTGGTAAAATTGAGCACAACTTTGACTGGAATGTGTGCTTTTGGACTTTGATCAGTTTTGCTGTGGTTTATGAAAGCCTCTTTTATCTATCTAACAGAAAACTCCAAAAACAAACCATCAAAGAAGTGCTTTTAGCAGAATGATCAGAAAAGGTTGGCTCTCCCAGCCTTTTTTTCTTGTGATAAATGATTGACAGGGAGAGGCTTTTCCGCTATTCTAGGGGAATGAAAGAAAAGGAAAGGGATTGAGATGAAACGGAGTTACTGGCAGGACCTGAAAGGGGCCTTTTACTTAATCTGGCGCTATAAATGGTCCTTTATCTCTGTAGGGATCCTCTTGCAGTTTGTGGTTGGTATTGGAGCTGCGGCCTTGAGCTGGGTCTTTCAACTGGCAGTCTTGCTTGCTGGTCAGGCCAATATCGATAAGAACAACTTGGTCTCTGTGATGAGCCATCCCTTAAGCTTGCTGGCTCTTTTGGTCTTTATCATGGTCTTTGCTTTCTTGTTTATGTTGGAGATGCGGACCCTGATTTCGGTCATTTACCTATCTCGAACCGACCGACACTTGTCCTTTAAAAAGGTCTTGCGGCAATCATTTGGTCGTTTGAAGGATTTGTCGGGGAGAAACCTGCTTTACTTTCTGCTCTATCTTCTTTTGACCTTGCCTGTCGCAGGTGTCTTGATTGGATCGACCCTGACAGATGGTCTTTACATTCCAACCTTTATCACAGGGGAGTTTGAAAAGACCACGATGGGCTCCATCGGGCTCTTAGTGGTGCAGCTGACCCTTCTCTATCTCAATCTTCGCCTCATCTATACAGTTCCCAACCTCGTGGTGGAGGAGCTGCCATTTGGTCGTGCCTTGAAAAAAAGCTGGAGCATGACCAAAAGAAGAAGCTTTTGTCTCTTATGGAGAATTCTGTCCTTTGAGTTTCTCTTAACCTTTCTAGGGATTTTGCTGGTCTTGGGTCTGGTCTTTACCTTGACGGTGATCGATAAAGAGGGGCAGTATTTCTGGGTGGAGACCATCTTTTTGGTCTTGATTCGGACCTTCCTGTTTATTTTTACAGTCTTGACAAAGGTGGGGTCGCTCGGCATCATCTTGGATTCTGCATGGGAAGTACCGAGCCGTTCCGTCATGCGCTCCAAAGGCAGTCGAAAGATGAAGGGGCTCTTTGCTCTGACAGTGGTCTTTCTCATAGTCCAATCGGGGATTTCAGCTTTTGAACTGGCAACCCTAAAAGTCAATGATCAGATCAAGCTGATCGCCCATCGAGGAGACGTCTCTAAAGGGGTAGAAAATTCCCTGGAAGCCTTAGAAGCAGCAGCCAAGGGAAAGGCGGCTTATGCAGAGATGGATATTCTTCTCACCAAGGACCATCAATTTGTCGTCCTGCATGACTACAATCTCAAGCGCCTTGCTGGGGTGGACAAGGATGTGAAAGATATGACCCTAGCTGAGGTGCAAGGCCTCAAGATTCAGCAGGATGGTCACACGAGTCATATCCCTTCTTTTGAAGAATATGTTAAACGGGCCAAAGAATTGAAGATGAAGCTCTTGGTCGAGCTTAAGCCTCACGGTACAGAACCGGAAAACTACGTGGATCTTTTCGTCCAGAAGATGCGGGACTTGGGGATCGAGAAAGACTATCCGGCTATGTCTTTGGATCTGTCGGTCATGGAAAAGGTCGAGAAAAAAGCTCCTGAGATCAAGACTGGCTATGTTATTCCCATTCAATTTGGTCGCTTTGAGAATAATTTGGTAGACTTCTTTGCGATTGAAGACTTTTCTTATCAGGAGGAATTGGTGACCCAGGCCCATGAGATGAAAAAAGAGCTCTATGTCTGGACCATCAATGACAAGCAGAAGTTGACGAAGTATTTGCAACAACCCATTGATGGCTTGATTACGGATGAATTGACAGAGGCTCAAAGATTGAAAAAAGATTTGAAACAAAACAAGTCCTACTTTGATCGCGTCTTAAATCTTGTCGCTACGTCTAAGGAAGAATAAGAGGCACTCTGCTTTAAAGGTTTCTCAAAATAGGAGAAGCCTTTTTAGCTGACTTAAATCTTGCTTTTTTTGTGAAATTAGTATACAATGATACTTAATTAGTATACATGCGTAATCCCTAGGGTCTTTCCCTCAGGGAATTTTGTGTGTTTTGACCTATTTTTCGGTGGGAAAAAGCTTTGCTTCTCCCGCAGAAAAAAGTATGAAAAACTTTGGAGGTAATGATGATTCGATCCTTAATTTCCGAGATCAAGGAATTCAAGAAGCCCTCGATTTTGGCTTCCTTGTTCATGGTCTTTGAAGTCATGTTTGAGATTTCGATTCCCTTTGTCATGGCGAGTCTATTGGACCAGGGTGTTCAACAAAGAAACATGAACAATATCCTATTTTACGGTGGGCTCATGCTGGTCTGTGCCTTTCTCTCCCTCTTTTGTGGGATGCAGTCTGCCCGTTATGGTGCCTATGCTTCAGCTGGTTTTGCTAAAAACCTTCGTCGGGCCATTTTCAAAAAGGTTCAAACCTTCTCATTTGAAAATATTGACCAGTTCTCATCTGGTGGTCTGGTTACTCGGATGATGACGGACGTGACCAATGTGCAAAATGCCTATCAAATGGTCATCCGGATCTGTGTACGGGCACCGCTCAATTTGATTTTTGCCATTGCGGCCTGTTTTTTGATCAACCCGGAAATGGCTATGATCTTTGTCTATGTGACCATCTTTTTGGCAGCTGTTCTAAGCATCATCATGAAGATTGTTTATCCGCTCTTTACAGAAGTGTTTGAATCCTATGACAATCTTAACAACAGCATTCAGGAAAACATTACCAATATGCGAGTGGTGAAGTCTTACGTTAAAGAAGCCGACGAAACGGTTAAATTCCAAAAAGCTTCCCGCCGGATTTACAACATGTTTATGAAGGCAATCCGTATCGTTGTCTTTAGTAGCCCAGCTATGATGCTTTCCATGTATGCTTCCTTCCTTTTGATCTCTTGGATTGGGGCTCATCTAATCGTTGGTGGTCAACTCTCTACTGGAAATTTGACCTCCATGTTTAGCTACACCATGACCATTCTCATGTCGCTCATGATGTTTATGATGATCTTTGTCATGCTGTCAATTTCTATGGCCTCTGTCGAGCGGATCAATGAAGTCTTGACGACCAAAGCGACGATTGTCTCCCCAGAAAATGGAATCAAAGAAGTTGCAGATGGATCCATCAACTTTGAAGATGTGACCTTTGCCTATACTGATGAGAATGGCGACAAGACCCATGTCTTGCAAGGAATTAACCTTTCCATTCGTTCAGGGGAAGTCATTGGTATCTTAGGGGGGACAGGATCAGGGAAGTCTAGTCTAGTACAGTTGATTCCTCGTCTCTATGATGTCGAGTCTGGTCGGGTGACAGTAGCAGGCCACGATGTCAAAGAATACGATCTTGATTCCCTTCGTAAGCAAGTGGCCATGGTTCTTCAGACCAATGTTCTTTTCTCTGGTACGATTAAAGAAAATATGCGCTGGGGAAATAAAGATGCGACGGATGAAGAGATCATCGCAGCTTGTAAGATTGCCCAAGCCGATGAATTTATTCAAGATTTCAAAGAGGGTTATGACACCATGATTGAGCGTGGGGGATCCAATGTCTCCGGTGGACAGCGCCAACGTCTCTGTATTGCGCGTGCTCTCCTCATGAATCCGAAGATCTTGATCTTGGATGATTCGACTTCAGCGGTCGATACCAAGACAGATAGTTTGATCCGTCAAGGATTGGCAAGGAGCTTGAAAGAGACTACCAAAATTATCATTGGTCAACGGATATCCTCTATTCAGGATGCAGATCGTATCATCGTCATGAATGATGGGCAAATCGATGCCATCGGTAGCCACGAGGAATTGCTTGCCAATAATGCCATCTACCAAGAAGTATATGAAATGCAAACACAAGGGAAAGGAGTAGCAGATGAAAACTAAGAAAAAAGCAAATCTAGGTTCACTCCTTCGCCTACTGGACTTCCTATGGAAAAACTACAAGCTGTCCTTGATTGTTTCCTTTATCTTAATCATTCTATCGTCTCTTGCGACGGTCAATGTGATAGCTTCGATTCAGTCCTTGGTCGACGTCTATGTGGAGCCCATGCTGTCGTCCAACAGCCATGACTTTGGACCGCTCTTGTCCTTCTTGACAAGGGTTGGTTTGATCTGTTTGATCGGGGTCCTTGCCAACTATGGCTTTACCTTGATTATGGCGACCATTTCACAAGACTCGCTTAGAAGCCTTCGGAATCAGTTGTTTGCTCGCATGCAAAAACTGCCCGTTCGCTACTTTGATACCCACCAACACGGGGACATCATGTCTATCTATACCAATGACATTGACGCTCTTCGCCAAGCGATTGAACAATCCATTCCCCAACTTTTATCCTCAGCGATTATGATCCTTGGGGTAACGATTACCATGCTGACCGTCAGTCCGCTCTTGTTCTTAATTGTTCTGATTATGGTCATCGTTATGTTCTTTATTATCAAGGATGTTTCTGGTAAGTCCGGCCGTTACTTTGGGGCCCAACAAAAGAACTTAGGGATCGAAAATGGCTTTATTGAAGAAATGATGTCGGGTCAAAAGGTGGTCAAGGCCTTTGTCCACGAAGCAGAAAGCATCGAGGATTTTGATCGGATCAATGACCAACTCTTTGAATCTTCTTACCAAGCCAATCGCTATGCCAATGTTCTCATGCCGATTCTTGGGAACCTAGGAAATGTTTCCTTTGTTCTGACATCCTTGATCGGTGGGATCATTGCCCTCAATGGCATCGGTGGTTTAACCATTGGTGGTCTCATGGCCTTCTTACAATTGAACCGCTCCTTCACGGGTCCCATTGCCCAGGTCTCTCAACAATTGAACTTTGTCCTGATGGCCTTGGCTGGTGGAGATCGTATCTTTGATCTTTTGGACGAAGAAGAAGAAGTCGACCAAGGAAAAGTGACGCTGGTCAATTATGAACTGGTCGATGGAGAAATGGTCGAAACCGATCAGAAAACCAACAAATGGGCTTGGAAACACCCGCGTCCAAATGGAGATTACCAGCTTGTCAAGATGGTCGGAAATGTGGTCTTTGATGATGTTGATTTCTCTTATGATGGGAAGAAACAAATCCTTCATGGCATCAACTTGTACGCGGATAAGGGTCAAAAAGTGGCCTTTGTCGGTGCGACTGGTGCAGGGAAGACAACCATCACCAACTTGATCAACCGCTTCTATGATATCCAATCCGGAATGATTACTTATGATGGGATCGATATCAAATTGATTGAGAAAGATTCTCTTCGTCGTTCCCTCGGAATCGTTCTTCAAGATACCCACTTATTCACTGGTACGATTGCGGAAAACATCGCTTATGGCCGTGCCGATGCAACGCGGGAGGAGATCCTTGAGGCAGCTCGGATTGCCAATGTGGATTCCTTTGTCAAACACTTGGATCAGGGCTATGAAACGGTCTTGACAGATGATGGGGCTGGCCTTTCAAATGGTCAACGACAATTGATCGCCATTGCCCGTGCAGCCCTTGCCAATGCGCCAGTCTTGATTCTGGACGAAGCGACGTCTTCCATTGACTCTCGGACAGAGAAGATGGTGCAAGAAGGGATGGACCGCTTGATGGAAGGTCGGACTGTCTTTGTCATTGCCCACCGTCTGTCGACGATTGTCAATTCCGATGTCATCATGGTGATGGACCATGGACGCATCATCGAGCGAGGCAACCATGCTTCCTTGATGGCAGAAAAAGGAACCTATCACCGTTTGTACACCGGTGGACTTGAGATTGATTAAACCAAAAAAGCTTGAGCGTTGGCTCAGGCATAGATTGAAGACAAAGTCATCTTAAAAACTTTCCTTAGGTGAGTACGGACGTCAGCGAACTTCGAAGAAGTTCCATGACTAATTATTGAGCCTAAGGTCTCAATAATTCCGAGTGCCTGAATCTTAATTGTTTCAGGCACTTTTCTCACGGCGGAAAGTTTTGGTATTTTCTTGATTCATTTTAAAAATTAGAACTCATTATTATTTTTTGCAGAATCGCTTAACTTATTTCTAAATAGTTTGTCTACATAAAAAAAGCCTGAGCCAGCGCTCAAGCTTTTTTGCTTATTTTTCAAGTAATTCTTGGATTAAGTCTTCCATAGCAGCTGGTTCTGTTTTGGAGGAGAAGCGTTGGGCGACTTGGCCTTGTCGGTCGATGACAAATTTTGCGAAGTTCCATTCAATGCGTTTGCCCAGTGGTCCAGCTGCTTGGCTTTTGAGCCAGTCATAAAGAGGAAGGGCTTCTTTACCATTGACCTTGGCTTTAGCGAATCGTGGGAAGGTGGTCTGGTAGTTGAGGCTACAGAAGCTATTGATTTCTTCTGCAGTTCCTGGAGCTTGTCCCATGAATTGGTTACAAGGGATGTCTAGGATTTCCAGCCCTTTTTCCTTGTAGCGCAGGTAGAGATCTTGCAGTCCTTGGTATTGCGGGGTCAAGCCACAGCCTGTTGCTGTATTGACCACGATAAGGACTTTACCTTGGTAGTGGGAAAGAGAAATTTCTTCCCCTTGTTGGTTTTCTAAAGAAAAATCATAAATGCTGGTCATAGGTGTTATCCTTTCTGTCTTTTCATCTTTAATTGTAGCACAAATATCCTAAAATTGGGCCAAGAGGACCATGACTTCTTGCTTTAGTCCCACTTGTGAAAATGATATAATAAGAAGATAAAAGCTCTCAAGAAAGTGCTAAAAGGAGAACGGATCGGATGAAATTACTCTATACGGATGTTCGGACCCCCTTGACCCAGGTCCTGACGCAAGAAGCCGTAAGGTTAGTAGAAGATGGCAAGCGTGTGTTTTACATTGCACCTAACTCTCTTTCCTTTGAAAAAGAAGCCAAGGTCTTGTCCTATTTAGAAGGTCAGGCTTCTTTTACCATAACCGTTACGCGCTTTGCTCAAATGGCCCGTTATTTCATCCTGAATCAGGTTTTTGAGGAGCAAGCCTTAGATGACATCGGACTAGGCATATTATTTTTTAAAGCTCTTTCCCACATGAAGGACCAGGATCTTAAAGTTTACGGAGCCCTGCGCAAGGATCCTCAGTTTATCCAGCAACTGGTTCAGCTCTACCATGAATTACAGACAGCCCAGATGGATTTTACAGATTTGGAGTTGCTCGGGGAAGCTGAAAAAAGAGAGGACCTCTTGGCGATTTTTGAAGCGGTCTCTGAGATGCTGGTCCAGCATCAGTATGAATCCCAGTCCAAGATGGCCGTTTTCCTCAATCAGGTCGAAGCAGGGCACTTAGAGGAGCAATTAAAGGATGTGGCGATCGTCGTCGATGGCTTCACGCGTTTTTCTGCGGAAGAAGAGGCCTTGATTGGTCTCCTTCACCGAAAAGGAGTGGAGATTGTCATCGGAGTCTATGCCAGTGAAAAAGCCTATCGGGCAAGCTTTAGAGAGGGCAATCTTTACCAAGCCAGTGTTGACTTTCTCCTTCAGCTGGCAAAGACTTTTGAGGTACAGCCTCAGTATTGTGGGCAAGCGATCGAAGACTCCTTTAGTCGCATGACCCGCATGTTAGAAGCGCGTTACGATTTTTCACAAGTGGAAGATGAACTGGAGAACCAAGATCGAACTGCTGTTCAACTCTGGCAAACCAATACACAAAAAGAAGAGTTGGAATTTGTTGCTAAATCCATCCGTCAGCGCCTTCATGATGGGGCACGCTATCGGGATATTCGGGTCTTGCTAGGCGATGTAGAAGCTTATCAACTGCAACTCAAGACCATTTTTGATCAGTATCAGATACCCTTTTACTTGGGACGAAGCGAAGCCATGGTCCATCATCCCTTGATTCAGGTCATTGAATCCTTGTGGCGGATCAAGCAGTTCAATTACCAGACCGAAGACATCATCAATCTATTGAAAACGAGTCTGTATAGTGACTTGACCCAAGAAGAAGTCGATTCTTTTGAGCAGTACCTTCGCTTTGCGGAAGTAAAGGGGGCTGCAAAATTTCACAAGCATTTTACCAGCAATCGTCAGGGTAAGTTTAATTTGGAAGGGCTCAATACTCTCCGGGAACGCGTCGCAGAACCTTTAGCTCCTTTCTTTTCACAGCGCAAACAAAAGGTGACCCATCTCTTAATGGCCTTTACAGAGTTTCTGCAAGAGGCTCAGCTTTCTCAGAATTTACAAGCTTTGATCAAGGATCTAGCTTTGGAAGAGCAGGAGCGCTATGACCAGGTCTGGAAGGCTTTCCTCCACGTCTTAGAAGAATTGAATCTGGTTTTTGAGGACCAAGAGCTGACAGTGGATGACTTTTTGGCCCTCCTCTTATCGGGGATGCAATTGTCTCAATACCGGACAGTTCCTGCTACTGTCGATGTGGTGATGGTTCAGTCCTATGACTTGATTGAACCCTTGACAGCACCTTATGTCTACGCGATCGGGCTGACCCAGGAACGTTTTCCCAAGATCGCGCAGAATACCTCGCTTCTCAGTGAAGAAGAGCGTCAGCAGCTCAATGAGGCCACCCAAGAAGGAGCAGAGCTCCAGGTGGTGACCAGCGAAAATCTCAAGAAGAATCGCTTTGTGGCGGTTTCGTTACTCAATGCAGCGACCAAGCAGTTGGTCCTATCGGCCCCTAGCTTGGTGAATGAAACGGAAGATAGTGTCTCTCCTTATCTTCTAGAATTGGCCAAGGAGCCTATTGCCATCGAGTGGAAGACCAAACAAGCCCAAGCTTCGAGTGATGATATCGGGACCTACCGAGCCCTCTTAGCGCGCGTGATCGAACTCCATCAAGAAGAAATTACGAGTGAGTTGTCTCCTGAAGAAGCCAGCTTTTGGGGTGTGGCCGTGCGGGTCTTGCGAAAGAAATTGGCCGCTGAAGGCATCCAGATTCCTCAAATTTCAACGGAATTGAAGAGTCGCCAGCTCCAGTCGGATACGCTTCAAGCGCTCTATCCAGAGGGCAAAGCCTTGACTTTATCTGCTTCTGCCTTGAATGAATACTACAAGCACCAGTATGCCTTTTATCTGCGCTATGTCTTGGGCTTACAAGAAGATGAGACGATCCGGCCAGACGCTCGCAGTCATGGGAATTTCTTGCACCGAATCTTTGAAAAAGTCTTAAAAGACAGCTCCGATCAAGCTTTTGATCAGCGCTTAAGCGAGGCGATTCGAGAAACCAGCCAAGAAGCAGAGTTCCAGCAATTGTATGGAGAAAATGGAGAGACCGAGTTTATTCGAAACTTGCTTCTTGATACCGCTAAAACAACGGGGCGTGTCCTCGCCCAGCAAAATGGCATCGAGACCATTGGTGAGGAGACCCTCTTTGGAGGGAGCGCCCATACCTCTTATCCTTTGTCTGATGGCCGTCTCCTGCAGCTACGAGGCAAGGTGGACCGGATTGACAAATTACGAGAACAAGGAGCTCTTGGCGTTGTGGATTACAAGTCGAGCTTGACGCAATTCCACTATGACAAGTTCTTTAATGGCCTGAATTCTCAATTGCCAACCTATCTCTCTGCCATTCAGGATCTGAAGGAATACCAAGCGGAGCAAGGGATTTTCGGAGCCATGTATTTGGAAATGGGAGATCCCTTAGTGGATCTGAAAAAGACTAGGACAGTCGAGGACGCCATCAATCAAACTATGAAAAGTCAACAGTACAAGGGGCTCTTTATGGCAGATCAGGCGTCTTATCTGGGCGAGGCCTATGATAAGAACAAGGCCATGATGCTGAGTAAGGAAGAGCTGGACCTGCTCCTCTTGTACAACGCTTATCTCTATAAAACAGCAGCAGAAGGGATCCTCAAGGGGCAATTTGCCATCAATCCCTATAGTGAAAATGGGCGCAATATCGCACCATATGTGGAGCAGTTTAAATCCATCACTGGATTTGAAGCCGATCGTCACCTCGGTCAGGCAAGATTCTTGACCAAACTAGACCAAAAAGGAATACGCGGTGAAAAGGTGAAAGCCGCTTGGATCGAGAAGATGAAGGAGGTCTTGAACAAATGATCAAACAAGCATTTTTGACAAGAGAAGAAATCAAGGCCCTTCAGGCCCAAGAGGCAGCCTCTACCAAGGAGCAAAAGCGAACAGCAGAACAGATCGATGCCATCTATAGTTCGGGGACTAATATCTTGGTGTCGGCCTCTGCTGGTTCAGGAAAGACCTTTGTCATGGTGCAAAGGATTTTGGATCAGATCCAGCGAGGCATTTCGATTAAGGAGCTCTTTATCTCGACCTTTACGGTCAAGGCAGCAGGCGAGCTTAAGGAGCGTTTGGAAAGTGAACTTGGAAAAGCCCTGCAAGCGAGCGATGCCCCAGAACTCAAGCAACACCTGGCCCGTCAAATCGCAGATGTCGCAACGAGCGATATCGGAACCATGGACTCCTTTACCCAAAAGGTCCTAACGCGCTATGGCTATTTGCTTGGGTTGGCGCCTCAGTTTCAGATTTTACAAAATGCCAGTGAGCAGCGTCTCTTGCAAAATGAAGTCTTTCAGACTGTTTTTGACCGCTATTACCAAGGAGAAAACCAAGAAGCCTTTGTCCAGATGGTCAAGAATTTCACGGGACAGCGCAAAAATTTGACCTTGTTTAAAGAGCAGGTCTACCAGATCTATGACTTTCTTCAGTCGACCAGTGATCCGGAGAAATGGTTGGAGGAGCATTTCCTAAAAGGCTATGAGGAGACCGATTTTGAACAGGTGGAAGCTACCCTGATGGAGAGCATCCAGCAGGCTCTTTATGAGGCAGAGAGCTTTTTTGACTTCCATTTGTCCAATGAAGGCCAAGCATTTGGTAAGGCCAAGTATTTGGAAGCGGTGCAAGAGGTGCTCGACCAGATTGGAAGCCTCACAGAGCGCCCTAATAAAGGGCAACTGACCTCTGTCTTAAAGGCAGTCGTGGCGATTAGTCGAGCTTCAAATGGGGGAGCCTTGACCAATAGAGCCCGTAAAGAAGAGCTGAAAGACCTAGTTACGGCTTATAACCAGGACAAAAACCTTCATATCAATCGCCTCAGAGACTTGGAAAATCAGCTCTATCAGCTGGAATTTCAACAAACCTTCCACCAAGAAGAAGGGCCTATGCTCTCTTTGCTGCGGGACTTTATCCGAGACTTTGCTCGTGCTTATCTGGAGCGAAAAATCCAAGAAAAGGCTTATGAATTTGGGGATATCAGTCATTTTGCTATTCAAATTTTAGAGCAATTCCCAGAGGTCAGACAAGCCTTTCAGGAGCGCTACCACGAGGTCATGGTCGATGAGTACCAGGATACCAACCATACCCAAGAGCGGATGTTGGACTTGCTGTCAAATGGTCACAATCGCTTCATGGTGGGGGATATCAAGCAATCGATTTACCGCTTCCGTCAGGCAGATCCACAAATTTTCAATGATAAATTTAAGGCTTATCAAGAAGAAGGGGCAAAAGGGCGGTTGATCCTTCTCAAGGAAAATTTCCGGAGTCATGTGGAAGTGTTGGATGCGACCAATGATGTCTTTCGCCATTTGATGGACGAAGAGGTAGGAGAGATTGACTACAATCAAACCCACTATCTAGTTGCAGGAAGCGACAAGCAGCGGATAGCCTTGCCACAACATCGGGCTGAATTTTTACTCTATGATGGTAGCCAAGACCCGGAAGAAAAGGCCGAAGACGAGGAAGCAACCCTTGGACTTGAGACAGTTTCCAAGGGAGAAATTCTCCTTGTCATCAAAGAAATTTTACGCCTCCATCGGGTAGAAAAAGTGCCTTTTAAAGAGATCACACTCTTGACCGCGACTCGAACGCGAAATGACGCCATTCTGGAAGCCTTTGACCAGTACCAGATTCCGATTGTGGCAGATAGCGGACAGGCGCATTATCTAGAGTCGCTGGAAGTGATGGTCATGCTGGATACCTTGCGGACCATTAACAACCCCTTGCACGATTATGCCTTGGTTGCTCTCATGAAATCCCCTATGTTTGACTTTGATGAAGATGAGCTGGCACGGATTTCCTTGCAGACCCTTTCAGAGCAAAAGCAAGTGGCCTTCTACCACAAGGTCCAGTTAGCCCTTGAAAAAACTGCAGAGCATGCAAATCTGATCGATGCCAAGCTCCTAGCTAAAATCGAGAACTTCCTCCAGGTTTTATCTACTTGGCGCGCTGCTGCCAAGACCTCTTCACTCTATGATTTGCTTTGGAAAATCTATGAGGATCGTTATTACTATGACTATGTCGGCGGCCTTCCAAATGGTGCCCAGCGCCAGGCCAACCTCTATGCCTTGACGCTTCGGGCCAATGATTACGAGAAGGCCAGCTTTAAGGGCTTGTCGCGTTTTATTGCCATGATCGATAAGGTGATCGAAAATGAACACGATTTGGCCAGCGTCCCTCTGGCAGCACCCAAAGATGCCGTCCAGCTCATGACCGTCCATAAGAGTAAGGGGCTGGAATTCAAGTATGTCTTTATTCTCAATATGGACAAGGCCTTTAACCGTAAGGATCAATCAGGACCGATCATTCTCAGCCGTCAAAAAGGGATTGGCTTTAAATATGTTGCGAACCTGCCAGTTGAGACAGAGAATCCAGCTGCTCCTGAAACTATCCGCCTGCAGATCGAAACCCCTTGCTACCAAGGCAATGTGGAAGAAACAAAATTAGCCACGATTTCAGAGCAGATGCGTCTTCTATATGTTGCTATGACACGGGCCGAGCTCAAGCTCTATCTGGTCGGAAAAGGCCGTGAGGACAAACTGCGAGATACCGATTGGGGGACCAGTCGCAATGGCAAGCTGGATCCGGAAAAACGAAAAGAATGGACCTCTTATCAGGACTGGCTCTTTGCCATTCAAGATGTGTTTGCCAAGAATACTCTGGCCTATGACACGCGTTTTGTGACAGATGAAGACCTGACACCGAACCAGCTGGAGCCACTAGAGAAGGAGAAGGATTCCCGCCTGGATCAGCTCAAGGATGTCCGCCAGTCAGAGGATATTCGTCGGGCTTTGGATATCTTGGAAAATGTTGATCGGCTCAATCAGCTTTATGCTCCGGCCATTCATTTACCTAGTGTCCGTACCCCTAGCCAGATCAAGAAATTCTACGAGCCGGTCATGGATGCCAATGGCGTCCAGATCATGGATGCGAAGACCGTGACACCTGACTTTGAGCTCCCAACTTTTGGTCAAGAAAAAGCGGTGACAGGAGCCCAAGTTGGTAGTGCTGTCCATGAACTCATGCAGCGCGTGCCTCTTGAAGAAGCAATCACTCTTGATACACTGCGTCAAGCCTTGGAGCAAGTCCAAGCAGAGCCAGCGGTCAAAGCGCGCATCAAGCTAGAGGCTATTCTCGCTTTCTATGAGACGCCTTTGGGAACCTTACTTCAAAGAGAAGCCCCTCGTGTTTATCGTGAAGCCCCCTTTGCCATGCTGAAGAAAGATCCAGCTAGTGGAGAGGACTTTGTCGTGCGGGGGATCTTGGATGGGTATATCGTGCTAGAAGATCGGATTCTGCTCTTTGACTACAAGACGGATCACTACAAGGTCCCTAGCCAATTGGTCGAACGATACCGAGATCAGCTCGATCTTTATGCAGAAGCTCTTCGCCGTTCCTATGGCCAAGAGCACGTTGAAAAATATCTGGTACTTTTAGGTGGCCCTCATCTAGAAGTAGTGAAAGTGGAGTAACACATGACAATTGCAAAAGAAAAAATTGAACGCATCCAAAGGATGGAAGGTTATTTGAACGACTATGCCAAGACTTTGGAAGAAACAAAAAAAGCAGTGGATCGACTAAAAGAGCATCAAGAGAGCTATATCCAACTGCGCGATTATTATAGTAGTCAGGCCTATTTTGATGACTTGGAACTGTCCAATCAAGCTGATTTTCCAGCCGATCTTCCTTGTGGTGTCTTGTCTGAAGATGCCGTCTATGATTTGTTAGACGAGCATTTTCAGATGGGAGTGGAACTCTTGGAGATCGCAACGAAAATGATCAAAGAACGGTGAAATTTCAATCTAAAAGCTCCGGGAAACCGGAGCTTTTAGATTGAGGACAAACGTCATCATAGAAACTTTCCTTAGGTGAGTACGGACGTCAGCGAACTTCGAAGAAGTTCCATGACTTAGTTTTGAACCTAAAGTTTCAAAACTCCCGAGTGCTAGAAACTATCGTGTTTCTAGCACTTTTCTCACGGCGGAAAGTTTCAGTAATGTTTGAATAAACATAACATATATCATTCTAATTCTTTTAGCATTACTTGTGTTAGCTTATCTTGACAAAACCTACCAGTAAAAGAAAATTTTCCAAAATGGACTTTTTTCTTCAGCAAAAAAAGCTCCGGTTTCCCGGGGCTTTTTGTTGGATTAGTGTGAGACACGACGACGTGCTGCTTTTTTGCGGTTTTCTTCGATAAAAGCTGCTTTTTGTTCTTCTGGCTCGATTACTTTTTTCTTGAATGTGTAAACTGCACCTGCGACAGCCGCAACTGTACCAGCAACACCAGTAACAAAACCTTTACCAAATCCTTTAGCCATGAGAATTTCTCCTTTTCTGAACTTTAAATATTTATGTTATAATATATGGTAACGAAAAAACGTGAATTTTGCAAGGAAAAACGATGAAAACCAAGATAATTGTGATTGTGGGACCGACTGCTGTTGGGAAAACAGCTCTTGCGATCGATTTGGCGCAAGCCTTCAATGGTGAGATCATCAGTGGCGATAGCCAGCAAGTCTATCGCAAGCTGGATATTGGAACAGCCAAGGCGACGCCAGAGGAGCAAGCTGCGGCTCCCCATCATTTAATTGATGTACGGGAGGTGACCGAGTCTTACTCGGCCTTTGATTTTGTAGAGGAAGCCAAGCAGGCCATCGAGGATATCACAGCTCGAGGGAAGTTGCCCATCATTGCAGGTGGGACGGGCCTCTACATCCAAAGTCTTCTTGAAGGCTATCATCTTGGTGGTGAAGTTCCCCATGAAGAGATTCTGGCCTATCGGGCTCAATTAGACTTGCTTTCAGACGAAGACTTGTACCAAAGAGTGGCGGAGCAAGGACTTGTGATTCCTCAGATCAATCGTCGTCGGGCCATGCGGGCTCTTGAAATTGCGCATTTGGGGAAAGACCTAGCAAACGAAGAGACCGATTATGAACCTTATCTGATCTGCCTAGATGATGATCGGTCCTTGATCTATGATCGCATCAATCGTCGAGTAGATCGCATGCTAGAGGAGGGCTTATTAGAGGAAGCCCGTTGGCTCTATGACCATTATCCGGATGTGCAAGCCAGTAAAGGGATTGGCTACAAGGAACTCTTTCCTTACTTTAAGGGGGAGCAAATCCTTGAAGAAGCCAGTGAGACCCTCAAGCGCAACACCCGGCGTTTTGCCAAACGGCAGCTGACCTGGTTTCGAAATCGGATGGAAGTAACCTTTTACGCCATTTCTGCCCCCCACTTCAAGGAGCAGGTTCTTGTAGATGTAAAGGAGTTTTTAGAGCATGATTGAAACAGAAAAGAAACAAGAACGCATCCTATTGGTCGGTGTGGAACTTCAAGGCATGGACAATTTTGATATGTCTATGGAGGAGTTGGCCAGCCTAGCTAAAACAGCCGGTGGAGATGTCCGGGGCTCTTATACACAAAAACGGGAGAAATACGACACCAAGACCTTTGTCGGCTCAGGAAAATTAGAAGAAATTGCTCAGATGGTCGAAGCAGATGAGATTACGACAGTGGTAGTCAATAACCGCCTAACACCCCGGCAAAATGTCAATTTAGAAGAAATCCTTGGGGTTAAGGTCATTGACCGGATGCAGCTGATTCTAGATATCTTTGCCATGCGGGCTAGGAGTCATGAAGGGAAGTTGCAGGTGCACTTGGCCCAGCTCAAATACCTCTTGCCACGCCTTGTTGGTCAAGGGATCATGCTCAGCCGTCAGGCTGGGGGAATTGGTTCTCGTGGACCTGGGGAAAGTCAGTTGGAGTTGAACCGCCGGAGCGTTCGCAATCAAATCACCGATATCGAGCGCCAGCTCAAGGCTGTTGAAAAGAACCGGGAAACCCTTCGTGAAAAACGCTTGGAATCACCTGTCTTCAAGATTGGTTTGATCGGCTATACCAATGCAGGAAAGTCGACCATTATGAATCAGCTGACCAGTAAGAGCCAGTATGAAGCCGATGAACTCTTTGCGACTTTGGATGCCACAACCAAGAGCATCCACCTAACAGGCAATCTGCAAGTGACCCTGACCGATACGGTTGGCTTTATTCAGGACTTGCCAACAGAGTTGGTATCGAGCTTTAAGTCGACCCTGGAAGAAAGTAAGAATGTGGATCTCTTGGTCCATGTCATCGATGCTTCCGATCCCAATCATGAAGAGCATGAAAAGACCGTTCTCTCTATCATGAAAGACATAGATATGCTGGAGATTCCTCGCTTAACCCTCTACAACAAAGCGGATAAAGTAACGGACTTTACCCCAACCCAGACACCTTTTAGCTTGATTTCAGCTCGCTCTGAGACAGCCCGTGAGGATCTGCAGGCTTTGTTCCTAGAAAAACTGAGAGAACTCTTTGTTCCCTTTACCATTCGCGTTCCCTTTTCAAAATCCTATCGGACACATGACTTAGAGACGGTCGCGATCATTGACCAGCGCGAATTTGAAGAAGATGTCGAGGTCATTCAAGGCTATATCGCAGAGAAAAATAAGTGGAAGTTGGAAGAATTTTATGACGGATTACGTTGATTTAGCAATAAAATGTGGAGGCTATACCAGCCTCGATCGGGTCTATCTGACCAATCTTTTAAGCACGATCCCTGAGGAATTGCGTCTCCGTGTGATTACGCCTCCCCCAAGTGTGATCAACGCTTATTTCGCAGAGCTCTACCAAAAGAAGAGTCCCAAGGAGGCCATGGATTATTTCTTGGACTTGAGCCGGGCATTTGACCTGTTCACAGTTCAGAAAAGCTTTAATGAACAAAAACCTTTTATCCGCCTCAACTTATCAGGTCAGTCTTATGGCTTGGCCTATGTAAATGGAGAGATAGCCTGTGTCTTTGCTGAACATCCAGCGGCGGAAATCACCCCTTCGATTTTATTCGAAATCGCAGAGATTTTTCCGCATTGTTTGGTCTTTGAAAAAGATGGCAAGATCTGTCTGCAAGAGGCCGGCCCAGAAGTGGTCACTAAAACAGAAGCCCTCTCAGCCCTGACGGATTTGATGACATTGGAAGATGGACGCTTGAAACTGTCAGGTTATAACCAGGAGGAGCTGCTTGAGCATGCTCAAGCCTATCCTTTCAACCATTCGTTCCGTTCAGAGAACCGGACGGCCATGATTTATATAGATAGAAAGTAGACAATGGACATTCAATTTTTAGGAACGGGAGCTGGGCAACCCTCAAAAGCCCGGAATGTATCGAGCTTAGCACTCAAATTGCTGGATGAGATCAATGAAGTCTGGCTCTTTGATTGTGGCGAGGCGACACAGAATCAAATTTTAGAAACGACCATTCGTCCGCGAAAGGTTAGCAAGATCTTTATCACTCACCTACACGGAGACCATATTTTTGGTTTGCCAGGTTTCCTCTCTAGCCGGGCTTTCCAGGCCAATGAAGAGCAGACGGATCTGGATATCTATGGACCAGTAGGGATCAAATCTTTTGTCATGACAAGTCTTCGCGTATCGGGTTCTCGCCTGCCTTATCGCATCCATTTTCATGAATTCGATGAAAACTCTCTAGGAAAAATTTTAGAAACTGATAAATTCACGGTTTATGCGGAAGCTTTGGACCACACCATTTTCTGTGTAGGTTACCGGATTATGCAGAAGGACCTTGAAGGAACACTGGATGCAGAGAAGTTGAAGGCGGCAGGAGTTCCTTTTGGACCGCTCTTTGGGAAAGTCAAAAATGGGCAAGACGTCACCCTGGAAGATGGCACCAAAATCATTGCGGCAGACTATATTTCAGCCCCTCGACCTGGTAAGATTATCACGATCCTAGGAGATACACGGAAGACAAATGCTAGTGTACGACTAGCAGTCAATGCGGATGTTTTGGTCCATGAGTCTACCTATGGCAAGGGCGATGAGAAGATTGCTCGGAAGCACGGACATTCGACCAATATGCAGGCGGCAGAAGTGGCGCGTGAAGCAGGAACCAAACGCCTTCTTCTCAACCATATCAGTGCCCGCTTCCTCTCCAAGGATATCAGTCAATTGCGCAAGGATGCTGCAACAATTTTTGAGAAGGTCCATGTGGTCAAGGACTTAGAAGAAGTGGAAATTTAATGTTACAGGTTCATCGAGAGGAAATAAGATGACAGTTGAAAATCGGTTATTAGATAAAGCAGATTGGTATTTTGAGAAGACCGTAAACAACTATCTGCACAGCTATCAATTACAAGAAGAAGCATTAACCCAAAATGATGTCCGCGAGATTTATCGTTGGGCTGCCAATCACATCGGTTTCTTCCTTACTTGGCTCATCCAGCAGGATGCGAAAGAAACGATGTCTCCTGATGAAGAAACAGCATGCCAGAGTGTAAAAGACGAGCAAACTTTGGGCGTTGATTATCTTTTAGACTGGTGCGATGGTAAGTTGGGAACCATGGATATCAAAGAGGAGTTTCAAGCTTTTGTAAATGACTATTATGAACACCAGTATATGGATGATTATTCCGAATTTGTAGTCAATGACTTGGATGACTTGCCTTTAGAATTTTTAGGTAGCTGGGAGGATTATCACCTCTTTGCTCCTATCATTGATGATGCTTATGCTGACTACTTAGCTGGAATAAGATTTCATTAATAGGACCAACCCATTGAAAGGAATAGAGATGCGAACTATCATCATCACAGGAGCGAGTGGAGGTCTGGCACAGGAAATGGTCAAACTCCTTCCTGAGGACCGGCTCATTCTCTTAGGCAGAAATCAAGAAAAACTAGAACAACTCTATGCTGACCATCCTCAGAAAGAATGCATCGGGATCGATATCACGGATTCATCAGCTGTCCAAAAGCTCGTCCAAGAGCTCTATCAGCGCTATGGAAAGATAGATGTCTTGGTCAACAATGCTGGGTATGGGATCTTTGAAGAGTTTGATAGTATTTCTGACCAGCAGGTGCGAGAGATGTTTGAAGTCAATACCTTTGCCCTCATGCAGCTTTCACGCTTGATCGGTGCCCGCATGAAGGCAGCAGGCAAGGGGCACATTGTCAATATCGTCAGCATGGCGGGACTGGTCGCAACAGCCAAATCCAGCCTTTATTCTGCTACAAAGTTTGCGGCCATTGGCTTTTCTAACGCTTTGCGTTTGGAACTCATGCCCTTTGGTGTCCATGTGACGACGGTTAATCCAGGCCCCATTCGGACTAGTTTCTTTGACCAGGCAGATCCTGATGGAAGCTATGTCAAGGCTGTGGACCGTTATATTTTGGAACCAGACTTTGTAGCCAAGAAAATTGTGAAGAACTTTGGAAAAGCAAAACGCGAGCTCAATCTTCCTTGGCTCTTGAACCTGACCCACAAGCTCTATACCCTTTTCTCACGCATCTCAGACAAGCTAGCCAGCAAGATGTTTAACTACAAATAGGAGGAGCCAGATGGCCGCAAATATTCAAGCCTATTTAGAAAATCTCCAGCAACCCTGGGGACAGATCTATTATGATATTCTTTTTGACCAATTACAGGATATCAAGGGCAAGCGAGTCCTTGATTTCGGCAGTGGCTTCGGTCTCGTGGCTAACCACCTGGCACAAGCCAATGAGGTCCTTGCTGTGGAACCAAACGAGGAAATGGTGGCCTTGCGTGCCCAGGACCACCCCTACCAGCAACTGGTCGGAAGTCTGGACCAGTTAGCAAGTCTTGAAGATGCTAGCTTTGAGGTCATCCTTTGCCACAATGTCTTGGAGTATGTAGGGAATCGCGAGTCTGTTCTCAAGGCATTCACCCGGCTCTTGAAACCAGGAGGTCTACTCTCCATTGTCAAGCACAATGAAGTTGGCCGCGTCCTGCAGACGGTGGTCTTTGAAAATGATACTCAGAAAGCGCTCGATCTCCTAGCAGGTCAGGATCTGGAAACCCACTCCATGGGCTTGGCCCAGGCCTATGATCTAGATAGAGCAGTCGAAGACCTAGCTCTCGAAGTCCAGGACTACCAAGGAATTCGAGTCTTTTATGCCTTGCAGGACAATCGCTTCAAGGACCAAGAGGGTTGGCGAGAGTCCATGCTTCAGATGGAACTGGCCGTTTGCCAGGAGTCCCCTTATCGGGATATGGCCTTCTTCCAGCACTATAGGTTAAAAAGGAGTTAAGATGTTAGAGTACAAACAAGATATTCCAGCGATGACAGACCTAGTCGCACTCTACAGCTCGGTCGGCTGGACCAATTATACCAATAACCCAACCATGCTAGAAGAAGCTGTCGAAGCCAGTCTTTGGCAGTTAGCAGTCTTTGATGAGGAAGCGTTAGTAGCCTACATTCGCTTGGTAGGAGACGGTCACTCGGTCCTGTTGGTGCAAGACCTCTTGGTGCGACCAGATTACCAGCGCCAAGGCATCGGAAGGAAACTTTTAAAAGAGGCTTTAACGACCTTCCCACATGTCTATCAACGGCTCCTTGTTACTGAACGGAGCGAGAAAAATCTAGCCTTTTACCAGTCTCTCGGCTTTGTCGAACTTTCCGAGCAAGCCTGTACAGGGATGATCTATAAAAATTGACGGAGAGAGAGTGGGACAGAAGTCCTAGCCTCTTAATTGTTTTTGGATTGTCGAGCAAGACGCAGTGGTTGAGTGGGCTCTACTACGCTGATTTCATCAGCTTTTACAGCCCTACTCAACTGTGCGGAGGTGGGACGACGAAATCGAATTCTAACGAATTACCGATTTCTGTCCCACTCTCTTTTCTTGTTTCTCCTGACATTCCTTGTAAATAATGGTAGAATAGAGTTAGATCATTGAATACGTTGAGGAGTATTTCAAATTGTGTGGCCCCTTCATCATCTAGTTCTTGCTAGTTCTCTAGCTAACTTTTGGAAGTTTTCTATTTTTGGAGGTAGATCTATGAAAAACAAACGTTATTCCTTTATATTCCTAGTTCCCATCCTATTCTTAACGATGGTTCTAAGCAGTTGTAAGATCATGACATCGAGTGATTACAAAAAGGCTAAAGAAGTTGTTAGTAGTGAGCTTGCTCAAGTTGGTCTGCATGGAACTGTTACCATAAACAAACTGGATTGGACTGCTTTGGAATTCCCACAGTATCATGTAAGCTACACCTACTCTGAGAAAACCTACGATGATCAAACGGTGTCATTAGAACAGAAAACAACTTTTGCGGGTGACTGGTCAGATTCATATAATGACCATCTTCCAGAATATAAGAAAGCTTTTTTGGAGCAGAAATCTATTAAAGAACTGGAAGATAAAATTGAGAAACAATTAAAGAAGCAAAAGATCGGTCTCCCTATTCATTTCATTAGTTTCTTTGGGGACTTTTTTAAAGAAGAGAAAGAGGCAAGGTTGGATGCCATTGCCACCCAAAATCTTAAAGAAGGAAAGAAGGACTTTGCTGGCTACTATCAGATTCCTTTTCAGACTCTAATTGACCAAGAGTTAGTTGATATGACCATTTATATAGATGATGCCGTATCCGTTAAGGAGCAAGACCTAAAAGCGGCAGCTAAAAAGCTAGATGCGAGTAAATTACCAGATGGTGCCTATAATTTCTACTATTCCAAAGATAGTTACGTCGATTCCATCAGTTACTCCTTCAAAGTTAAAGATAGGAAAATTGTTTTTTATGAAGATCAAAACAAACCAGAATAAGAGAAGCATATACAAAAAAAGATCTAGTCACGTTTGACTAGATCTTTCATGTTTCTTAGAAGTCTTCTTTCTTCTTAAGTGTTATAGAAGCAATAGCTGTAGCGACGAATGTCAAACCAGTTACAAGAAGTCCTAAATGATCTTCAGTTCCTGTTGAAGGAAGAGATTTTTTATTTTCTTTAGGTTTGTCACTAGATTTAGGAGTTTCACTAGATTTAGGTTTGTCGTTAGACTTAGGTTTATCTCCATTTGGTGATGGAGGTGTTGATGATTTCGGTTTATCTGTTGATGGTGGAGGTGTTGATGATTTCGGTTTATCTGTTGATGGTGGAGGTGGAAGAAGTTTATTCACCACGTTTCCTTTATCAACAACAAGGTTTGTAGCAGCAACATAGTCGCTTACAGAAACTTTGATAACTTCATTTGAAAGTTGGTAACCACTTGGAGCAGAGAGCTCTTTGATTACGTAATCTTTCGCTTCAAATCCAACAAAGCTTGCAAGTCCATCTTGACCAGAAATTGCTTGCGCTTGGCCTTGTCCATATGGGTTTGCAACAGGTGTGACCCCATCTGCTTCAAAGAGTCCAAAAACGGCACCTGCAAGATAATCACCCTTTTCATTCACTTTCCGCACTTTAAGTGTATAGAGTTTTAATTCAGGGGTATCAATTGTTGGTGGGGTTGGTGGAATCACCTTGTTGATAAAGGTTTTCTTGTCACCATAAGAAACTACCGCTTGAATCGCATTTGATGCTTCATCTTTTGTGACGGTAACTGTGACATCCACTTGACCTTCATCATATTGGATGTTTGCCTTATCAGCTGGTACGACTTCTTTAATGGTATATTGATGAGTACCAATCATCGCTTCCGTGTAGGCGATCGCATCAAATGTCACTGTACCATCTGCAGCATTTTGTTTTGTTTGAAGAACAGTTCCATTTTCGTCCAAGAGGTTAAAGCTAAATTCACCACCTTGAAGGTCACGACCTTCTAAAATCTTACTTGTGGTAATTTGTTTTTCACTTGGAGTTGGAGGTGTCGGAGGTGTATACGTGTTGGTAAAAGTAGGAGTATCCTTTTTACCGTCGTATTGCACATCCGCATTCAATTGTCCATTTTCGTCTTTTGTAACAGTTACTGTTACAGTATGAACAGTTTCATCATAAGAAATAGCTGATTCCGGTGTAGCTGGTTTTTGTTCAGCGATTGTGTAAGTGAAAGTACCGGCCTTGCTATAGGTTACTGGATTGAAGAGAATATCACCATTCTCACCATTTGTCTTGGTATCAAGGACTGTACCATTTTGATCCTTGAGAAGGAAAGTAAATTCATTGGCTTTTAGGGTACGATCGCTTGCCCCATTGATCGCCAATACTTTTTTCGCTTTAAATTGAGCGGTCGTTGGTTTCTCTGTTGGAGGAACTGGAGTTGGAGGTGTCGGAGGTGTCTTCGTATTTGTGAAGGTATCTCCTTGTTCTGTATCTCCACCTGAGTAAGTCACAGTAGCGACGAGTTTGTCGTTTGCTTTCTTCACAGCAACAGTAGCCGTGATGGTTTGTGTGCTATAGTTGATAGAAGCATCCGTACCTTTGTTTTCGGTAATGGTGTAAGTGTGTGTTCCTTCTGCAGTATAAGAAAGTTCCTTAAAGGTGACAGTACCATCTGCCTTGTTCTTGGCAGTTTCAAGGGTAGTGTTTCCTTCTTTCAAGACAAATTCAAATTGATTGTCTGTCAATGGTAAGTTTGTTTCACCTTCTTTAAGGAGCTTTTTCACTTGAAGTGTAGCTGTTACACTTTCTGTTTTAGGAGCATCTTTTTTGTTGGTGAACGTATCTGTGTCAGTTTGACCATCAGAGTAGCTAACTTGTTCTACAACTAAAGCATTGTCTTTTTCAACCACTACAACCGTAGCCGTGATGGTTTGCTCACTGTAGGTAATGGTTTTGTCACTACCTTTTGTTTCAGTGATGGTATAGTTGAATGTCCCCGCTTTGTCTACAGTGATGGTATCAAAAGTAATCGAACCATCTTTTTTGTTCTTAGCTGTACCAACAACTTTATCGTTTGAATCTTTTGCAACAAACTCAAAGTCATCGCCCTTAAGTTCACCACCTTCAAATGCTTTTTTAAGGTTTAAGGTCACCTTAGCATTGAAAACTTTTGGTTTAGTTGAAGTGTTGACAACTTTGATATCATTCGACTCATTGATTGGTTCAACTTTTGAAGTATATCCATCAGGTGTGTTTGTTTCCACTACGGAGTACTCAATCTTCTTACCGTCTTTGATACCAGGTAAGTTAGTGAAATCAGCTTTCCAACCAGAAGCTTTTGTAAGAGTTTGTGTCAACCCTTCCAAGGCTTGGCCGTCAGCATACAATTGAACAGTGATATCTTTACGGTCAGCTTCTTCGTCACCAACCCATTCTTTCTGAACGGTCACAGTTGTATCACCAGAAACCCAGAATTTCAACTCATTGTTGTTCCAGAAGGCTGGATCTGTTTGAGGTGTTGTGATTTCATCTGAAGTCAAGGTAGCGTTGTTATCGATACGGATAGTTGTCTTAGGAATTAATGTCCAGTATTCAACGATTAACTCATCGTCTGTAGCTGTTTTGAATACATCACTGACATCTGATAAATTCACAGTAAATCCATTGCCGTCAGCATCGAATTTCACATGTTTCCAGAAGTCCCAACCTGAAGCAACCACTTGTCCACCTTTTCTTAAAGTGAAGGATGGTTTCAAGTAAGTACCCACGAAGAATTCACTTGCAGCGTGATTGGCAGCTGGAGCAAAAGTGATTTTTGAGTAATCGACGGCTGGAGCTTGGATTTTATCTGAAACAACTGGGTTTGTGATGGCTTGTTTTTTGCCATCTCCGTTGATACGGATGAACCATTTTGTTAGATAGTAGTCATCTCCAACATTCATCCATGCATAGTTTTCAGATGCATCTAATTTGAATTGCTTAGTTACATAGGAACCATCTTGGTTGTACTTATTCAATACAGATTCAAATACACCAGGTCCATCAGGACGAGTGATTACCACTGATTCAGAACCTACTTTTGAAGTAGCTGTTTTGTTACCAGGGTTTCCTGGAGTGTTATCCCATTCCGCTTTGTATGAGAATCTACCTTTTACGTTTTGGTTCATGGATTCGATGGCTTTTTTAAAGGTAAAAGTAATCTTTTTGTTTGTCATCGAAATGGTCGCGACTTCAGCTCCATTTGCTTGGAGGGATTGAGTTGCAACTTCCGTAATATTGACACCTTCAGGAGCATCAATGGTGAACGTATCACCTTCTTTGACCGACTTCCCAGTTAAATCCCAGTCAAATGAAAATGTAACTTTTTGTCCACTTGTCTGAGCCTTTAAATTGGTGACAGTTGGTGAAACAGTGGCTGCACTGACAGGTTTGATCACAGACAATCCTAAGGCTACCACAGCGATGATAGCTACAAATGCAACTATCTTTTTATAAAGAGATTTCAATTGGCCTCATTTCCTTTCTTTTGCATGCCTTCTCCCCTTTTTCTATATAGTGATTTATCCTAAAACAGAAAGGCTTCTAATTTCTACTCCTTGAAACTAGTCGCCTTATTTGATGATGGATCTATAAACGATCTGTTAGCTAAAAGTAACAACCTCAGCGATCAGATCCGCATCAAAGCCTCTAATTACGTTTGTTTACATAGAAAAATAAGGTGAATGACAAGCTTAGTAATGTTAAAACGATAATAAACGTTCGAAATTATAACAGAATAATCATCCCATCACATATTTAAAAAGATTATTATCATAATATATTATAAGTTTTTGTACCTATAAGTCAAGCCAAATGCAACAAAAATAGAGGTTGCTGTTCATTTTGTTTCAAGATCTGTCTGACCCTTTATTTCCCGACATTTCTTGCTTTCATGATATAATAATCAGATAAGAAAAAGAGGAGACTAAAAGCTAGATGATCACTTCAAAATACGATTGGCAGTTAGCTTCGCCAAGTGCAGATGAGGCCTTTTTAGCCCTTGCTAAAAAAGCAGGCCTAGAAGCGTCCGTAGCAACCTTACTGTATGAGCGTGGCATTCAGACCAAAGAGGATTTAGAAGACTTTTTAGAACCCAAGTTAGAGAACCTTCACGACCCTTATTTGCTCCATGATATGGACAAGGCTGTGGAGCGCATTCGACGGGCCATCGAAGATTACGAGCAGATCCTCATCTATGGAGACTATGACGCGGACGGGATGACTTCGGCCTCTATTATGAAGGAAACTTTGGAGCAGATGGGAGCAGAGGTGCAAGTCTACCTACCCAACCGCTTCACAGACGGCTATGGTCCCAATGAGAGTGTCTACAAGTACTTTATCGAGCAGCAAGGTATTTCTTTGATTGTCACGGTGGACAATGGTGTCGCGGGTAATCAAGCCATCGCCATGGCCCAGGCAATGGGAGTAGATGTCATTGTAACGGACCACCACTCTATGCCAGAGGACTTGCCGGATGCTTATGCGATCATCCATCCGGAGCATCCAGATGCGGCTTATCCCTTCCATTATCTAGCAGGTTGTGGTGTGGCCTTTAAGTTGGCCTGTGCCCTCTTAGAAGAAGTGCCGGTTGATCTTTTAGATTTGGTCGCGATCGGGACCATCGCTGACATGGTGAGTCTGACAGATGAAAATCGAATTCTGGTTAAATACGGTCTGGGTGTTCTCCAACATACCCAGAGGATGGGCTTGCAGGAGCTTTTGGAGATCGCAGGGATTCGTCTGGAGGATGTCAATGAAGAAACAATTGGCTTTCAGATCGCCCCTCGTCTCAATGCCCTTGGTCGCCTCGATGACCCAAATCCAGCCATCGAACTACTGACTGGTTTTGACGATGAAGAAGCGCACGAGATTGCTCTCATGATTCATCAAAAGAATGAGGAACGAAAAGAGATCGTCCAAAGCATCTACGACGAAGCTAAAACCATGGTCGACCCAAGCTTGTCTGCCCAGGTCTTGGCTAAAGAAGGCTGGAATCCGGGAGTGCTTGGCATTGTTGCCGGTCGTCTCTTAGAAGAACTTCACCAGCCGGTTGTTGTTTTAAGCATCGAAGATGGACGGGCTAAAGGAAGTGCTCGAAGTCCTGAGTCGGTCAATATCTTTGATGCCCTTGATCCCCACCGGTCGCTCTTTGTCGCCTTTGGAGGACATGCCGGTGCAGCAGGGATGACGCTCGAGGTGGACCAACTTCCTGCCCTATCTCAGGCCCTTACGGATTACATTAGAGAGCAAGAGATTGATCTCAGTAGCAAGTCTAGCTTAGCCATCGATGAGGAACTGCATCTAACAGAACTAACGCTTGAAACCTTGAAAAGCTTTGAACGCTTGAGTCCTTTTGGCATGGACAATAAAAAGCCCGTCTTTCTGGTCCGTAATTTCAAGGTAGAAGGAGCGCGCTCAATGGGTGCTGGCAATACCCACTTGAAACTCAAAATTTCTCAAGAAGATGCGACCTTTGAGGTGGTTGCCTTTGGCTTGGGGAGCTTAGAGGCGGAGTTTGCCCAGGCGCAAGACTTAGAGTTAGCCGTGCAATTGTCTGTCAACCAATGGAATGGCCAAACAACCCTTCAGCTCATGCTGGTCGATGCGCGTGTGGATGGCGTACAGCTCTTTAATATCCGTTCCAAAACTGCCAGCCTCCCTGCTGGTGTTCCTGTTCTCAACTTTACCAAAGAACTGCCTGATCTAGCGGGCGCTTCTGCTGTTGTAGTCGGAAATATCCCTGAGGATTTAGAGTCCTTACGGCAAATTTTCCAAGAGCATGATTTTCAGGCTGTCTATTTCAAAAATGAGATCCCCAAAGCCTATTATCTGACAGGGTACGGGAGCAGGGACCAGTATGCTAAACTCTATAAGACCATCTACCAGTATCCTGAGTTCGATGTCCGCTACAAACTGAAAGACCTAGCAGCCTATCTCAAGATCCAGCAGATCCTCTTGGTCAAAATGATCCAGATTTTCCAAGAGCTGGGCTTTGTGACCATTGAAAATGGGGTCATGAAGGTCAATAAAGAAGCAGAAAAACGGGAAATCGCTGAAAGTAGCATCTACCAAAATCTCAAACAAACCGTGAAAGAGCAGGAGTTGATGGCCCTTGGAACGGTTCGTGAAATCTATGACTATCTGACAGGACATGCCTTATGAAAAAACACCTAAAACAGTTCCTCTGGCTCAGCCCCTTCCTGCTTGTTGCTTTTTATTGGTTGGGAATCTACCTGAGCTTGAAGAACCCCATGGAAGAAATTAACTACTCTGAAAATGGTGGATGGATGCGCTATGTGATGTTTAATCCTTATACGCAGATCATTGGAAGTGATGATACTTTTCAAGAGGGTGAAGGACATAAAACTTTCTCTTTTTCCAAAAATATTGTCGATGATAAGCAACATCTTTCTGTAACAGTATTTAAGGGTACTTCTGATTGGTTATATTTGTATGATCATGAGTTGGATAGTAAAACCATGATTGGATTTGGATTTGTTTATGACTCTCATAAAAAAGCTATAGTGCAAGAAAAAGTATATCTAGAAACAGATAACAAAATCTATAAAGACCGGCAACTTCTTGATCAACTTGCCGCCTACGGCAAAGACCGCACTTGGTTGAAAAAGCAAAGTAAGAAAGTTGTTGAACAGTATATCCTTGGTACCTGGTTCAAGAATGGAAGTTCCCGCTATTCCTTGAAAAACTTGGGAGATATGAAAATTGAGTACAACAAATTGATAGAAGAGTAGTAAGTTTTTTGGGATCCAATCCCACATCATTTTTCGGATGTGGGATTTTTGCATTTGACGCGGAGACTTGGGAAAATGATTTGGCAAAAATGATGCATGTTAGTAGAATTCATGGTATAATGGAATGTAAAAATTTTTTATGAAAGAAAGTTAACCATGAATTTAAAAGATTACATTGCAAGCATTGAAAACTATCCACAAGAAGGAATTACCTTCCGTGATATCAGCCCTTTGATGGCAGATGGCAATGCTTATAGTTATGCGGTTCGTGAAATCGTTCAATACGCAACCGATAAGAAGATCGATATGATCGTCGGTCCTGAAGCGCGTGGGTTCATCGTTGGATGTCCGGTCGCTTTTGAATTGGGAATTGGATTTGCGCCTGTTCGTAAACCTGGAAAATTGCCTCGTGAAGTCATCTCTGCTGACTACGAAAAAGAATACGGTGTGGATACCTTGACCATGCACGCCGATGCTATCAAACCAGGCCAACGCGTCCTGATCGTTGATGACCTTTTGGCAACTGGTGGTACGGTGAAAGCAACCATCGAAATGATCGAAAAACTCGGTGGAGTGGTTGCAGGGTGTGCCTTCTTGATCGAGTTGGATGAATTGAAAGGTCGCGAAGCGATCGGCGATTACGACTACAAAGTCTTGATGCATTACTAATATAGTCTAATGCTATAACTAGATACAGAAAAACCATAATTGAAAACTATAAGCTCCTATCATATAATGTTAGTTAAGAACTTGTAAGATGGGAGCTTTTTATGCCAATTACTCTAGATAAAAAATTACCAGCAGTCGATATCCTTCGTTCAGAAAATATTTTTGTCATGGATGATGTTCGGGCGACTCACCAGGATATTCGGCCCATGAATGTTCTCATTCTTAATCTGATGCCGACCAAGGTTGCGACAGAAACCCAGCTCTTACGCCTCTTGGCCAATACGCCCTTGCAGATCAATGTGGATTTCCTCTATATGGCGAGCCATGAGTCCAAGAATACAGCGGCAGAACATTTGGAGAGCTTCTACAAGACCTTTGAGGATATCAAGGATAATTACTATGACGGTTTGATTGTGACAGGAGCACCTGTCGAAAAGATGGACTTTGAAGAAGTGGACTACTGGGATGAGTTGACCCAGGTCTTTAAATGGGCCAAGCGTCATGTTTTTTCCACCTTGCACCTCTGTTGGGGAGCTCAGGCTGGTCTTTACTACCGTTACGGGATTCAAAAAGTAGAGCTCTGTGACAAGCTATCCGGTATCTATGACCAAGTAGTGGTGCGTCCGGAAAGTCTTCTCATGAGAGGCTTTGACGATCGCTTCCTTGCCCCTCATTCTCGCTATACGGATGTTCCTTTGAAGGAAGTCCTTGAAAAGAGCAATCTTCAGGTGATCGCGCAAGGAAATGAAGTTGGCCTTTCCATCATTGCCAGTCCAGACATGCGTGAGGTGTATAGCTTTGGCCATCTGGAGTATGATCGCGATACGCTGGCTAAGGAATATAACCGAGATGTCAAGGCAGGCTTGGATCCGGATGTTCCTAAGAATTATTTTGATCACGATGATGCCAGTACAGAGCCTCGCATTCGCTGGAATCTAGCTGCGACAACCTTCTTTAGTAATTGGATCAACTATGCGGTTTATCAAGAAACACCTTACCGCTTGGAAGAATTGGAAAAAGATATTTCATTTTATGGTTACCTATAAAGGGGAATTATGACATATTCACAAGCATTTAAGTATGGCAACTTGGTTCTTCCAAGTGCCTTGCTTTTTCATTATCATGAGTTATTTGACCAGGCAGATGACTACTTGGTTTGGCAGTTTTTCTTCCTTCAAAATACGACTGGTCAAGAGACCTTGACTCCCAATCAGATTGCCAGTCATCTGGGAAAAACGGTGACAGAGGTCAATCGGATTATGTCCAATTTGACCACCAAGGGACTTCTTCAATATCGGACCATTGAGCTTAATGGAGAAATTGAGGCCATCTTTGATGCGACCATAGCCCTGGAACGCTTGGATGAAATTTTAGACGCTCAGACACAAGGGAAGACACAGAGTGCTCCTGCCAAGGGAAATGTCATCAAGGACTTGGTGGAAACCTTCCAACAGGAGCTTGGACGACTCTTGACGCCTTTTGAGATTGAAGATTTGACCAAGACCGTGCGCGAGGATCAGACAGATCCAGATGTGATCAAGGCAGCGCTACGAGAAGCTGTTTTTAATGGCAAGCCTCACTGGAAATATATCCAGGCCATTTTGCGAAACTGGCGCAGTGAAGGCATCAACAGCCTGGTCCAAGTAGAGGCGAAACTACAAGAACGCGAGCAAGCCAACCCACGCAATGTGACAGTTTCAGACGATTTCTTACAGGCCATGGATTTGTGGAAGGATTAAAAAACTAGCACTCATAAAGTGCTAGTTTTTTTCGTTTATAAATAGTCCGCGTAAGCTTTTTCTAGTTTGGTCAGGAGTTCTTGCTTTTCTTCGTCGCTAGCAAAGGAAGCTTGGATAGCATCGACATTGTGCTGGTAAAAATCAGCTGGCGTCGTTTGGAAGTGGTGGTGGTAGAGCTTGTATTCCTTGGTTAAATCCGTATCAGATACGGTCCGGTTATCGGTGTTGATACTGATGTGAGCATGTGCTTCCTTCATCTTGAGGTAAGGGAAGTCTTCCACAGTTGCAGCTGCTTTGGTTTGAAGGTTACTTGTCAAGCAGAGCTCACCGGTGACCCCATTTTTTACAAACTCTTTTAGAAGTTCTGGTTCAACAGCTAGTAAGGTCACATGACCATTTCGTTTGATACTATAGGCCATGGATTGAGCGACATTGGCTGGGCAGTGGCATTCTCCTGCATGAAGGGTCATGGGCCGGTTGTAACTGTTGACCTGTTGGATGAGGGCCTCAATGGCTTGTGGTGGATAGTGGTGCTCATCTCCAGCGAAGTCAAAACCAACAAAATATTGATCCCTAACCTGGTTAGCTTCGGCAAGGATACGAGAGGTGAGTTCTTGGTCCGACTGGCGCATGCCACAAACGAGGGCTTTGGCTGTAATGCCAAATTCATCCTGGGCTTGGCGCAATCCTTCACAGACAGCATCGATAGTTTCTGGGACGGTAAGTCCTTGGTCCATGGACAACTCTGGGGCAAAACGAACCTCGATATAGAGGACATTCTCCAGAGCCGCTTGCTTAGCCACATCGTAAGCAGCAAGGGTCAGGGCTTCCTTGGTCTGAAGGAGAGGGCGAATGTAGTCAAAGGCCTCCAAATAGTCCAAAAGATTCTCACAGTGGGCAGGGGCAGTGACATGGTGTTTGAGCTCCTCATCGCTAGCAGGAAGGTCAAT
This sequence comes from Streptococcus sp. OMI870, assembly GCF_047460295.1. Lineage (NCBI taxonomy): Bacteria > Bacillati > Bacillota > Bacilli > Lactobacillales > Streptococcaceae > Streptococcus > Streptococcus sp. OMI870. Next base: position 104,010 of record NZ_JASHGM010000003.1, read on the forward strand.
ATTGGCCAGGGCTGCCAATTGGCGAATAGTCGGAAGAGACAAGGAACCGTCTAAGTGACAGTGGAGTTCCGTCTTTGCCAAACTATGAAAGTCAATTGTGGACATATTTTTTCTCCTTAAAATGTATTTTTTCTATACTATCATTTTGCTAAGAAAAGTCAAGTAAAGCTAGCGTAGCAGATTTTTGAAAGTGCGAACGGGATTTGATATGCTAGTAGTAACGTAGAAAAAGGAGAACAGAGATGTCAGATTATCAATTACCGGAAGTATGGGAAGCGCCAAATCAAATGGGTGGAGCCTGGGGTAGCTTGAACCAACCAACAGCAGGTGCCCGCTTTGAACAAAGCCTTCCAAAAGGCGACCAGCCTTTCCAACTCTATACTCTTCCAACCCCAAATGGGATCAAGGTGACTATTATGCTGGAAGAACTAAAAGAGTTGGGTGTAGATGCGGACTATGACGCTTATCGCATCAAGATTGGTGATGGGGATCAATTCGGCAGTGACTTTGTGGCTATCAATCCAAACTCGAAAATTCCAGCTATGTTGGATCAATCAGGAGAGGAAGCGATTCGGGTCTTTGAATCAGCCAATATTCTCTTGTATTTAGCAGAGAAATTTGGTCAATTGATTCCAGCAGATCCTGCTAAACGGACCGAAGTGCTTAATTGGCTCTTCTGGCAGACAGGGGCTGCGCCATTTTTAGGTGGGGGCTTTGGCCATTTCTTCCACTACGCTCCTGAAAAAATCGAGTATGCCATCAACCGCTTTGCCATGGAAGCCAAACGCCAATTGGACCTACTGGATAAAGAATTGGAGACAAAACCTTATATCGCAGGAGATGACTATACCATTGCGGATATTGCCATCTGGTCTTGGTATGGTCGCCTTGCCCAAGACAAGGTCTGGGATCGAGCGGGAATATTCTTAGATGTGAAGGAATACAAGCATTTGCAAGCTTGGACAGAAAAAATTGCTAATCGCCCAGCAGTGCAACGTGGCTTGGAAGTGGAATATAAGGAAATTGACTAAAGTCTAGTATCGGCTTGTTGAGGATGATTGCGAGAGTTTCCGCCGTGAGTATAGCACATGAAACGTATAAGTTTCATGTGCCCGGAAGTTTTGAGACAATAGACTCAAAACTTAGTCATGGAACTTCTACGAAGTTCGCTGACGTCCGGACTCACCTAAGGAAAGTCTAAAATAATACCTTTCCATAATAGACAGGGCGCCGTTGCGCCTTTTTTTAACGGTGCAAACATGGTATACTAAAGGATGGAATAAAAGTATAGAAAGAAGCACATGGAATTTACGAAATTATCAAATCGCTTGGACTTGGTGGCTAGCTTCGTCCCAGCTGGAGCGCGTCTGTTAGATGTTGGAAGTGACCATGCTTATCTCCCAATCGCTCTTTTACAGGAAGGCAAGATTGAGGCTGCTATTGCAGGGGAAGTGGTTGAGGGACCTTATCAGTCTGCCCTGCAAAACGTCGCTGATAATGGTTTAGAGGACAAGATTGAAGTCCGCCTAGCTAATGGCTTGGCTGCTTTCGAATTGTCCGATGACATTTCTTGCATCACCATCGCAGGAATGGGCGGACGCTTGATTGCAGATATCTTAGCAGCTGGACTTGAGAAATTAGCCGGTGTCTCCCGCTTGGTCTTGCAACCCAATAATCGGGAGGATGAATTGCGGACTTGGTTAGTAGACCATGATTTTCGCATAGTTGATGAAGCTATCTTAGAAGAAAATGAGAAGTTTTATGAGATCCTCGTGGTAGAGCATGGTTCTCAAGTTCTGACAGCTAAGGAACTGCGTTTTGGTCCGTATTTGATGCTGGAACAAGATCTAGCCTTTGTCCAAAAGTGGTCCAGGGAAGTGGAGAAATTAGCCTTTGCCTTGGAGCAGGTCCCAGTTGAGAATCAGTCCGCCAGAGCATCGTTAGAAGAGCGCATCGCCCAAATCAAGGAGGTTCTAAATGTTAGCAAGTGAAGTTATCAAACGCTATGAAGCCTACTGTCCCCAGGAACTTTCCATGGAGGGAGATGTCCGTGGGCTACAGGTCGGGACGTTGCAAAAAGACATCAAGAAGGTCATGGTAGCCTTGGATATCCGGGAGCAGACGGTGGCGGAAGCCATCGCCCATGGAGTGGACTTGATCATCGTCAAGCATGCGCCCATTTTTCGTCCGATTAAGGATCTGGTTGCCGATCGGGCTCAGAATCAGATCTACATTGACTTGATTAAGCATGATATTGCGGTCTATGTCAGCCATACCAATATTGATATTGTCCCAGATGGTCTCAACGATTGGTTTTGCCAGCTCTTGGAAATTGAAGATGCAGAGCCCCTCAGCATGACAGGAGAAGGACTCGGAATCGGCCGCATCGGTCGGGTAGCTGCCCAAACTTTTGGACAGTTGGCTAGCAAGGTCAAAGAAACTTTTGGCTTAGATGCTTTGCGCTTGGTTGGTTATGACCAGGCGGATTTGGAACGGGTCATTGAGCGCGTAGCTATCTGTGGAGGAAGTGGTCAGTCCTTTTACAAGGATGCTCTCGCCAAGGGAGCAGAGGTCTATATCACAGGAGATATCTACTACCACACAGCTCAGGACATGCTGAGCGATGGGCTTTTGGCCTTGGATCCAGGACACCATATTGAAGTTCTTTTTGTGTCGAAACTAGTCGAAAAGCTCAACCAGTGGAAGGCTGAGGAAGCTTGGGAGATTGAAGTGATTGGCAGTCAAGCCAGCACCAATCCTTTTTATCATATCTAAGGGGTCATGATGAAAGTTGCCATTATCGGTGCAGGGATCGTGGGATCCACTGCAGCCTATTATTTATCCAAGGAAGCACAGATAGATGTCACCGTCTATGATCACGGAGTTGGCCAAGCAACCAAGGCAGCGGCTGGGATCATTAGCCCTTGGTTTTCCAAGCGACGAAACAAGGCCTGGTATCGCCTGGCTCGGCTGGGAGCTGATTTTTACCAAGAATTGGTAGAGGACCTGGCCAAGGACGGAATCGAAACAGACTTTTACCAGCAGACAGGGGTCTATCTCCTCAAGAAAAAGGAAGAGAAATTAGATGAACTCTATCAGTTGGCGCTGAGTCGACGGGAAGAATCTCCCTTAATCGGGGAATTGGCGGTTTTAACCAAAGAAGAAGTAGGTCAACAGTTCCCAGGTCTGCAAGGCTTTGAACAGCTCCTTTATGCCTCAGGTGGGGCCCATGTAGAGGGAGCCCTTCTAACTGAAACCCTTCTAAAGGCAAGTGGCGCAAGAGTGATCAAGGAAGAGATTGCTCTCACAATCTCGGATCATGGCTATCAGATAGCAGGAGAGAGCTATGACCAAGTCATCCTAGCGACAGGAGCCTGGTTGGGGCAAATCCTTGAGCCACTTGGCTACCAAGTAGATGTCCGTCCCCAAAAAGGACAGTTGAAGGATTATCAGCTAGACTTAGTTACTGATGATTATCCCGTGGTCATGCCCGAAGGAGAGCTGGATATCATTCCCTTCCAGCAAGGCAAGATCAGTATGGGAGCCACCCATGAAAACGAGATGGGCTTTGACCTGTCGGTGGATCAAGCTTTGCTGAATCAGATGGAAACAGAAGCCTTGACCTACTATCCAAAACTAGCTCAAGCGACAGTTGTCGGTGAGCGCGTGGGTACCCGGGCTTATACCAGCGACTTCTCGCCCTTTTGGGGAGGCCTTCCCGATCAAGCTGGTACTTATGTCGCCAGTGGCCTAGGTTCGTCTGGTCTTACAACCGGTCCGCTCATTGGTTGGCACCTAGCCCAACTAGTGGTAGGAGGAAACCTGCGCTTAGATCCAGCAGATTATCCAGTTGAACAATATGTGAAGAAGAGAGTGGGACAGAAATCGGTAATTCGTTAGAATTCGATTTCGTCGTCCCACCTCCGCACAGTTGAGTAGGGCTGTAAAAGCTGATGAAATCAGCGTAGTAGAGCCCACTCAACCACTGCGTCTTGCTCGACAATCCAAAGAAAATTGAGAGGCTAGGACTTTTGTCCCAGCCTCTTATTTTCGAAAGACCTTCCTTCATTCGGATAAAAATAGTAGAATAGAACGAGTGAATTAACAAGAAACTGGGAGTTGTTATGAATTGGTTTCAATCACAATCCGTGGTCTTGCAGGCCTTTCTCGCAGGATTGTTTACATGGGGCTGTACCATTGTCGGGTCCGCCATCGTCTTTTTCTTCAAGCATATTAGACGAAAACTATTGGACATCATGATGGGCTTCGCGGCAGGGGTCATGATTGCAGCTTCTTTTTGGTCCCTCTTGCAACCGTCTATTGAGTATGCCGAAACCTCCTACGGGAGCTTGGCTTGGTTGCCATCTGCGATCGGTTTTCTAACTGGAGGATTTTTCCTCCGCTTGATCGACGCCATCGTCCCTCACCTTCATATGACGAAGGAGATTGAAGAGGCTGAGAGCATCCATACGCCGCGGGAGAAGAAGTTGTCTAAGACAACTCTACTCTTTCTCGCTATTACCATCCACAATTTTCCAGAAGGCTTGGCGGTCGGTGTGGCCTTTGGGGCTCTCGCTAGTAATCCAAGTCCAGAAGCTTTTATCGGAGCAGTTGGTTTGGCTATTGGGATTGGCTTGCAGAATATCCCAGAAGGGGCTGCCCTCTCGATTCCAATTCGGACGGATGGAAAATCTCGTCTCAACGCCTTTTATTGGGGATCTATGTCAGCCATCGTGGAACCAGTAGGAGCCCTGCTAGGGGCAGTAGCGGTCCTATCTATGACGGCCATCTTGCCTTACGCCCTCTCTTTTGCGGCAGGTGCAATGATCTTTGTAGTGGTCGAAGAATTGATTCCAGATTCCCAGACCAATGGCAACACAGACGTTGCGACCTTAGGTCTCATGGTTGGCTTTGTCATTATGATGATCCTAGACGTCGCTTTGGGATAAGTGACTGAAAAGGAGAGCGTCAGGACAAGCTCTCTTTTTGATTGCTGTTATTGTCTTTGAGAAAAAGATAGTCAGATACAGCTCAAAGGGACCTTCATTAGTAAGGAGTATCGTCTTATGGTAAAAATCAAGTTTAAAAAGAAAAGCAAAAGGATGATGGTCATCGCCTTGGCTCTCCTTATGGTAATTGGGATTTCTTTGTTTTATGTGACTAAAAAATTAGAGGAAAAGTAACGCAATAGAGAGTACGAAGTCAGCCTTGTAAAGACCTTGAAGAGGTCTTACGAGGGTATTGAGGAGATTGAGATTAAAAACCCATCCTATAGCTCCATTCCTTCAGACGCATGGGGGGCTGATGTCAAAATTACATTTGTTGATGGGACTTCAAAGCAACACGAAATGGCCTATGATAAAGATGCTCATAAAATGAAGATAGGAATCTATGAAAACCAAGATGAGGGATTTCAAAGGTTTATGGATTCTAGGAAAGGCACGACCAAATCGAGAGTAAAGGTAAGGTTTTCAGACGGCTCAGTCAAGGAGCAGTAATCTATTTGAATCATGAGTAAGACTAATGCTAACAATTCTACAACTTTCATCTCCTGTCATCACCTTGCAACACAAATGCAAGGTGACTTTTTTATATAAACATGATAAAATAAGGGTAATGACTACGTAGAAAGGCCTAACATTATGAAAGGTATTATTTTAGCCGGTGGCTCAGGAACTCGCTTGTATCCATTGACACGTGCGGCTTCCAAACAGTTGATGCCCATTTATGACAAACCAATGATCTACTACCCATTGTCAACCCTTATGTTGGCAGGGATCAAAGATATCCTGATCATCTCAACTCCGCAGGATCTTCCTCGTTTTGAAGAGCTTCTTGGAGATGGTTCTGAACTTGGGATTTCCCTCTCTTATGCTGAACAACCAAGCCCAGATGGATTGGCACAAGCCTTCATCATTGGAGAAGATTTTATCGGGGATGATCATGTTGCCCTCGTACTTGGAGATAATATCTTCCACGGAAATGGTTTAACCAAGATGTTGCAACGGGCGGAAGCCAAAGAAAAAGGCGCGACTGTCTTTGGTTACCAAGTCAAAGATCCAGAACGTTTTGGTGTGGTAGAGTTTGATGCGGACATGAATGCCGTCTCAATCGAAGAAAAACCAGAACATCCGAAATCAAACTTTGCGGTGACTGGTCTTTACTTCTATGACAATGATGTGGTAGAGATTGCCAAAAACATCAAACCAAGTCCTCGTGGAGAGCTCGAAATCACCGATGTCAACAAGGCCTATTTGGAGCGTGGAGATCTCTCTGTTGAGCTCATGGGCCGTGGTTTTGCTTGGTTGGATACAGGAACTCATGAAAGTCTCTTGCAGGCTTCTCAATATATCGAGACGGTTCAACGTTTGCAAAATGTCCAAGTAGCTAACCTTGAGGAAATCGCCTATCGTATGGGCTATATTACTAAAGAGCAAGTCTATGAATTGGCTCAACCTCTGAAGAAAAACGAGTACGGACAATATTTGCTCCGTTTGATTGGAGAAGCTTAATGACAGAACAATTTTTCGAGAAAGAATTAGCAGCCCGCAAGATTGAAGCGATCCCAGGTTTGATGGAGTTTGATATTCCAGTTCGTGGGGACAACCGTGGTTGGTTCAAGGAAAACTTCCAAAAAGAGAAGATGCTTCCTCTTGGTTTTCCAGAAAGCTTCTTTGCGGAAGGCAAGTTGCAAAATAACATTTCATTCTCTCGTAAGAATGTCTTGCGTGGCTTGCATGCAGAACCTTGGGACAAGTACATCTCTGTAGCAGATGAAGGAAAGGTTCTCGGTACTTGGGTAGACCTTCGTGAAGGTGAGACCTTTGGGAACACCTACCAAACCGTGATCGATGCTTCAAAAGGCATCTTCGTCCCTCGCGGCGTTGCCAATGGATTCCAAGTTTTGACGGATAAAGTGGCTTATACCTACTTAGTCAATGACTACTGGGCACTGGAGCTCAAGCCAAAATATGCATTTGTTAATTACGCAGACCCAAGCCTAGACATCCAATGGGAAAACTTGGAAGAAGCAGAAGTTTCAGAAGCTGACAAGAATCACCCATTGCTCAAAGACGTCAAACCCCTAAAAGCAGAAGATTTGTAAAAATGAACCTCTTAAAACAATCAAGAAAATTATTATATAGTTTTTAGCTTTGCTATAAACGAGCGAAGCGAGCTATATGCTTAGCTTTCCGCCGTGAGAAAAGCACATGAACCATTGTGTTTCAGGTGCTCGGAAGTTTTGAGACACTAGGCTCAAAACTTAGTCATGGAACTTCCTGGATTACTGAAATCATCCACTGGATAATTTCACCTAACGTCCGTACTCACCTAAGGAAAGCTAAAAAAAATGATTTAAGGAACAATCAAAACTAAAACCTATTTGGAGAAAAAATGACTGAATACAAAAACATCATCGTAACCGGTGGCGCTGGTTTCATCGGTTCAAACTTCGTACACTATGTCTACAACAACCATCCAGATGTACATGTGACTGTCCTTGACAAACTCACTTACGCTGGTAACCGTGCCAACATTGAAGAAATCCTTGGGGATCGTGTTGAATTGGTTGTGGGTGACATTGCTGATGCAGCCTTGGTTGACCAATTGGCTGCTAAGGCTGATGCGATTGTTCACTATGCGGCTGAAAGCCACAATGACAATTCATTGAATGACCCATCACCATTTATCCACACCAACTTCATCGGTACCTACACACTTTTGGAAGCGGCTCGCAAGTACGATATTCGTTTCCACCATGTGTCAACAGACGAGGTCTATGGGGACCTTCCATTGCGTGAAGATCTTCCTGGACATGGGGAAGGTCCTGGTGAAAAATTCACTGCTGAAACCAAATACAACCCATCATCCCCTTATTCATCAACCAAGGCTGCTTCAGACTTGATTGTGAAGGCTTGGGTTCGTTCCTTCGGTGTTAAGGCAACCATTTCAAACTGCTCAAATAACTATGGACCATACCAACACATCGAGAAGTTTATCCCTCGTCAAATCACCAACATCTTGTCTGGTATCAAGCCAAAACTTTATGGTGAAGGAAAGAACGTCCGTGACTGGATCCATACCAACGACCACTCAACTGGTGTTTGGGCTATTCTTACCAAGGGCCGTATTGGTGAAACTTACTTGATCGGTGCTGATGGTGAAAAGAACAACAAGGAAGTGCTTGAACTGATCCTTGAAAAAATGGGTCAACCAAAAGATGCTTACGACCGTGTAACAGACCGTGCTGGTCACGATTTACGTTACGCCATCGATTCAACAAAATTACGTGAAGAATTAGGTTGGGAACCACAATTCACCAACTTCGAAGCAGGTTTGGAAGAAACCATCAAGTGGTACACCGATCACCAAGACTGGTGGAAAGCTGAAAAAGAAGCTGTCGAAGCCAACTACGCAAAAACACAAGAAGTTTTGAAATAAGGATGTTAGTCCAAGTGGGAAACCGCTTGGACTTTTTCTTGCTTTTCTAAAAAAGTCACTAAATAGGGAATTGATTTATGGTATAATTAGAGCAGTTTCTATACTGAATGAAAAGGGGAAGTGATGATGAATCAAAGAGATTGGGTTGAATATTTTGAAGCGATCAATGGTCGCAAACCAAGTATGCAAGAATTTCAAGAAGCGCGTGAAAAAGGGGAGTTTGTAGTCGAACCTAAGGATGTGTGCGCTCCGACAACAGTAACACCAGCTCCAACAACTGAAGCTCAGGCTGCTACTCAGGAAGCGTCTGTTGCCCCTAGTGCACCTCTTTCACAAGAGTCTACAGCTTTTGTCCCACCGCATCCTGTTCCAAGACCAAAAAGATCGACATTGTCTTTCAATAAACCAACAAAGTTCGGTCTTGCAGTCGTCGCTATTGTTACGGCAATTACTCTTGTTTGGATCTTTTTCTTTACAGGGACACAAAGTCTGGATGGAATTTGGTTGAGCAACACGGATTCGATGCCTGTGGTCTATGAACTAAATGGAAAGACAAAGAAAGTCAATACAACTCATCCGATCAAAAAAATCATCGAAGGAAAAGAAGCTAAAAAGGAATTTGTTCAGAAACTTTCGGCATTAAACTTACCGAATATAAAGACGCTAGCGGATGTGGATAAAAAGTTTCATTTGAAGACCAAAGAAGTGGTCATTTTTAAAACAGACGGTTCAGCACTTTATAATTTGCTTCAGTCCAATGGGACAAATGTCATATTTTCTGATGATTTGGATGATCTAGCATATTATAAATCCAATTTGTCAGAATTTAAGAAGAGAGCCGTTTTCCAAAAAATCGAATACCCTGATGTTTTGGTTGGAAAATGGAAAAATGTGACTAATAATGATGATCATTTAGTTTTTCAAATAACGAAAAATGGCGCATCTAATACTGATGTCACTGCCATTTATCCACTTGTAGATACTGATCGTATCAATGATAAGAGTGGAAATTCTCATTCTTCGGATGATAAAAAAAATACTGAGTTTGAACAGGTTAAAAAAGAGATTAAAAATCAAGGTTACACAGTGAAAAGTGCTAGGGAGGTATATAAAGAGGCTTATACTAATTCCTACATTGTGCCTGTCGATGGAGGGAAGAAGGTTATTGTTCTAGACAAAGACTATAATTTTAAGTCGATGGTGGAAAAAGTGAAATAATGAAGAGAGTGGGACAGAAATCGGTCATTCGTTAGAATTCGATTTCGTTGTCCCACCTCCGCACAGTTGAGTAGGGCTGTAAAAGCTGATGAAATCAGCGTATTAGAGCCCACTCAACCACTGCGTCTTGCTCGACAATCCAAAGAAAATTGAGAGGCTAGGACTTTTATCCCAGCCTCTTTCTTCTCCAAATTTCATCGGTAAAAATGATTCAAGTCTAGGCAAAAATATGGTAAAATGGATAAGATGTAGTGGAGAGGTTAGGACCTTTTCAAGCGATTAGAGGTATTGGAGTAGAAAATGCAAAATAGACCTATTATTATTGGTGTTACTGGTGGTTCTGGTGGTGGAAAGACCAGTGTGTCTCGTGCCATTTTGGCTAATTTTCCGAATGAAAAGATTGCTATGATTGAGCATGATTCTTATTACAAGGACCAGAGTCATTTAACCTTTGAGGAGCGGATCAAGACCAACTATGACCATCCTTTTGCCTTTGATACGGACTTGATGATTGCGCAGATCAATGAACTCTTGGCAGGTCGTCCGGTGGATATCCCAACCTATGACTATGCAGAGCATACGCGCAGTAGTAAGACCTATCGCCAGGAACCTCAGGATGTCTTTATCGTGGAAGGGATCTTGGTCCTTGAAGACAAGCGCCTTCGAGACTTGATGGATATCAAGATCTTTGTGGATACGGATGATGATGTTCGGATCATTCGCCGGATCAAGCGCGATATGGAGGAGCGTGGACGTAGTCTCGATAGCGTTATTGAGCAGTACCTTGGAGTGGTGAAACCCATGTACCATCAGTTCATTGAGCCAACCAAGCGCTATGCGGACGTGATCATTCCTGAAGGAGTGACCAACACGGTAGCGATTGATTTGATCACAACCAAGATTGAAAAAATCCTCAACGAAGCGCGTGAGGGAAAATAGAAAAAGGAGAAAGAGGCAAGTGATCTCCAAGTGTCTATGGATATGAGGAGTGACGGAATGTCTCAGTAGTTGATGAGACTCTTCATTCGCTAAAAGACTCAGAAGAGTTCTCAATCAACTTTGTGGGGGTGGTATGGGAAATGTTTATTTAAACATTTGGTACCACTCCCTCTTTTTCCTAAGGAGAATGGAAATGAAAAGGGAGTTTCATTCGCGGACCAAGGCGTTCGCTTGTTTATTGACCATGTGTGCTGGTTTTTCAGATGCTTATACCTTTATTTGTCGGGGTGGGACCTTGGCGGCAGGCCAGACGGGAAATGTGGTCTTTCTATCGGTTGGTTTGATCGGCCATCAAATCTCAGATGTAGAAGTAAAGTTAGCCACGATGCTGGCCTTTATGCTGGGGATCTTTTTAATGACGGTCTTGCGTCGCTTGATTGATAATTCAGTCTGGCGCTTGAGTACCCTAGTGCCCTATATCCTCACAACTTTGGTGACGGGATTTTTGCCAGCATCGGTAAAAAATGTCTTCATCGTGCCTTTTTTTGGCCTGAGTTTAGGAATCGTAGCGACCTCATTTGGAGAAGTAGGTAGCTATGCCTACAACCACTCTTTTATGACCGGAAATCTCAAGAAAACCATGGTGGCTTATGGAAATTTTGTCAGAGAAAAGGAGATGAAATTCCTCTGGGAAGCCATCTTTATGACCTGCTTGATCGGGAGTTTCGTCTGTGGGGCCATTTTTTCGACCTACTTGATCCAGTTTTATGGACTAAAGACGATTTGGCTGGTGTCCATCATCTTGACCATCTTTTTAATCTACCGGGCCATTCAATATTTTGAAGTCTTTCACTTCAATCGGCGGCATGAATAGATAAAAGTATCATAAATAACTTTCCTTAGGTGAGTGCGGACGTCAGCGAACTTCTTCGAAGAAGTTCCATGACTAATTATTGAGCCTAAGGTCTCAATAATTCCGTGTGCCTGAAGCAGTTAAGCTTCAGGCACTTTTCTCACAGCGGAAAGTTTAGTATATTCTTTATCAATTTAAATTAATGAGACCTCGATTTTATCTCTTTGCAGAATCGCTTAAGTTATTTTACTAAAAATTAGGGGTCTTCGGAATATATAGTGGAATTACTTTCTTAATAGTTTAAAAACAACTGGTGTTTAAATCGGATTTTCTGGTGGGATGTTAGGATAATCAATAGTATTATATAAAAGTATCAATCACATACGAGTGATACTTTGGGAAAAAAATAAAATAGTCCAATTTACTTGACCGTGTACTATGGTACATGGTTTATAATATTCAGGGGGTGAAATAAGATGATTTATCGCATTAGTGAGTTTGCAGATAAATGTGGAGTTAATAAAGAAACGATCAGATATTACGAGCGAAAAAATTTATTACAAGAACCTCACCGAACGGAAGCTGGTTATCGGATATATTCATATGATGACGTTAAGCGTGTTGGGTTTATTAAACGAATACAGGAACTTGGTTTCTCTTTAAGCGAGATTTATAAATTACTTGGTGTTGTAGATAAAGATGAAGTTCGTTGTCAAGATATGTTTGAATTTGTTTCTAAAAAACAAAAGGAAGTGCAAAAACAAATAGAGGATTTAAAACGAATTGAAACTATGTTAGACGACTTAAAACAACGATGTCCAGATGAAAAGCAATTACATTCGTGTCCAATAATAGAAACATTAACATGAGAGATTAATTAACGAAAGGAGCTTTGTTATGAATAAATTTAAGGTAAACATTTCAGGAATGACTTGTACGGGTTGTGAAAAACACGTAGAATCAGCACTTGAAAAGATAGGTGCTAAAAATATTGAGTCTAGTTATCGTCGTGGTGAAGCAGTATTTGAACTGCCCGATGATATTGAGGTTGAAAGTGCAATAAAGGCGATTGATGAAGCAAATTACCAAGCCGGAGAAATTGAAGAAGTATCATCACTAGAAAACGTGGCGTTAATTAATGAAGAAAATTATGACCTTCTTATTATTGGTTCTGGTGCTGCTGCCTTTTCTTCGGCAATTAAAGCTATAGAATACGGTGCAAAAGTTGGAATGATTGAGCGTGGAACGGTTGGGGGAACCTGTGTGAATATTGGCTGTGTTCCGTCAAAAACTCTTCTTAGGGCAGGGGAAATCAATCATTTATCAAAAGACAATCCGTTTATAGGTTTACAAACATCCGCTGGAGAAGTGGATTTAGCTAGTTTAATCACGCAAAAGGATAAATTGGTGAACGAACTTCGGAATCAAAAATATATGGATTTAATTGATGAATATAATTTTGATTTAATTAAAGGTGAAGCAAAATTCGTTGATGCTAGTACGGTTGAGGTCAATGGGGCAAAGTTATCTGCAAAACGCTTTTTAATTGCAACAGGTGCATCGCCTTCGTTGCCCCAAATTTCAGGACTTGAAAAAATGGACTATTTAACTAGTACAACACTTCTTGAGTTAAAGAAAATACCAAAACGATTAACTGTAATTGGTTCAGGATACATTGGAATGGAGCTTGGACAACTATTTCATCATTTAGGTTCAGAAATAACGCTTATGCAAAGAAGTGAGCGACTTTTAAAGGAGTATGATCCTGAGATTTCAGAGTCAGTTGAAAAAGCGTTAATTGAACAGGGTATAAACCTTGTCAAAGGGGCAACTTTTGAGCGTGTTGAACAAAATGGAGAGATAAAAAGGGTTTACGTAACAGTAAATGGCAGTAGAGAAGTCATTGAATCAGATCAGTTACTTGTTGCCACTGGAAGAAAACCAAATACGGATTCTTTAAATTTAAGTGCAGCAGGTGTTGAAACTGGAAAAAATAATGAAATCCTGATCAATGATTTTGGTCAAACAAGTAATGAAAAGATTTATGCAGCAGGAGATGTGACTTTAGGACCACAATTTGTATATGTAGCAGCCTATGAAGGTGGAATTATTACTGATAATGCTATTGGTGGATTAAACAAAAAAATAGATTTATCGGTAGTTCCTGCTGTTACGTTTACGAATCCGACGGTTGCAACGGTTGGTTTAACAGAAGAACAAGCAAAAGAGAAAGGGTATGATGTGAAGACATCTGTATTACCTTTAGATGCTGTTCCAAGAGCAATTGTAAACCGTGAAACAACCGGTGTATTTAAACTAGTAGCAGATGCAGAAACACTAAAAGTATTAGGGGTTCATATTGTATCTGAAAATGCAGGAGATGTCATCTATGCAGCATCATTGGCTGTTAAATTTGGCTTAACGATAGAAGATTTAACAGAAACCCTAGCACCATATTTAACAATGGCTGAAGGGCTAAAATTAGTTGCACTTACGTTCGATAAAGATATTTCGAAATTATCTTGTTGTGCAGGCTAAGGGAACTTTTTTACAACTCCCTATTCAAGTGAACCAGCTAATGCTTTAAGGGATTTTCTAAGTGAATTTGTGGTCACAAAAATAATTTAACACTGATGATTTCGACATTACAGACAACTTAGGTGTCGATTTTTCCACACTTATTAAGAATTTGGAGAAGGGTGATTTATAAGCCCTTTTCCACCATAAAATCCGAATACCCAAAATTAGTTTATCTATATTCCAGAGGCTGGGGCAAAAGTCATAGCCTCTTAATTGTTTTTGGATTGTCGAGCAAGACGCAGTGGTTGAGTGGGCTCTACTACGCTGATTTCATCAGCTTTTACAGCCCTACTCAACTGTGCGGAGGTAGGACGACGAAATCGATTTCTAACGAATTACCGATTTCTGTCCCACTCTCTTTTCTTTCGCTGTTTGAATCTTAATTTTTGGGCAAAGATTTGGTATAATGAAAGGTATGAAACATTCGAAAAAAGAATCACAATACCAACTTTTACTGGCACAGTTAGATGCTCTCTTAACAGGTGAAAGCAATGCCTTGGCCAATTTGTCTAACGCCAGTGCCCTCTTAAATCAAGCCCTGCCTCGTTCTGTCTTTGCGGGTTTTTATTTGTATGACCAGTCAGAATTGATCTTGGGACCCTTTCAGGGTGGCGTCTCTTGTGTCCACATCGCTCTTGGAAAGGGTGTCTGTGGAGAAGCGGCCCAGAAGCAAAAAACCATGATTGTCGATGATGTCCGCCAACATGCCAACTATATTTCCTGTGATAGCCGGGCTATGAGTGAGATTGTGGTGCCTATGGTCAAGGACGGTCAGCTCCTTGGGGTTTTAGATCTGGATTCGGACTGTGTCTCTGACTACGATCAGCTGGATCAGGAGTATTTGGAAAAGTTTGTCGCTCTCTTGATCGAAAAGACAAACTGGGACTTTAAGATGTTTGGGGTTAAGAACTAATGTATCAAGCTTTATATCGCAAATACCGTAGCCAGACCTTTGGTCAATTAGTCGGCCAGCAAGTGGTGGCACGGACATTGAGGCAGGCAGTGGAGCAGGACAAGATCAGCCATGCTTATCTCTTTTCTGGACCTCGTGGAACTGGGAAAACGAGTGTGGCCAAGATCTTTGCTAAGGCTATGAACTGTCCTAATCAAGTCAATGGGGAGCCGTGTAACGACTGCTATATCTGTGAATCCATTACCAATGGGAGTCTAGAAGATGTTATCGAGATCGATGCAGCCTCTAACAATGGGGTCGATGAAATTCGCGATATTCGTGACAAGTCTACCTATGCTCCGAGTCTAGCCAAGCACAAGGTCTATATTATCGATGAGGTCCATATGCTCTCAACAGGGGCCTTTAATGCCTTGTTGAAGACGCTGGAAGAGCCGACAGAGAATGTGGTCTTTATCCTCGCAACAACGGAGTTGCACAAGATTCCTGCGACCATTTTGTCACGGGTGCAACGATTTGAATTCAAATCCATCAAACTGCCGGATATCGTTCACCATTTGGAAAGCATCCTAGCTACAGAAGGGATTACCTATGAAGCAGATGCTGTTCAGATCATCGCACGGCGCGCTGAAGGTGGGATGCGGGATGCTTTGTCCATTTTAGACCAAGCCCTAAGTCTGACTGCGGGTAGTGAGTTGACGACCGCGATTGCCGAAGAGATCACAGGCTCCATCAGTCTAGCCGCTCTTGATCAGTACGTGGCTGCCATCCTGGACCATGATGCGACGGCTGCGCTGGACCAACTTGCGATTATCTTTGATAATGGCAAGAATATGGCTCGTTTTGTCGCGGACTTACTTCAATACCTGAGAGATCTCTTGATTGTTCAGACAGGTGGAGAAAATACCCATGCTAGTGATTTATTCGCGGCCAACCTTGCAGCCGATCAAGCTCGTCTCTTTGCTCTGATTGATCAGGCGACGACCAGTCTAGCAGATATCAAAAACAGCCTGCAACCGCGCATCTATACTGAAATGATGACCATTAAATTGGCTGAAAGCACGGGTCAAGTTTCTAACTCAGTTGCTGTGGAGCTTCCTTCTAATGTGCTAGCTCAGCTGGAAGACTTGAAGAAGGAAATAGCTCAACTCAAGCAACAGTTAGCGCAATCAGGTAGCAGTCTTCCTGCTTTAAAACCAGCAGTAACTCTTCCAACTAAGTCGAACAAGGGCTATCGGGCAGATCGAAATAAGGTCAACGCAATTTTGCAAGAGGCGGTCGAAAACCCAGAGTTGGCACGAACCAACTTGATCCGTCTTCAGAATGCATGGGGGGAAATTATCGAGAGCTTGGCAGGCGCAGACAAGGCTCTCTTGATCGGATCCCAGCCGGTCGCTGCCAATGAAAATCATGCGATTTTAGCCTTTGAGTCTGCCTTTAATGCTGAACAGACCATGAAGCGGGACAACCTCAATACCATGTTTGGAAATATCCTCAGCAATGCTGCTGGTTTTTCGCCAGAGATTTTAGCAGTCTCGATGGAAGAATGGACCCAAATTCGGGCGGAGTTTTCAGCTAAGGCGCGTGGGCAAAAAGCGGAAGTGGTAGAAGAAGAGGAAAGCCTCATCCCTGAGGAATTTCACTTTTTATCCGATAAAATCACCCTGCAAGACGATTAATACATGAATTTTTTACTGATTCATGGTAAAATGATGGTATGAATACAAAACAATTTGTGATGCTAGCAGTCTTTACTGCTATGGAGACTTATTTTTTCAATGAAGCGACCATGGAGGGGCAGATGTTCTTTGCATTCTTTTGGGCCCTCTTGATCTTGCGCAATCTCCAGACGGCCTATATGGTGGAGAAGATTGCTAATGCCATTGAAAAAGAAATGAAGAAGAAAAGAAAATAAAACCTTTGAAAAGAAATCTTTTTTCAAAGGTTTTTTTCTATGGCGATAGAGGAAGTAACTCTGAACGACTGCTCAGCTTTCCTAGATTTTTCTAGGAAATTTTTTCTATTTCATAAACATTTCACATTTCTCCTCTATAATGAAAGCAACAAATGATGAAAGCGTCCACAATGCATCGCTGTGGACCTTGAAATGGAGGGTAAGATCATGCTCTTACAACAGGCAATCGCCTATATTTCTCGAAAAAGAACGAGGAATCTGGTCCTCTTTCTGATTCTCCTCTTGATCCTCTCTTGCTTGTATTTCTGTTTTTCACTGATGCAAGTGGGAGGAAGACTGGAGGACCATATCAAGCAGTCGGCTGGGACCAGCTTTGCCCTGACCAGTAAACAGGGGAATGCTCCCTTTGCGCTGAAGGAGGCTAAAAAAGTGCAGCAACTAGCTGGGGTAGGATCCATGGTCCCACAATATGAAAGTCCCGTTCGCATTCTTGGGAAAGAAGCGGTAACGGGGCAGCAGTCGGTAGAGCGGGATGATCTGGGGCAGGAAGCCAAGCAAGCGCTAGGCGCTGTCTTTACCCAGAAGACAGACCAGCACCTGGATTTCCGGAGTGGCAGTTTCCAACTGGTGCAAGGCAAGCACTTATCTGATAAGGCTCGCGGCCAGATCTTGATCCACCAAGAGTTGGCTAAGAAGAACAAGCTAAAGGTCGGAGATTCCTTGACCTTATCCAGCTTTCAGATGGGAGAGACTCCTGCCAAAGAGCAAACCTTTGAAATCGTTGGAATCTTTTCAGGTAAGAAACAGGAAAAATTTACAGGAATGACCTCTGATCTGAGTGAAAACCAAGTCTACCTCCCTTATGAGGATGCGACCAAGCTCCTAGGTCTCAGTCAGCAAGAAGTGACCCAGGTCACCTTTGGGGTCAAAGATCCTGAGAAAATCGATGCTCTCTTGAAACAAGTCAAAAGCTTGGATCTGGATTGGCAATCGCTACGCGTGGTCGAAGATCGCAAGGCCTTTGACCAGATGAAGGAATCCTCTCAGACCTTAGAAGGCCTGGTACGGATCATGATGATCGTCCTCCTAGTGACTGGAGCCGGTGCCCTATCGCTCTTACTCAGTCTCTGGACACGGGAGCGGATCCATGAAATCGGGGTGCTCTTATCTATTGGGAAGAGCAAGGGCCGGATCTTTAGACAGTTCCTCTTGGAAGTGGTGCTGGTATCCTTACTAGCGGTGATCCCAGCTTTTCTCATCGGGCGGATGGTCAGCCATCGTTTCTTAGAGCAGTTTGTCGGACAGACCGGTCAACAGCAGACCCTAGACTTGCTCAACCAAATCCCTCAAGGCCTTTCCTTAGGAATCGCCTATGCTAGCCTCTTGTGCTTGATCCTTCTGTCGCTCGGTGTAACTACCAGCATGATCTGGCGCAAGAGTCCAAAAGAAATATTAACAAAAATGAGTTAAGGAGAAATGACACCTATGTTAGAACTCAAACATGTAGCCTATAGCTATCAAAGTTACCAAGAAGAGATCTTCTCAGACGTGAACTATCAGTTCGAAAATGGGACCTTTTACAGTATTATTGGTCAGTCAGGAGCTGGGAAATCAACCCTCCTCTCGCTCTTGGCTGGTCTAGACAATCCCAAGAAGGGGCAGGTTCTCTTTGATGGGGAGGACATCCAGACCAAAGGGTCTAGCTACCATCGCAAGCACCATGTTTCCCTGGTCTTTCAGAATTACAATCTGATTGACTATTTGACGCCACTTGAAAATGTCCGCCTGGTCAACAAACAAGCTGGGAAAGACATTCTCTTGGAATTGGGATTGGATGAAACACAAATCAAACGCAATGTTCTCCAACTATCCGGAGGGCAGCAGCAACGGGTGGCTATTGCGCGTGCGCTCGTTTCAGAAGCACCTGTCATCTTGGCGGATGAGCCGACAGGAAACCTTGATGAACAGACAGCAGGTGACATCATTGCCATTTTGAAGAAATTGGCCAAGGAACGCCAAAAATGTGTCATCGTCGTCACCCACAGCAAGGAAGTGGCAGAGGCCTCCGATGTGGTCTTGGAATTGAGTCGTCGTAGCCTCGTTGAGAAGAGCAAGTAAGGAGGGAATGCTATGTTGCGAAATGCTTTTGCTTATATCACACGTAAATGGCCCAAGTCTCTCTTGCTCTTTGCCATTATTCTCCTCATGGGGACCTTGAGCTTGATCGGACTCTCTATGAAGGGAGCGACCCAAAAAGCTTCATCGGAAAGCCTGGGATCCATCACCAATAGCTTCTCCATGCAGATCAATCGCAGGACTAATCCAGGAACCCCTCGGGGAGCTGGGAATCTCAGAGGAGAAGATATCGAAAAAATCAGCCAGGTAGAGGGGATCACTTCCTCCATCAAGCGGATTAATGCCATCGCAGATATCCTAGACCACGAGATCATTGAGACTGAAGAAACCTTACAAAACCAATCTCCAGAGCGGGCTAAACACTTCAAGAATACCTTGATGGTGACAGGGGTCAATGACTCTTCAAAAGAAGATAAGTTTGTCTCTGGAGCCTACAAGCTGGTCCAAGGGGAGCACCTGACGGATAAAGACAAAAACCAAATCCTTATGCACGAAGATTTGGCGAAAAAGAATGGCCTCAAGGTAGGCGATAAGGTGCGCCTCAAGTCCAACCTCTATGATGCTGACAATGAAAAAGGGGCTAATGAAACCGTCGAAGTGACCATTAAGGGTCTGTTCTCAGGAAAAAACCAAGCACCTCTAACTTACGCCCAAGAATTGTATGAAGATACCCTCATTTCTGACTTGGATACAGCTGCCAAACTCTATGGCAATACTGTCCAAACAGCTACCTATGAAGATGCGACCTTCTTTGCAAAAGGGGATCAGGACCTGGATGCCTTGATCGAAAAAATCAAAGCCTTGGATATCCCATGGAATTACTTTGACTTGGTTAAGAGCTCTTCCAACTACCCAGCCTTGCAAAAATCCATCAGCAGCATGTTCCAAGTGGCGGACTACTTGTTTATCGGTAGCCTCATCTTTGCTAGCTTGCTTCTCACCCTTCTCCTCGTCTTGTGGCTCAATGCCCGTCGCAGAGAAGTGGGTATCTTGCTGGCTCTAGGGCTGTCTAAGGTACAGATTGCAGGGCAATTTGTGGCAGAATTGGTCATGATTTCCATTCCAGCCTTCCTCCTCTCCTATGGAGTCGCAGGTCTTCTTGCCAAAGGAGTCGGAGATACGGTGCTCAAAAACGTCACCAGTGGCATTGCCAAACAAATGGCTCAAGAATCCTCTGCCGCCAACCTTGGTGGAGGAGCTGAGGCGGAAAGCTTCAGTAAGACCCTGACAGATCTCCATATGGACATCCAACCGAGCCAATTGCTGGTGATTGTGTTGGTCGGTGGGCTCCTCTTGATTCTGGTATCCATCCTTTCTTCGCAATGGCTCTTGCATAAGAAACCAAAGGAACTTTTGGTGGATGTCGAATAAGAGATTGTTTCCTAAAATAGAAATAGGGTATAATAGGAGGTAGAAGTTTCTTAGATAAAAAGGAAAGTGTATGAAGATACTAATCGTAGAAGATGAAGTCCTGATTCGAGAAGGGATGAGCGACTATCTCATGGAATGTGGCTATGAAGTCTTTGAAGCAGGCGATGGGCAGGAGGCCCTGGATCTCTTTCACAGAGAAGCGCCGGATCTAGTCTTGCTGGATATCCAGCTTCCCATCCTCAATGGCTTGGAAGTCCTCAAGACTATTCGCAAGACTAGCTCAGTCCCTGTCTTGATGCTAACGGCCTTCCATGACGAGGACTATAAGTTGACAGCCTTTGGAGAGTTGGCAGATGGCTACCTGGAAAAACCCTTCTCCTTGTCCCTCTTGAAGGTCCGTATCGAAGCTATTTTTAAAAAGCTCCAGCCTTCACGGGTCTTCACCTATGGAGAGGCACGGGTGGATTTTGAGAGCTACACAGCCAGCCTAGCAGGCCAAGCAATTTCCATGAATGCCAAGGAGTTGGAAATCTTGGAATATTTGCTCCAGCATGAGGGCAAGGCCCGGACCCGCTCTCAAATCCTCGATGCCGTCTGGAAGGAGACGGAGGAGATTCCTTTTGACCGGGTGATCGATGTCTATATCAAGGAACTACGAAAAAAACTAGAGCTGGACTGTATCGTAACGGTACGCAATGTCGGCTATAAATTGGAGAGACCATGACCAAACGGAGTATCTTTGCAAAAATCTTTCTGATCACCTTTGCCCTTTTTAGTAGCTTAGTCATCCTTCTCCATGCTTCGGTTTACTTTATTTTTCCATCGACCTATATCGAGTCCCAGCGCCAGACGATTTTGAAGAAATCGCAAGCCCTGGCTAAGAGTTTCCAGGGCCAGGAAGAAGGGACCATTGAGTCGGTGATCGACCTTTATTCCAAGACCAATGATATCAAAGTCTCGATTAAGGGCAAGGAAAAACAAAATGCCCTAGAGGTCAAGGATGACCTGCTCGTGAACCCTGACAGCCAGAACAATTCCCTGGTCATTGAAGAGCGAAAGATTCAGACCAAGGAAGGGAAGGACTTGACCTTGCAATTCCTAGCAACTGTTGATTCCCAAAAGGAAGCGCGGGATATCAGTCTGGGCTTTCTTCCCTATAGTCTCCTTGCTTCCTTTGTTCTGTCACTGATTGCCTCCTATCTCTATGCCCGCCTGATTTCTGCTCCAATCCTTGAGATCAAGCAGATGACCAAGCGGATGAAACGGCTGGATCGGACAGCCAGTCTCCCCATTCATTCGCAGGATGAGATTGGCGTCCTCAAGCAACAAATCAACGACCTCTATCACCATCTTTTAGAGGTGATCGACAATCTAGAGCAGCAGAAACAGGAAAATCTGAAGTTGGAGCAGATGAAGGTGGAATTCCTACGGGGAGCTTCGCATGAGCTCAAGACCCCTCTGGCCAGCTTGAAGATTATCCTAGAAAATATGCGAGATAAGATCGGCCGCTACAAGGACCGGGACCGCTACCTGGCGGTCTCCCTCGATATCGTCGATGAGATGAACCAGATCGTCCTAGAAATCCTATCCCTGTCCTCTGTACAAGAATTGGCTGGAGACAAGGAGTGGATCCAGCTGGATCAGGTCTTAGAGCAGATCCTCGACCAGTACAAGGTCTTGTCTCAATCCCGCGCGCTCACGATTGACAACAAAATCCCTGACAAAGCAGTTTATATGGACCCAGCCATTCTGAAATTGGTCCTCTCAAATGTCATTAGTAATGCCGTCAAGCATTCGGATGCCGGTGGAGAGATCCAGCTCCGTCTCGAAGAAGAAGGGACGCACTTGGCGGTTGAAAATACCAGCCAGGAAATGGTAGAGACCGCTAAGATGCCAATGACCGCTAGTCGCCAGAAGAAGGAAGGTGGCTTGGGACTCTTCGTGGTCCAACACTTGCTGGACCATGAAGAACTGGCCTACCAATTTGATAAAACGGCTATGGGCTTACGCTTCCGTATGGAACTGCCCAAAGATCCACAAGAATAAAAACTAGCGAACAAGAGAAATGCTTGTTCGCTAGTTTGTATTTAATCAACTTTTTCGATCTTTAGCAATTGGCCGTGTTTTAATTCATAAATGGTATCTACATAGGTCAGGATGGAGCGGTCATGGGTCACCATGATGGCGCTCTTGTTTTTGGATTTGACTTCTTTCCGGATCAACCTGGCTATTTCTTGTCCCCGATCCGGGTCTAGGCTAGCGGTTGGTTCATCGGCTAAGATGACCTGGGGATTTCCGATAAAGGCCCGAGCGATGGCTGCCCGTTGTTTTTGCCCACCAGACATCTGATTCGGGTATTGGTGGTAACAAGCTTCGATGCCCAGATCTGCCAACAAGGCTTTGACCTCCTCTTGGCGTTTTTTCTTGTCCTTTTCCCCCTTCAATTTGGCCACCAGTTCTAACTGGTCACCGATTTTCATATAGGAGAGGAGCTGGTGATCTTGAAAGATAAAGCCGAGCAATTCCAGGCGTTTTTGCGTCCACTGACCTTGGTTGAGGTCAGTCAAGTCTTGGCCAGCGATAGAAATCCGCCCCTCGTCCGCTGATAAGAGTAAACCAGCTATAGCTAAGAGAGTGGATTTACCAGATCCTGAAGGGCCTAAGATGGCGACAAATTGGTTGGGTTCGACGCTTAAATTAAGCTGGTTGAGGACATGGTGCATCTGGCTGCCATCGGCGTAGGATTTTCTGATATTTTCTAATGCGATAATGGCCATCTTATTCTCCATTTCCACCAATGACTTCGATTGGATCTACTTTTTTGATTTTGACAAGGGACAAGGCACCACACAAAATAGAGGTCAGGATAAAGCTAACCGAGATGATGAGATTGTCTTTCAGGGTCATAAAGGAAGGGACGCTATTGGGTAAAAATGGCGCCATCATAGTTGCCAAACCAAGCCCCAGCAGTACTCCGATGAGGGAGATGATGGTGAGCTGGGATAGTTGGACATAGGTAATCTGGCTCATGGACATGCCAATGGCCTTTAGGACACCAAACTGTTTCAACTTTTGCAGGGTCAGGATATAGAAGAAGACCCCAAGGATAGCAGAAGAAGCGAGTAGCAGCACCCACGTGATCATCCGTAGCGTCAGGTTTTGAGCCTTGTAGCCAGGGATTTTATCGATTACTTGCTTCTTATCCGCCACCATCAAGTTGCTGGCTAGATCACTAGAAGTGATGCTCTTCTTGGTCACAAGGGTTTGGGCTTGCCATTGATAGCTTGGATCTGTTTTTTGCCGCATACCTGTGTAGGTCTCCGAGCTGATATAACCAATCTTGCTATAGCCGTATCTAGCATTTTTCGCAAAGGCCACGACCTTGAGTTTTTGCTTAGAAGTTTTGTCGATCACTTGATCGCCGACTTGGATTCCCTCATCTTCTTTGAAAGAACTGTCCAAAATGACCTCGTTTTTCTGTAAGTCGGAGATCTTGAGGTCTGTATCTTCCATGATTGGATTGAGGATCTCTTTTTCATTGTGATCGGTCGCGAAGTAGGTGATGTCCAGGGTATTGGAATCCTCTGTTTTTGAGACGGTTGCTCGCTGGATGGACAAGCCAGAATAGTCTATCCCTTTTATCTTTTGGACCTCATCTAAATCTTTCGCTGTAATGGTTGAAAAGGGGATAATCCCTTCTGAATCCGTCGAAAGGATGTAGTGCAGGGCCCCATAGTTATCGATTTGGGCCGATACCGACCGGCCCAGTCCATTTGTCAGACCGGACAAGAACACCACCATAAACATGAGAATGGTAATGAGAAGTTCAATCAGGATGAACTTCTTGGGTTGGTATTTAATTTCATTCCATGCAATTTTCATATTGGTTCTCCTTTTAGCAGGGAGGTGCTCTAGAAGGGTTGCTAGCACCTAAACATACTCTACCATCATACCACAAGTGGAGGGATAATAGGGGGATGGTGTTTGGAGAAGTATAGATGAATGAGACAGTTCAAGTTTTTATACATATAATATTATGGATCACCTTGACAATCCCTGTTAAAACTTGTAGAATGCAAAGGTCTTGTGAACCTTTTTCAGTGGTTCTCTCGATTTATAATAGGTATGGATGTTGTTATCTTAATTTTGATCTTAATAGTTGTCATTTCAGCCTTTGTTGTAGGAATATGTTATTGGGCCGTCAGTTATGCTCAGAAAAGCAATAAGGAGTATCAGACTTTTGCTTCCTTGCATGGTTACCAATTTGATCGAGCACAGGGGAATGACTATTACAGAGATTATTCGAAGAAGAAGATGGATCAGGATCGGACTATCACTCCTTTCCAAAGTCCCTTTGTTGAAAAATATGCCAACTTTACGCACTATCCCTTTGGCCGTGGTCATGAGCGAAAGGTAGCCTATGTGATCTCAGGTGCCTACAAGGACTGGCAATTCAGAGCCTTTACCTATCACTTTGTGGGCAATACCATGGAGCAAACTGGGACTGGTGGAGTCTTCAGTGTAGTCATGATTGAGTGTCCTCAGCCACCGCAGGTCCAGCTACCCGAGCAAGTCTTTTATGAGAATGGTGTTTTGTGCGACTACCAGAACGAAAATCTCAATGTAGAAACCCTTCATGATCGGATCGAAAAATTGGGAGAGCTGGCAAAAGGCATATAGGTATGAGCTGTCAGTAAGAATTCTTCAAAGAGAGTCCACTAGGATGATTGAGACAAGAGGCTGGGACAAAAGTCCTAGCCTCTCAATTATTTTGGGATTGTTTAACAAGACGCAGTGGTTGAGTGGGCTCTACTACGCTGATTTCATCAGCTTTTACAGCCCTACTCAACTGTGCGGAGGTGGGACGACGAAATCGAATTCTAACGAATTACCGATTTCTGTCCCACTCTCTTTTATGCTCAGATTCATTCTGCCACCTAGCTTTTATGGTATACTAGTTTTATGCAATTTTTCACAATCCTATGAGTCTAGGGCTGTTTTACAAGCGAGTGAAGGAGTCCGAGACTTTTGTAGGATAGGGATAAAAACAAGCAACCAAGCTACGAAGACTATGGCAAAAAATACTTGAAATAGACTTGGGTGAGAAAGGGACAGATATGTTTTTTAGAAGACAGCGTTATTTTTTGAATCAATATGAAGACAAAGCTGTTTATTTTGATCGGAAGACGCACGAAGTGTTAGAATCACCAAAGAGTAAGCTGTTGGATACAGAGAAATCTAGTAAGATGAACCGCCATATTCCTTATTTGGTTGTTCTTTTTCTGGCAAGCGGAGGTGGACTGGTCTCTTTATTTAGTCTATTCTTTCATGGCACCTATAGTATGGCAACTTTTTGGACAGTTATGTTTATCTGGGTAACAGAGTTTCTTTTCATCACTCTCCTTGTAGAGCGAGCCCTGTATCGAAATGTCCATCGAGCTACAGTCACCACAAAAACGGTCTGCCTAACAATGATGATTGAGAAAGTTGATGAAAATCAGGACGACGAAGAGGCGGAACAAGGATTTAGTAAAAAAGATTTTTTACTATTTTATGCCCTCTTGCTGACAGTTCCTGCGGTCGGTTTCTATTATGCCTATGATTTCCTTTCCCACTTCAGAGAGTTATTAGGGCACCCTATTGGAGGGGAGATTGTCAAGCGAAGTCTTGCAGGCCTTTTGTTAGGAACAGCTTTCGTTGTCTTCAATCAAAATAATTTCATTAGAAATTTGAAATTATTACTGCGTTTTGAAGAAGGAAAAATGAGTGTGGTATGTAGAGACGATGACAATCCAGATGTTTATCTAAAAGTAAGGATGGGAGCAGATTAAGAACCTGTCATCACCCAACTAGAGAAGGATAAAAACCAAGTTTTTAAGTAGAAGGTAGAAAGTGGACATGATGGAAAAAGAAATGAATGAGAAGATTATTGAAATCGTGCATCAAGCCAACGATATGATCCCAGTTGAGTGGGATGATTTGTATATTGTAATCGAGATGGACAAAACATTTAGTGGAGAAGTTTATTTTTATTTCAAATATAAGAATGAATATCACTATTATTTATACATTCCTAGAGATTTTGGTGTAGATAAATTCGAAATTTATAATCAAACAGATCGATTGTTTGAGAAATCGCAAGCATTAAAAAAAGTGTTCGTTGAGAACGATTTGGCTGATTGGTATATTTGTATCATTCATTTGGATGAAGATAATAAGTTATCAGTCGACTTTGACTACGCTCCATGGTTGGAAAGTGGTTATGGTCCAAGTGCTCGAATGGACTTGTTTGAATATAAATACTTAGGCAAACAACCAGCTGATGAAAAAGAACTAGAACAGTTCAAGGCCATGGAAGCCTTCCAAAGAGAGCATAATGAGAACTAGTTTGCTTGGAATAGATTTATCAGTCCAGATAAAGAAAGGGAGTTCATGACAAAAGCTTCAAAGAAAAAGAAAGTAGTGATCGAAGAACGCTACCACGGCCCTTTGATTACAGATGGTGTTAGTCTAGGCTATATCAAGCTTCTATCTTGGATTAGCTTAGCACTCTCTTTTATGGCGTATTTTGGGACAACTTATATCGATCATATTGGCATTTATAAAATCTTGTTCATTATTTGCATGTTCATTAGTGGTATAGCAATCCCACTCTCTTTCTTCGATCGTTTTATTGTGAGATTTAAGAGTTTTATCTATCTTTTTGTTTCTATACTTGTTTTGATTTTAAACGTTGGCACGACTTTTATAGGCTTGCTTATGCTAGTTGGTAATGACGGGATCTATTCAGTCTGGGCACTAATTTACAATCTCGTAGCTCTATGTATCCTGCTTTTTTCTACAGGTCTATATTCCTGGTATTATCTTCCTAAAAATCAGGGGAAAATCTGGGCTTTCAACCGATGGGAGACTTATGGTGGTAAAGACAATGACAAGAAGCAAGAGCGATTGTTTAATTTTTTAGTTGCTTTTGTAGCTGTATTGTTAGCGCCAGCTATTCTCACTGGCTACATTGAGAATGTCTTTGGTGTGTTCTTGGGCATCTTGATGAACCTCTTTTTACCAGCTCTCATAGTGGACGGAGTTCAGGCGGCACGCTATGTACGCAAACACCCAGAATATGAAGAGTAGATTTTTCATTTTGAAGCTTGTTCCTAATGGTTAGGAGATTTTAAGAACTTATTTTCATGATTAGAAAGAGGTATGTATGTTTTTTCTGAGACGTCGTCGTGTTTTTATCGGTGAATGCAATGGTCAGGCGGTCTATTATGACCAAAAGACGCGGGAGGCTTTAGCTGCTCCCAAGAGTGTCTTGCTCAATACTGAAGGGGCTCGAAAGACCAACGCCTATATTCCTGAATTGGTGATTTTCTTCATGGCTGGTGGAACAGGTGGCTTTGGCTTCCTTGCGGCAATGAGTATAGGAGTTTATAATTGGACCAGTCTGACTTTTATCCTATTATTGTGGTTGGCAGAGTTTTTGTTCCTGTTTGCGATTCTTGAACGAGGACTATATAAAAATGTTCACACGGCCCAGCCGACGACAGAGAAGGTCTTTTACTTTGCGGCTTCTCATAACTTGATGGTGGGGGAAGATAACTTTGATCCAGCTAAGTTGTCAACGAAAATCTTCCGATTCGTTCGTTTTCTAATCATTGCCACTAATATCTACTTGTTATATTTTTTTTATAGCTGTACTCAAAAATTTGGTCAGGAGATTGAACTAGGTAATGAATTCTGGCTAGGTGGATTATTATTCTATGTACTCGTGTTAATGTATAATCAAAACAATCCAGTTCGTTTTGTGAAAATTATGAAATTATACAGCCAAGGAAAAGTGCTCTTTAAGAAAGAGCAGGACGACAGTGGAGCGTAAGGAATGAAAAGAATCAGTTTATTTGGAGCTGACTTCGAAGACAGTAAAAAGATCGTAACCTATGGGAAGTATTCATTAACAGCAGGAATGCCAAATCCCATTCATATGAGCTTTCTCAATCGGCTCTTTACAGTTGGTTTTTGTATGTTTTTTGCTTTTGGCATTGTAGGATATTTTATATCAATTCATATGCCAAGTAACATCGGTTTAGAAGGTGAAGTATATTATATTTCTTATGCTTCAACAGTTTTGATTCGTTCAATGGCGGTGTTTTTAAAACCTATAAGTCTGCTATTCTACTTAACTTATCTATTCGCTTCTATTCCTGTTTTTTGGCCGAAGAAGCGCTTAAGCAGTCAGGTCTTTACCTATTTCCCTTTCTATTTTCCGTGGGCATCTTCTGTATTTTTAGCAGTCTTCTATTTAGCAAGTGCTGCAGCCTTCGATGCCTATACTATGCTGGGCTTCTGGCTTCAGTTGATAGTGGGAATTGCTTTCTTTATTTGGATAGTTATCAATAGTATTCAAAATCTCAAGAGACGATTAAATGATGAGGAGCCAAAACCAATTCTGAAGAAAGTCGTGTTGATGACACTAGGAATGATGGCCCTTCTTTTTTCTGTATCTTTAGTTTATCATCTGGTAAATAAGTTACCGATTTTGTGGTATTTCTATCTTTTCGGCTTGTTGTTAATTGTTTTGTTTGTTTCTTATGCTTATTTAGTGGCCTTTCTTATCAATGCCCACATTGTGCAAGCCTACTATATCCATAAGTATCCGATGGAATACAAGGAATATCTGGAAATTAGCGACCGCGACTGGTACAGCAAACGCTATTATAAGAAGTTAATCAAAAGCGGTCAGCTAGAAGAGGAGTAGTGGGGTATGAACCGTCAGTCAGAAGCATTAAATAAGGAATATTTTCAAGCGCTGGGTTCCACGCGAGCTTCTGTTAGAATGTTGAGTTTGGCCTGGGCTGGTTTGTTTGTATTGAGCATCGACCTGACTCATCTATACTTTTTTATCAAGGAGCAATTCACAGTAGATCCTTTTTCGAATGTTCCTTTTCTCTTTCTGTGTCTCCTTCTATTGCTCATGCTGGGCTGTCAAATCATGTCATTTAGCAAACCATTCATCTACAAGCATCAATTCTTTAGTACTGTGATGCTCTTTGTACTGATCAATGGGATCCATCTCTCATTAGTTTTAATGGATTATATTCTCACTATTTTAACGAATGAGGTTCTAAAAGATTCGCTGATCTACTCGCTGATGTATTGGTTGAGTTTCACTGTTTTATTTATCGGTTTGACGGTTTATAATGTCAGCTGGTTAAAAAAGCAATTAGGACGAGGGTTTTCAGAAAAACGAGCTGCTGGGAATTCTATCGCCGCCTCTAGTGTCTATAGCAAATCCTCCCTCTGGATTATTTTCGGAATCACTGTGTTAGGCGGAGGGTTGTCTAGTTTATCTGGTTATTATGTGCAAACATTTGGGATTGTGAGCAATATAGTCTTTACTTCAGCTTTTTCAAGATTAATCGTCGAAGTTGGTTATCTCCTTTATTTAAGAAGTAAGGATAAAACCTATTGGGAAGAAGGACCGAAGGAAGGCCAGAGTCAGTTCTTCTTGAAAACCATAGATCTCAAAAAGGCCAAGCACCGCTTGACTACAGAAGTTGTCTTATTTTTGACTCTAGCAGTGTCTTTAAAACTATTGAATATAGATGTCGAAAATAGCCCAAGTTGGCTCATAGCAACCATAAGAATTTTTGGATATGCAATTCTTTTTGATGCCACAATCAGTTTCGTTTATTCTCAGATTAAAAAGAAGAGATAGGGAGAACATGAAGAAGAAAAGAATGCTTTTAATTTCACTGTTTATAGTTTTTTGCCTATCTTTTTCTGGCATTCAGTACTATAGGCATCAGCGGATTCACAATATTTTTGATGAAATATAATATGAAGAAAGTGATTATCACAATTATACTTTTCTCTGGAATGGTCGAGCTTTTTATCAGTTAAAAGGTTTAAAAATTGTTGACAACGATACTAAAGAAATTTCGATTCATTCCATTGATTATGAAAGTGTAGATTTACCAAATGATATTCAATTTCTAGGTTATTATTTTTATTTTGGCTTTCAGGATATGACAAAAGTTGGAGTAGAAATGCGTTTGAGGATACCAGATTCAGAGACAACTATAAATGTAGAGTATCTTTACGATGTAAATAATCAACAATTAGAACGCTATATGTGGTATTAGGATGAGAACAGCGTGAGATATTATCGCAAGTCTCAAGTAGAAGCCTTTCTGGCGGAGCATGGAAAGACTGTTGAAGATATTCGCAAGGAAGCAGATGAGGTGCTCCGTAATAAAGTCCTGAAAGACTGGACCTCCATCTATTCTAGTCGCTTTAGCCCAAAGAACTGGGGCGATGTGACCGTCAAGGATATTTGGAGAGAGGATATGGGAGAATACTAGATAAAAGATACATAAAGAGTATGAATAACTTTTATAAAAGGATAAAAATGAATCTTAAACTGTAAGTACCCATTCTAGTAGCAAGAAAGGAAGACAAATGATAACACCCCTGATTTTTATTATTTCTCTCGTCTTATTTTTACGTCGTTTTAAAAGCAAACGTTCACGAAAGATCATTGGCTTCTTATATGCTTCCTTTGCGGTTTGGTTTGTTTATTCGATTTTTACTTATGGAAGCTACACCCTCCATCCTGGTCAAAGTGTTACATTGAAAGTTTATCCCAATACGGACCAGTTGGAGTATAGTTCGGAATTGATTTTAGAAAAGAAGGATGATCAAAAAATCAAATTATCTGGAATGACTGTTTGGTCTGAACAAGTTGGTGATGTGTTATTTGAAGTAGAAGGACAAAAGGTCGTGAAGATAAGTGATACTGAAAGTGGTTCTAAGGAGCTTCCTAACAATCAACAGGATATTCAATTGGTAGAAGATGGGATTGTGATCACCTTCATAGGCGAGAAAGTTTTTGATGTCACGAATAATAAGAAATTCACCATCACCATCACCAATGTAGACGATAAGCCAGCCCACTTTAAAGCGCGAGTGGTGGATCGGTAAACTGGACCTCCATCTACTCTAGTCGCTTTAGCCCAAAAATTAGGGGTGATGTGACCATGAAGGATATTTGGAGAGAGGATCTTGGAGCAGACTAGTGACATGTCTCAATCTGAGTTGCTGAGGAGGAATGAGGGAGCAGTGCGTGTGAAAAACAAAAGAGAACAACTTAATAAATGGAATCTAGGATGTTCTGGAGTAGTTGCTATTGTAGCAATTGTGTTTACATGCTGTATTTATTTGTATTTCAAAGATGCGAGTTACACCTTGAAACCAGGCGATTCCATAGTTTTAAAAGTTCCGACCTCAAAACAAAAAGAATTTTCCCCCAAATTATATCTATCTAAGATTTCTGGAGGGAAATTAGAATTATCTGGGAAAACCTCATGGTGGCAGCGTGGAGAAGGAAACCTTGTAGGGACTAACTATGATGTTTTGAAGCAAGAAATTAGCGAAATCTACTCATCATCAAGCAATATTCCAACAAAAATAAAAAAAAATGATCCAAATAATAGTATATATTTATCAAAAGAAGGTGTCGTTCTTCAATCTAAAGAATCTTGGGAATTTGAGCTTCCAAACTCAAAACAAATAAAAATAACGAATATTTTAGACAGGGATATTAGGTTTGAAGCGCAGGTGACAGGTGACTAGAGGAACAGCCAAAAGGGAACTTGAAGTTTAAGGAAATTACCAAAGAGTAGGGTGTTGAACTAAGATTTACGAAGGAGTAGACAGATGAAATTAGATAGCAGAGTTGAACAGGCTTTGCAAGCTATAAATTTTGTGGAGAGGTATAAGGAGCTTTCAGATAAATTTAGCTTAGATAGAACGCCTAAAGACAAACGCTTAAACATTATTACAGGTGAGTTGGTATTTGATATTTTTGAAGATTTAGGGTATAGAGCTAAATTTGATGGACGTGAAAAATTCTTTTATATTGAGCCTTTTAAAGAAAATTGCTATACTTTTGGATTCCATAATAGTATTTTTAAAGGATTAGTAGAATTAATATGGATTGTTAGGGACTCCCAAAACAAAGTGATACTTGGTACCCCACTGATAGAGTTTTCTAGGAGGCTTATCACACCGGACTATAGAATCATGGATCCAGTGATTTCAAATTATGATGATTTAGAAAATGTCATGAAAATTGCTTTTGAGATGTACGAAGACTTCAAACAGGCTTTTCTGAAGATTGCAGCAGAGGATTAATAGATGTTAAAAGATTTTATAAAAGTGGTAGATATGCCCCAAGAAGTTATTGAAAAATACAAGGATCAAGTCCCAGCTGAGTTGCTACAGATTTGGCAGGAAGATGGTCTGGGAACCTTTTTAGATGGTTATCTAAAAGTTATCAATCCAGATGACTATCTAGAGCTTCTCCAAGATAGTTATTTCAGAGGAGACGTCGCTTTTCCTATGTTCGTAACAGCATTTGGAGATATTATTACTTGGGAAGAGAATGAATTTGTTGGTATTGTAAAATATAACGTTCAAGACTGCGACATTATTATAAAGAGCTTGAAATATTTCCTTCAGTATTTAGATAACTCATATGTGACTGATAACTTTGAACTTGATTTATATAGACAAGCTGTGTCAAAACATGGTGCTCTGTCTTATAACCAATGTTTTGGTTTTGTCCCGCTCCTGGCATTAGGAGGCTTTAAAGATGTGGATCATATGGATAAAGTCAAAGTCCTGGAGCACATTTATCTCATGTACCAACTCACAGGCGGAGTGTTTGATGATTGTTAAAAAAAGAACCACCCTCGAGGTGGTTTTCTTGTGGTTTGATCAGATGAGGCTGCTGATAACTCAAGATCAATAACATTAGCGTTCATCTCTTGCTATAATTGACGGGCAGAGTCTACGTAACCTTTGTACTCTTCGTCAATTGAAGCAGTAGGGATGAATAGAAGAGTATATTTTTTCCTTCGACCTTTTCCTTAATTAGTTTACCTGACTTTGAAAAATTTGAACACAAAAATAATGCCATGTTATTAACTTTTTCCTCTTAATACACTGAAAAAATGGTAATGAAGATATTAAAGATTATTAGTTATCATTTTCTCTCTTTTGCATAGAGAGAAACTCTTGAAGGAATAGTTTTTTAGCCTCTCCATCTGATGAAGTATCTAAATCCTCGATAATCATTCTGGCTACTTCTTCGCGTGAGGTTGTTCCGTACTCTTCTAACAATTTATAATCAATTCGTTCTTCAACGTTTGTATATGGGTAACGAGCAAGTAAATCATCGATACGATTATCAAATTCATACTTAGTCCATAACTCTTCAAAGACATCCCTATAATTCTCTATATTAGACTCTGAAGCAATTAAAGATAATGTATCCAGAAATCCAGATTTATATCCTTTTATTTCTGAACAAAGAGCGATGACTTCATCTTTATTAATTTTGGTTAAATCTTCTCGGATGTCTAATAAGTCCTTATCTCCAAAAAGTTTTTCAAAACCTTCAAGTTGAGTATTGAAGCTGCTTAATTTTGAATGCTCTGGTTGAACCAATATTTCTCTAAAATCCATAATAATCTCCATATTTCTCTAAATAAAATATTAGAGTGTCGTGAATAGACACTCTTGGAATGGTAGCTAAAAGTCAAATTAGCTTGGAAGGGCTTACATATAAATATTATACATTTTATAAAAGTATACGTCAAATTTTATAAAAAATTCTCTATAAAATATAGTATTTTAAAAAAATTTTTTAAAAAAGCTCAAATTTCTATCGAATAGAAACTGATACATCATCCTAAATGAAACATAAAATACAATAAAATGAATTTTTTATTCATTTTATTAGTGATCGAGATAGAACAAATAATATAGAAAACAAGCAAAATCAAACACGTTTTTATAGATGTATAAACAAATGAATACATAAATTAACCTAAATTAAAATGTCGTGAAAACGCAAACAATCTTACTATATAAAGATTTATTGTCTTATAAGAATATTTATGCTTTTTAAAAATACCCAAGCATTTTAGTTGACTTTGTTTGGGCAAACGTTTATAGTTATATTAATCATAGAAAAATATTTTGGAAAAAACATCCAAAATAAGATTTTAGCTAAAATTCTACTATTTATTTTATCAATGCAGATTGATAATATTACCAATCAATGGAGATAGATAATATTTAAATAAATATTCTTTGATTTAGAAAGGTGGCCCGTTATGCTATGGTCTATTATTGTAGGAGGCCTTATTGGTCTCATTGCAGGAGGAATCACTAAAAAAGGTGGTTCAATGGGTATCATTGCTAATGTTTTAGCAGGTTTAATTGGTTCATCAGTTGGACAATCTCTTTTGGGTACTTGGGGACCATCTTTGGCAGGTATGGCATTGCTTCCTTCAATTGCAGGAGCTGTCATTGTTGTTTGTGTCGTTTCATTCTTCTTAGGGAAGAAGGAATAAATTTCTTTTTTCAAAAATAGATCATAATCTTTATAACAGGAAAAGATTATGATTTGATTGTAGTTTTGAAAAGATTCGATATTTCAAAATTACAGAAGAAAAAGGCAACTAAGTAAAAGATGCTATTTAAGGTGCAATCATAGATGTTAAGAATTTATTTAATGGTGATGACAAATAAGTCATAAGTATAATCGATTTTTCGTGTTAGATCAACATACTCTATACAATTTTTAGTTCTGTTCATATTAAGTTTTACAATAAGATTATAGAGGCTATAAGCCGATATAATCGAATAAACCTAAGTAAAGCACTATTTCAATTTAACTGAATGGTGGCACACTTAGCATAAGATTTAAGCGAAAAATCGATTTTCTTTTGATATAAAATAAAATATATTACAGATGGAGGTAAGACTATGTCTACAGAAGAAAAAATCAATCAAGCAAAAGGTACAGTCAAAGAAGGATTCGGTAAATTGACTGGCGACAAGAAAACAGAAAAAGAAGGGGCTGCTGAAAAAGTAGTTTCTAAAGTTAAAGAAGTCGCAGAAGACGCAAAAGATGCTGTTGAAGGAGCAATCGAAGGCGTTAAAAATATGATTAAAGGTGACGATAAATAGTTGATAATAGTCATCTTTTAGTCCCTAATGACGCATTCTAATTAGCTCCACTATGGAGAATAGAGTGCGTTTTTGATTTTGTGAGATTAATTTGCTATTGTAACAGATATTTTCGTAGTATTCCTGTAATGGTATTTTGTTATAACATAAACAATTAAGGAGGTATTACAATGAATAAACTATTGGCTCTACTATTTTTAACGATTTTGAGTATGCCTTTAATTTCATGCTCTAATCAAAGAAATCAGACTTTGGATGGGGAATATTATTGGGTTAGTGAATCTAGAAATGAACGAGCATTTACTATCTCAGGAAATAAAGGGATACTTGATAGTAGTGTTGCTGACAACTTTGTAATTGATCGAAAGAATGAAACAATTGAGTTAATGGGCTCGCAAATGTTAAACCGTACAACAAGTTATATATATGAAGATGGTGTCTTTACTGTAGATATCTCTGGTGTAGAGCGTGATTATTATAAGAAAGATAGTGAGGCTTATAAGAAGGCACTGAAGGATTTAGATGAAAATTGACCACAATAATTAATCTTTTCTTTTGCTCTTGTCATTTAACGCTTATCCTATACAAAGGAATTAAGCGTTTTTATATTGTGTATCTCCTAGGTCAAGAATTGACTCTCAGTTATTCTAGTGTGTACTAAATCTGACAAAATTGACAAAATTACATAAATTTGATATAATAAATTTATATAAGGATTTGAATCAAATTACTACAACTAAGAAAGATCCTTTAAATAACAAGCTAGCCTTGTTGCTTGCTGTAAAATAGAAACAAGTTGTATAAATAGAAAGTGAGAATACTATATGAGAATAACAAGTTTTAGAGATATGGACACCACTGAAGATTTTGAATTTGTAGAAGAAAAAATGGGAGAGTACTTCCGTTGGGGGATTGCTGATTTCTATTCGCTTCAACAAGCAACTTATTGGATTGGGGATATCTTGAGAAAAGAACCCAGCGCTAATTTTGAAGTAAGAGCACGACTTTCAGAAGGTGATGATGTAGATGAATATGAAAGAATCGTGTTGTACGAAGGAGACCAGTGTTTTGATTCGTGGTTTTTAGAAGAGAAAGCAAGCTTCATGGCACCATATTCCATGATACTATTTCTCAATAAGGATACAAATGTGGTGTATGCTATTGAGAAAAATGAATTTGATGAGCCTGGACATGTGAAATATTTATGTGAGATAAGAAAATAAGAGAGTTGAAAAACTCTCTTTAAATTTAGTTATTAGTATATTGATAATTATATTTTTGAAAACCTCTTGATAAGAAGAAGGCGACCGACCATAATATAGTTATGGAAATCAAACACAATAAAATACTTGTATTATTATTTATTAATCTCTTCTTGATTGTGCTGGTTTTATTACATACCCAAGAATGTAATAAAACAGTATGAGCAGATAATGTTTTACTAGAAGCATTTACTTTTTCTGCGGATTTATTTTCATCAAAAGGGTCTCAGGCTATAGAACAAGAGCAGTATATGGTCATACACTGCAAGAAAAAATAAATCAAGAATTTGATAACGTTAGAAAACTTTTATAATTATTTGGTACAAAAAACAAAATGACAAGCAAAAAAGAGAGTGGGACAGAAATCGGTAATTCGTTAGAATTCGATTTCGTCGTCCCACCTCCGCACAGTTGAGTAGGGTTGTAAAAGCTGATGAAATCAGCGTAGTAGAGCCCACTCAACCACTGCGTCTTGCTCGACAATCCAAAGATAATTGAGAGGCTAGGACTTTTGTCCCAGCCTCTTTCCTGTTGATTTAGATGCCCCCTGCATGGATTTGGAAAGGACTTTCATATTGAGAGTAATTAAATTTGTTGAAATATAGCTGATTTTAGGAAATACTTTTAGGTGTTTTCAATGTCAGGATTTAAAAATGGGGCAAAAGTGGGGCAAAAACGATTGACTCACATTTGGTTTGAAAACCTATAATACCTAATGGTTATGCTATACTAGATATATAGTGTTGTTATCAACAAATATCAGTGCGAGACTGAATTGGAGGATAAAATGGAACAACCAATCAATCAGAAAATTCGTGAAATTGCACAAAGTGTTAATGAGACGATACCAGTAGCTTGGGATAATCTTTTTATAAACATCACCCTAGCTTTTGATGGTGGTGAAGTCTATTACTTCTTTAACGAAGAGGGTAAAAGTGAATATATTTACAATCTCTATATTCCCAAACAGTATGGGATTCCTAACTTGGAATTCAGAGAAAATGAAAGACGAACTTTTAAGTTGGCTTGGGAATTGAGAGAAATATTTAAAAAAGCAGAACAAGCTTTGTGGACAACATGTATAATAAAGGTTGTTGGCACAAAACTATCTGCTGAATTTGACTATGCCCCTTGGTTTGAGAGTGGATTCAGCTCAGGACAACAAATGGATTTCTTTGAGTATAAATACTTAGGCAAGCAACCAACGAATGAAAAAGAACTAGAGCAGTTCAAGGCTATGGAGGACTTTCAAAGAGAGCATTATGGCAAATAGTTTGTTTGATAAGAGTAATAAGACCAGATTAGTGAGGTGATTGAGTGGTTAAATTTTCAAAAATAGATAAACAATTAAAAAAAGAACTGAATCAATCTGTCCGCGTGGCAGCGAAGCGATTGAAACTTAAATCAAGAAGTGAAAGGTTTTTTGATAAAGTAGGAGACTATCTAGTTAAATATATGATCGATATTAATTTCCCAGATAATAAGTTTCGTCTAATCATTCGTCCTTATATCAAACCCTATATCATTGATGATATTTTTTGGGAAGTCTTTGATATGGAGAGTAATTCACAGGAACCAATGAGTCTTCGAGCGGTTGGAGCTTTTACAGTAGATACCTTTTCGTTACCAACTAAGATCGCCGAAGAAGACTGGACGATGGAGGATATCGACCTAGAAAAGGTTGAAACCAAGGTTTTTGAGGTGCTCTCAAAAGTGCATGAAGAAGTCTTAAAACTAATAAATAGCTTCTCAACTTTTGAAGATTTTTATACTTATGTGGTCGAGAATGCGCCAATTCCTGCCCATTATGACTTGATGGGAATGCTGTTAATAATCCACCGTGAGCAATATGCAGATGCACTCCGAATGGCCGAAGATTTGATTGCAAAGCGTAAACTTGGAAAATTCCAAAATAAGAGTAAATGGATCAATGAATACATTGTGGATTATTGTAAAGAGAAAATCAAATCAGATTAAGGGCTTTTGTCCATGTATTTAATTTCAAATGATTCAACCCCAAATCGGAGGATAAAATGGAAAAACAAATTAATGAGAAAATAATCGAAATCGTACAACAAGCCAACAAGATGATTCCAGTAGAGTGGGATGATTTGTATATTGTAATAGAGATGGACAAGACCTATAGTGGTGAAGCTTATTTTTATTTTAAATATAAAAATCATTATCATTACCATCTTGAAATGCCAGAAGATTTTGGTCTATCAATGATGGAAGTTCTAAACGAGAATACAGTTTTATTTGAAAAATCTGAAGAATTGAAAAAAGTATTCGTTGAGAACGATTTGGCTGATTGGTACATTTGTATCATTCATTTGGATGAAGATAATAAGCTGTCAGTTGACTTTGACTACGCTCCATGGTTGGAAAGTGATTTTGGGCCTACTGCTCGTATGAACTTTTTCAGATATAAGTTTCTTGGTTTTAAACCACGAAACGAAAAAGAGCTTGAACAGTTCAAGGCTATGGGAGCTTTCCAAAGAGAGCATAATGGAAACTAGATGAAACAATCAAAAAAACCACCTTCGGGTGGCTTTTTCTATACTTCATTTTACCATTTCGTCAAGGAAATTTCGCCACTATTGAGCCAGATTTCTTCCTGCTTATCTAACTGGACCAAGAGTTGGCCGGTATCAGAGATGTCTTTGGCGAGGCCTTGATAGGTCTGTTGGTTCTGCTCAAAAGTGACAGTTCGCCCTAAGACCAGGGAGCGCTCTTTGTAGAGGTAGACCAGTTCATCGATATCCGTATGAAGAAATTCCCTCCAAATCTCGCTGATGAGGTCATTTCGGGTGATGGGACAAGGGCCTTCAAATAAGGAACCAGCCTTGCTTTCTAGCTCATCTGGAAAAGTAGAGATAGCCAAATTGAGACCGACTCCAATAATGATATCCGTGACAAGGCCAGTCTCGATGGATGTGATAGCTTCGGTTAGGATTCCTCCAATTTTTTTATGGCGATAGTAAATATCATTGACCCATTTGATATCGACATCGATCAGGGTCAGGTTTTTAATAGCCTTATAGATGGCTCCTGCGACCATGAGGGTATAAGGGGGGAGCTCCGCAGGTGGGAGTTGGGGCTTGAGATGAAGAGACATATAGACACCGCCTTGATCGGGAGAGTAGTAGTCGCGACCAAAGCGGCCCTTTCCAGCAGATTGGGATTTGGCCAGGTAGAGAGCCCTGCCCTCTTTATGGGCTTCCATGCCTAATTTTGCGTCCAATTGGGTAGAATGACATTCTTCATTCAAAGTAACGGTCAACTGGGTATTGCTTGCGATGACCTCAGGAAGCAGAATATCGCCTGAGACCAGTCTATACCCCTTCTTTTTTAGGGATTCGATGACGACCCCATCTTTTTCTAGACGCTGGATGGCCTTCCAGATAGAGGTGCGGGAAACACCTAATTCTTTTGCCAACTGTTCCCCGTTGACATAATCATCTGCCTGAGAAAGGGTTTGAAAGAGGATTTCGTGTGTTTTCATAAGACTAAGATCTCCTAGCGACTGCTGTCTCGAATCGTCAGTTTGGTGGCTAATTTGACCATGCAGGGAACACTTGGTTGACTCCCTTGAAAGGTTTGCCGCAACATCTGAATGGCTTGCTTGCCCATTTCTTCTGTGTAGACGGTCACTGTAGAGAGGGCAGGAAAGACATACTTGGCGATGGAAGTATCATTGAAGGAAATGATGCTGACGCGATCGGGTACTGCGATTTGGTGCTCCTGAAGGGACCGAAGGGCCCCAACAGCTATGGCATCACTGGCCATGAAAAAGGCAGTTGGTAAATCGTCGCCCAGTGCTTGAATCAGCTGCTCCATCATCTGATAGCCCGACTCGGTCGAGAACTGGCCGACAGCGACAAAGCGCTCCTCATAAAGCCCTTTTTCCGTGAGAAACTGTTGAAAGACTCGTTGACGAGGATCCATCTGAAGCGGTGTCGCATCTGCGGTCTCTTCTTGCCCAACCAAGAGTCCGATCTCCTTGTGATGATGCTCAAGAAAATGCTCGAGAGCGGTGATAACAGAATCTTCTAAATCTGTCGTCACGCAAGAATGCCCCAGATAGAGGGTATTGCTATCGACAAAGATCAGGGGTTTGCCGTAGCTTTCTAGATCTTGAATGGTCTTGGGACTGAATTTCCCAAGAGCAATAATGCCGTCTGCCTCCTGAATCAAAGACCAATCGTCCTTGTTAAAGATACGAAAGATCTCATAGCCTAATTCCTGGGCTTGTTTCTCCAAGCCCATCCGAATGGCATAGTAGTAGAGGTCCTCTAATTCTTCTTCGCGCGTGTACCATTCAAAGATGACGATTTTATGAGAATCTTCGACTGGTTGAGGCGCTGTTTTGCGGCTTTTCTTTTGGTAATGCAGGTCCTCAGCGATGCGAAGAATCCGATTGCGCGTGTCTTCACCAACCGATAAGGTCGCATCCTGGTTTAGGACGCGAGAGACCGTTGCCTGAGAAACGCCTGCTTTTTCTGCAATGTCTTTAATCGTTGCCATAGTTCATCCTTTATTGCTTACTAGTTCCAGTATACTCTAAATACTAGTAAAAAGAAATAAATTTTTACTAAATTTTATGTTTGTTGCGATATTGGCTAGGAGTCAGGTGGCTATAGGCCTTAAAGGCCTTTGAAAAATAGAGGGGGTCTGAAAAGCCAACTGAGTAAGCCACGATCTTGATGCTTTCGTCTGTGTTGGTCAGCAACTGCTGGGCCCGTTGCATGCGGACTGAGTGCAGGAATTCCTTGGGAGAGATCTGGTGAAACTCTTTAAAAACAGTTGTTAGGTAGGAACGATGGACATTGAGGTCATCAGCGATCTCTTGAATACTGATATGCTCTTTTGCGTAATGCGTCTCAATCACATGTTTGCAAGTCAGATAGAGTTGATAGGTTGGAGATGGATGGCTCCGATGGATGTCGGGAGCCACTTCACTGATAAGAAATAGCAGTTCATAGATCTGAGAGAGGAGGTGGAGTTGGTAGTGCGAGGTCATCTTAGAGTCCTCTGCCTTGTGGACAAGTTGCTCCATGAATAGTCCAATTCTCTCTGTGTCCACCTCTGTTTTCTTTAGAAAACCTTTGGCATGTATGGTTGAAAAGCGCATGAAATCACTCACCTTGGTGCCGCTAATCCCAATCCAGTAGTAGGACCAAGGATCTTCTGCGTCTGCCTTGTAGTAGGTCACCATATTTTTAGGGAGAAGGAAGAGATCCCCGGCTTCTAAATGGATTTCATTTTTATTGATGTGAAAGACACCTTTTCCCTTGGTGATAAAATGCAGAACAAAATTGTCTCGAAAGCTAGGACCAAATTCATAATTCTTGGGGCAATCTTCGTAGCCGTAAAAATCAAGGGCTAGATCAATCGTGTCGGTTTGGTATTCTGAAAAGACTAACATAGGTAAACCTCCTACCTAACATTTTACCATATAAGCCCAACAAAATTCTATTTTCGAAAGCGTTTACAACGGTTAAAATAAAGACATGTAAAAAAAGAAAAATATTGGAACTGAATATAAAAATACATAGTGATATTTTTAGGGTCCAATGGAGGAAGATATGGCAATTCGTATCGAACAAAATTTGTTCTATGTAGAAAGTAAGGGACTGAGCCTCATCCTTGAAAATCGAGATGGCTACCTGATGCTCAAGCATTTGGGGCGCCCGATTCCGTCCTATCATTTTTCCAATACCGTGCATGAGAAGGACCATGCTTTCGCTGGAAATCCAACACCTGACAATCGAACCTTTAGTCTAGATACCCAGCGACAGGTCTTGGGCCAGCACGGACTAGGAGATTTTCGAAAGCCGTCTATTCAGATCCAGCACGGCATTACAGAGGTGACGGATTTCCTTTATGTCGGAGCCAATATCTACTCTGGCAGTGTCCAGGCGGCCGGTCTTCCGAACCCTCACTCAGTAGATCAGGCTGAAACCTTGGCACTGGTCTTTGAAGATGATCAAGCAGCCCTGCGGTTGACCCTCTACTACACCGCCTACGAGGATCGGACAACCATCACTAGCTTCTCAAAGATTGAAAACTTGAGTGATGAAAAGGTTGTGATCCACAAGGCTCTTAGTGTGTTGGCAGATATCCCAGCAGGTGATTACGATATCATCACTCTGCAAGGAGCCTATGCGAGAGAAAAAACAGTTCGCCGTCAGCAAGTGGAGCAAGGAATCTTCTCCATCAGCTCCAACCGTGGTGCTTCTGGACACGCCCAGACTCCAGCCCTCATTCTTGCCGATCATGAAGTGACAGAAGATGCGGGCTCTGCTCTGGCCTTCCAACTGCTCTACAGTGGGAATTTTGAAGGATTTGTTCAGAAAAATCAACTCAATGAAGTTCGGGTTGGACTGGGGATCAATCCTGAAAACTTCGCTTGGGAATTGGAACCCAATCAGAGCTTTGATACTCCAGTGGCCATGATCACATACTCCCATAAGGGATTGACCGGTCTCAGTCAAGAGAGTCAAGCATTTGTCCAAAACCATATCATTCCTAGTCCCTTTGCCCATAAAGAACGTCCAATTCTTATCAACAACTGGGAAGCGACCTACTTTGATTTCAAAAAAGACAAATTATTGGAGCTAGCAGACGAAGCTCAAAAAGTGGGGATCGAACTCTTTGTTCTAGATGATGGCTGGTTTGGCAATCGTTATGATGACAATCGGGCTCTAGGTGATTGGAGCGTCAATGAAGAAAAATTAGGTGGAAGTCTAGCAGAATTGATCCAAGGCATCCACGACAAGGGACTTCAATTTGGCCTTTGGGTGGAGCCCGAAATGATTTCTGTTGATAGCGACCTCTATCGGGCTCATCCGGACTGGGCTATTCAAGTCCCAGGTTACGAACACACCTATTCACGGAATCAACTGGTGCTCGATTTCGCAAATAGAGAAGTGGTAGCTTATATCAAGCAGGTCTTGGATGACTTGCTTGGAAACCATGAGATCGACTATATTAAATGGGATATGAATCGCAATATCACCAAGCTTGGAAATGGGAAAACCTACCTGGAAACCAAGATGCAATCCCATGCTTATATCTTGGGTCTCTATGAAGTGGTTTCGTACTTGACGGAGAAATACGAGCACATCCTCTTTGAGTCTTGCTCCGGTGGTGGTGGCCGCGATGACCTAGGGATGATGCGTTACTTCCCACAGGTCTGGGCGAGTGACAATACGGATGCCATTGCCAGACTTCCGATCCAGTATGGATCTAGTTATCTCTATCCTACCATTTCTATGGGGGCTCACGTATCAGCTGTTCCAAATCACCAGATGGGACGGATGACACCACTTGAAACGCGCGGACATGTAGCCATGATGGGAAATCTGGGCTATGAATTGGATCTAACCAGTCTTCCGCAAGAAGAGTTGGATAGGATTGCAGCTCAAGTCGCTCATTACAAAACGATTCGACTACTTGTTCAGTTCGGAAAACACTACCGCTTAATGAATCCTAGTCAAGGTGCCAATCAAGCAGCCGTCCAGTTCACTTATCAAGACCGTACGGTTGTAACCTATGTAAGGGTCTTATCAACGGTTGAGGAGATCGAGCCAACTCTGAAACTCAAAGGCTTGGAAGAAGATGCACTCTATAGCTTAGAAGGGACGGACCAAGTCTATTCAGGAGCTGAGCTCATGTATGCTGGCTTAACCGTCGTTCTTCCTCAGGGAGATTTCCTCTCTAAACAATATGTTTTTGTCAAAAAATAAAAGGAGACAGCCAAATGAAATGGT
The DNA here is from genome assembly GCF_047460295.1 of Streptococcus sp. OMI870. Lineage (NCBI taxonomy): Bacteria > Bacillati > Bacillota > Bacilli > Lactobacillales > Streptococcaceae > Streptococcus > Streptococcus sp. OMI870. Next base: position 148,450 of record NZ_JASHGM010000003.1, read on the forward strand.
TTAAAAAAATCGGACTTCTTGCAACTACAGGTTTAGCTTTGTTTGGGCTCGGTGCTTGCTCCAACGATGGTAAATCGGCGGATGGCACAGTGACCATCGAGTATTTCAACCAGAAAAAAGAAATGACCAAAACCTTGGAAGAAATCGCGCGTGATTTTGAAAAGGAAAACCCAAAGGTCAAGGTCAAAGTTGTCAATGTACCGAACGGTGGTGAAGTATTGAAAACACGTGTCCTCGCAGGAGATGTGCCGGATGTGGTTAATATATACCCACAGTCCATCGAACTGCAAGAATGGGCAAAAGCAGGTGTCTTTGAAGATTTGAGCAATAAAGACTATCTGAAACGCGTGAAAAATGGCTATGCTGAAAAATATGCCGTGAACGGAAAAGTCTACAACGTTCCTTTTACAGCTAATGCTTATGGAATTTACTACAACAAAGATAAATTCGAAGAACTGGGCTTGAAGGTTCCTGAAACCTGGGATGAATTTGAACAGTTAGTCAAAGACATCGTTGCTAAAGGACAAACACCATTTGGAATTGCAGGTGCAGATGCTTGGACACTCAATGGTTACAATCAATTAGCCTTTGCGACAGCAACAGGTGGAGGAAAAGAAGCCAATCAATACCTTCGTTATTCTCAACCAAATGCCATTAAATTGTCTGATCCGATTATGAAAGATGACATCAAGGTGATGGATATTCTTCGCATTAAAGGTTCGAAGCAAAAGAACTGGGAAGGTGCTGGCTATACCGATGTTATCGGAGCCTTCGCACGTGGGGATGTCCTCATGACACCAAATGGGTCTTGGGCGATCACAGCGATTAATGAACAAAAACCGAACTTTAAGGTTGGAACCTTCATGATTCCAGGAAAAGAAAAAGGACAAAGCTTAACTGTTGGTGCAGGTGACTTGGCATGGTCTATCTCAGCTACTACCAAACATCCAAAAGAAGCCAATGCCTTTGTGGAATACATGACCCGTCCAGAAGTCATGCAAAAATACTACGACGTGGACGGATCTCCAACAGCGATCGAAGGGGTCAAACAAGCAGGAGAAGATTCACCGCTTGCTGGTATGACCAAATATGCCTTTACGGATCGTCACTTGGTCTGGCTGCAACAATACTGGACCAGTGAAGCAGACTTCCATACCTTGACCATGAACTATGTCTTGACAGGTGATAAACAAGGCATGGTCAATGATTTGAATGCCTTCTTTAACCCGATGAAAGCGGATGTGGATTAGGAGTAGAGAGACTATGAAAAAAGTATTACAAAAATATTGGGCATGGGCTTTTGTGGTCATCCCCCTCTTGTTACAAGCAATTTTCTTCTATGTGCCGATGTTCCAAGGAGCCTTTTACAGTTTTACCAACTGGACAGGTTTGACGTATAACTACAAGTTTGTCGGCTTAAACAACTTTAAGCTCCTCTTCATGGATCCAAAATTCATGAATGCGATTGGCTTTACCGCGATCATCACCATTGCCATGGTGGTTGGTGAGATTGCCCTTGGGATCTTCATTGCGCGTGTCTTGAACTCTAAAATCAAAGGTCAAACCTTCTTCCGTGCATGGTTCTTCTTCCCAGCTGTTTTGTCTGGTTTGACAGTAGCTTTGATCTTCAAGCAAGTCTTCAACTACGGTCTTCCAGCGATTGGGAATGCCCTTCATATAGAATTTCTCCAAACCAGTCTTTTAGGGACTAAGTGGGGAGCAATCTTTGCGGCTGTCTTTGTCCTTCTTTGGCAAGGGGTGGCCATGCCCATCATCATCTTCCTCGCTGGTTTGCAATCCATCCCAACTGAGATTACAGAAGCTGCGAAGATCGATGGCGCGACTAGCAAGCAAGTCTTCTGGAATATTGAATTGCCTTACTTGCTACCAAGTGTCTCTATGGTCTTTATCCTAGCCCTAAAAGGTGGGCTGACTGCCTTTGACCAAGTCTTTGCCATGACCGGTGGTGGTCCAAACAATGCCACAACCTCACTTGGGCTCTTGGTTTATAACTATGCCTTTAAAAACAACCAATTCGGTTATGCCAATGCCATTGCCGTAATCTTGTTCTTCTTAATTGTAGTGATTTCGATCATCCAATTGAGAGTATCTAAGAAATTTGAAATTTAAGAGGAGAAGCACGATGAAACAAGATGAAAGAAAAGCCTTGATTGGCAAATACATTCTATTGATTCTAGGATCGGTTCTGATTTTAGTGCCCCTCCTTGCCACCCTCTTTAGTTCCTTCAAACCCACCAAGGATATCGTAGATAATTTCTTTGGCTTTCCAACCAACTTCACATGGGACAACTTTAGCCGTCTCTTAGCGGATGGGATCGGAGGCTATTACTGGAACTCTGTCGTCATCACTGTCTTGTCTTTACTTGCAGTAATGCTCTTTATCCCCATGGCAGCCTACTCCATCGCACGCAATATGAGTAAGAGAAAAGCCTTTACCATCATGTACACCCTCTTAATCCTTGGGATCTTCGTCCCATTCCAGGTTATCATGATTCCAATTACCGTTATGATGAGTAAACTCGGTTTGGCTAATACCTTTGGTTTGATCTTGCTCTACTTGGCCTATGCGATTCCACAGACCCTCTTCCTCTATGTCGGCTATATCAAAATCTCAATCCCAGAAAGTCTGGATGAAGCAGCAGAGATCGATGGGGCTAATAAATTTACAACCTATTTCCGCATCATCTTCCCAATGATGAAACCGATGCATGCGACAACCATGATCATCAATGCCCTTTGGTTCTGGAATGACTTTATGTTGCCACTCCTTGTCTTGAACCGGGATTCCAAAATGTGGACTCTGCCATTGTTCCAATACAACTACGCAGGCCAATATTTCAACGACTACGGACCAAGCTTTGCCTCATACGTGGTCGGCATTATCAGTATCACCATTGTCTATCTCTTCTTCCAACGCCATATCATCGCAGGAATGAGCAACGGCGCAGTGAAATAAGATACAAAGGGACGATTCAGCTTGCTGAAAATTTCTGTAGCACCCTAGGGCATCCACATCCGTAAACGACTGAAGTAGTAACGGCTGTGGAAATATAGGAAATCGACGTAGTGTGCTTGCACACAAGGAGATTTATCTTTTTTCCTAAGAAATTAGTCCCGTGTTCAATTCCGTATACAAAGGGGCGATTCAGCTTGCTGATTTAAATCGTATCCTATGAAGCAATTCTTAAAATACATAAACTCATAAAAGCCAGGTCTCTTCAGACTTAGCTTTCAAAAAAGGAAAGGAAACCATTATGCCCATTCAAAATAAGACCATGTTAATTACTTACTCAGATAGTTTAGGAAACAACCTTAAGGATCTCTATGAAAATCTAGAGAAACATTTTGGGGATGCAGTCGGTGGGGTTCACCTCTTGCCTTTTTTCCCATCAACTGGTGACCGTGGCTTTGCGCCTGTGGACTATGACCAAGTGGATCCAGCCTTTGGAGATTGGGAAGATGTCAAACGACTGGGGGACAAGTACTATCTCATGTTTGACTTTATGATCAATCACATTTCCCGTCAGTCTAAATACTACAAAGATTATCAAGAGAAGCACGACCAAAGTGCTTACAAGGATCTCTTTCTCAACTGGGACAAGTTCTGGCCGGAGAATCGTCCGACTCAAGCGGATGTGGACTTGATTTATAAGCGCAAGGATCGAGCTCCCAAACAAGAAATTACCTTTGCGGATGGGACAACTGAGCATCTCTGGAATACCTTCGGGGAAGAGCAGATCGACTTGGACGTGACCAAGGAAGTGACCATGGACTTTATCCGCAAGACCATCGAACACCTGGCAAGCAATGGTTGTGACCTCATTCGCCTAGATGCCTTTGCCTATGCGGTCAAGAAATTGGATACCAATGATTTCTTCGTGGAGCCAGACATTTGGGACTTGCTGGACAAGGTGCGTGATATGGCAGCCAGCTACGGTGCGGAGCTCTTGCCAGAGATTCATGAACACTATTCCATCCAATTTAAGATTGCCGATCACGACTATTATGTCTATGACTTCGCGCTACCCATGGTGACCCTCTATACCCTCTATAGCTCAAAAGTGGATCGCCTTGCCAAGTGGTTGAAGATGAGTCCCATGAAGCAATTCACGACACTTGACACACATGACGGGATTGGGGTAGTTGATGTCAAGGATATCTTGACAGATGAAGAAATTGACTATGCATCAAATGAGCTCTACAAGGTAGGAGCAAATGTGAAACGCAAGTATTCAACAGCAGAGTACAACAACTTGGACATCTACCAAATCAATTCGACCTACTATTCAGCACTTGGAGATGACGATCGCAAGTACTTCCTAGCCCGCTTGATTCAAGCCTTTGCGCCGGGCATTCCACAAGTGTATTATGTTGGATTCCTAGCTGGGAAGAATGATTTGGAACTCTTAGAAAACACCAAGGAAGGACGCAATATCAACCGTCATTACTACAGCAATGAAGAAATTGCTCAAGAAGTAGAGCGTCCAGTTGTGAAATCCCTTCTCAAGCTCTTTAGTTTCCGGAACAACTCGCAAGCTTTTGACTTAGAAGGAAGCATTGAGGTGGAAACACCAGATGAACATACCATTGTCATTACGCGCCAAAACAAAGACCAGACCGTCACAGCAACAGCCCGAATCAATCTTGCTGACGGGACTTACCAAGTGACAGAAAATGGTCAAGACATTGTGTTTTAAAAAAATAGGAATGAACTAAAGGATAAGTGAAAAAGCGCTTATCCTATTTTTTATTTCAGGTATTGCAACCGTTTACAAAACTATAAAACAATGGTACAATATCCATGAAGAAAGGAGGTCGCTTTATGAAAAAAATCATTTATCCATCTGCGGCCCTATTAACGGCTTTTGCTCTATTATCGGTCCAAACAGCAAAGGCAGACACAGTTCAAACACCGGATCAAGCCAATGAACCGGCAGCAACAGTCGAAGAGGTTGTGGCTTCTCCAGCTCCAGAAACCTCCACAGAAAATCAGGAAGGGGTAGCAGAACCGTCAACTGTGACTGATCGTGAAGCAGTCCCGGCAGCTTCCCCAACGGAAACAACAACGGAGACGGCATCTCCTCAAGTGGAAAAACTACTTGAAGACATGCCTCTCAAGCAAAAGGTTACGCAAATGATCATGCCGGACTTCCGTAAGTGGCAGGAGGCAGGTCAGGAGTCACCACAAGATCTCACCAAGGTCAATGCTGAAGTAGCAGATGCGATCGATAAATATGATTTTGGAGGCGTCATTCTTTTTGCTGAAAACGTCAAAGAAACCAAGCAGACCCTAGCTCTGACCCAAGATATGCAAAAAGCAGCGATTGAAAACAAGGCCAATAACGGGAAGATTCCGCTATTGTTAGCGATTGACCAAGAAGGGGGCATCGTCTATCGATTGGGTAGCGGTACAGCTCTCCCCGGAAATATGGCGATCGGAGCGACCAATGATCCTAAACTAGCTAAAGAGGCCGGTCAAATCATCGGACGTGAACTTTCTGCACTAGGCCTGAATGTGGACTTCGCTCCGGTTCTAGATACCAATAATAATCCACAAAACCCTGTCATTGGGCTTCGTTCCTTCTCCTCTGATCCAAACCGGGTTGCTTACTTAGGAATTCCAATGATGAAAGGGATTCAAGACTACAATGTCGCTGTAGCTGCTAAGCATTTCCCAGGTCATGGAGATACAGCGGTCGATTCCCATACAGGTCTCCCCTTGGTGGACAAATCTCTTACCGAACTTGAAAAATTAGAACTCCTTCCATTCAAAAAAGCCATGGATGCTGGCGTAGACCTCTTGATGACGGCCCATATCCAATACCCACAAATTGAAAAAGATCAGGTTGTGTCAAAAGAAACTGGTGAGAAAATTTATGTTCCAGCGACACTCTCTGATGATATTTTAACGGGCTTGGTACGGAAGAAATACGGCTATAAGGGCGTGATTGTTTCTGATGCCATGGGAATGGATGCTATCGCTAAGAACTTCGGTGAAGTCGAAGCTGTAAAAATGGCCATCAAGGCTGGAGTTGATTTGGTCTTGATGCCAACGACCCTTCGCAGTAAAACCGATTTAAGCAAGATTGATACCATTGTCGATGAAGTGGTGCGTGCGGTACAAACGGGTGACATCTCAGAAGAACGTTTAAATGAGTCAGTTCGTCGGATTCTCACCCTCAAAGAAAAACGTGGGGTCCTGAATTTTGATCCGAGTGCTCGGACGCCTGAAAAAGCAGAAGAAGCAGTCGGCTCCAACCTTAATCGTGATTTGGAACGCAAGATTGCAGCAGCAGCGGTGACGGTTGTAAAAAATGAAGACCATACCTTGCCATTTAAGGTTCAAAAAGGAGATCATGTCCTCCTCCTAGGAGCGTTTGAAAATGAAGTCCCTGGACTAAATTTGGGCATGCGTCGCTTAATCGCGGATGGAGTGCTTCCAAAAGATACCTCCTTTGTGGCCAAGAACTTCACTAAAGAATCCACCCTTGATAGTCTAAAAGAAGACCTCGAAAAAGCTACTCACATCGTCGTGATTTCAGAGATCGGTTATGAAGGGCAACTGGATAAAAATTTCTGGCGAACCAAGATCCCAACTGATATCGTCCATTATGCCAACACCAACCATAAGAAGGCAGCTGTCCTTTCCATCTCGAAACCTTATGATGTAGCCAACTATCCAGCAGCCAAAGCTATTCTAGCAGTCTATGGAAATAAGGGAATGGATCCGACAGAATCCCTCAAACCAGACAATGCCTTCGGTCCTAATATTCCTGCAGGAGTGGAAGTCATCTTCAATGGTAAGGAACACGTAGGTACCTTACCGGTGGATATTCCAAAAATTGTAGATGGAAAAATGTCGGAAACAGAGTATGCTTACCGTATTGGTCATGGTCTCTTCTATCCAGCACCTGCTCCATTACCAACACCATTACCAACACCAGAAGCCCAAGACCCAACTTCACCAGTTTTAGATCCAACCCATCAGACAAAACCAGTAGTGGTTGGAAATACAGAGACACAGGTCCTTCTTAGCAAGCAAGAAAATGCAAGCTCTCTTGATAGACCACAAGTTACTCCGGTCTCTGTGTCACATGACACTGCTCAGGCTCCTGCAAGTGTATCCGCTAGTCCTGCTTCATCGGTATTGCCAAAGACCGGGCAAACCGAGAACCTCCTAGCCCTTATGGGTGTCAGCCTCTTAACCTTCCTTGGATCTTTTGTCTATCCAAGAAAGAAAAACTAAGGAATGAAGAATCTCAATTGGGTCACTCCCAATTGAGATTTTTTGGTAAAACTTTACTAAAATTAACTCAAAATAGAAAAGTATAAGAGGTCGAGATAGAGCAGGAAAGCTCTATTGTAAGCTTTTTGAAGACAATATAAAAAATAAATAAAATTTTACTAAAAATACTTGAAGTTTTACTTTTCATCGATTATAATAAAAGTATAAAAACGTTTACAAAACTAAAAGGAGTTTCTCATGACTACATCAATCACGTCTCAAGATCTACAAGAAAAGTTTCAGGCTGTCTTTGGCGAGAAGGCTGATCATACCTTCTTTTCACCAGGACGGATTAATTTGATCGGTGAACACACAGACTACAACGGAGGGCATGTCTTCCCAGCAGCCATTACGCTTGGTACCTACGGAGCTGCAAGAAAGCGTGAGGATAAAGTCTTGCGTTTCTTCTCAGGAAATTTTGAAGACAAGGGGATCATTGAAGTTCCGCTTGAAAACCTCCACTTTGAAAAAGAGCACAACTGGACCAACTATCCAAAAGGCGTGCTCCATTTCTTGAAAGAAGCTGGTCATGTCATTGATAGCGGCATGGACGTCTATGTCTACGGCAATATTCCAAATGGATCTGGTCTTTCTTCTTCAGCTTCCCTTGAGCTCTTGATTGGCGTCATCGCTGAGAAATTATACGATCTTCACTTAGATCGTCTAGATCTGGTCAAGATCGGGAAACAAACCGAAAATCACTTCATCGGGGTTAATTCTGGTATCATGGACCAATTTGCCATCGGTATGGGGGCTGATCAACGGGCTATTTATCTCGATACCAACACCCTAGAATATGATTTGGTACCGCTCGATCTTAAAGACAATGTCGTGGTCATCATGAATACCAACAAACGCCGGGAATTAGCGGATTCCAAATACAATGAACGTCGTGCGGAATGTGAAACCGCCGTCTCTGAACTCCAAGAAAAACTAGACATCCAAACCTTAGGGGAATTGGATCTCTGGGCTTTTGATGCTTACAGCTACTTGATTAAGGATGAAAATCGCATCAAACGGGCTCGTCATGCTGTACTTGAGAACCAACGGACCCTCCAAGCACGCAAGGCGCTTGAAGCAGGTGATTTGGAAGGCTTTGGCCGTCTCATGAATGCTTCCCACGTATCCTTGGAGCATGACTACCAAGTGACTGGTCTAGAATTGGATACCTTGGTGCATACAGCCTGGGAACAAGAAGGAGTGCTTGGTGCTCGTATGACGGGAGCAGGCTTTGGTGGTTGCGCCATCGCCCTTGTCAACAAAGATAAGGTTGAACCATTTAAAGAAGCTGTCGGCAAACGCTATGAGGAAATCGTTGGCTATGCGCCAAGTTTCTACATTGCAGAGGTTGCTGCGGGAACACGGGTGCTTGATTAAAAAGGAGATAGGATGACAGAACTGGTATTAGATGCATTTGTCACAGCCGTCATTGATGCAAGTGACTATGAAGAGATGGATCGGATTTATCTAAAAAACCGCGTTATGAGTCGCATTGGAGAAGAAGGGCTAGACGCCCCAGCTCATCAAGCTGACTTGATCGCACTCAAAGATCAGCTGGTGGAAATCGCAGTTGCGAATAGTAAGATCCAAGATAGCATGGCCGCAAAGGACAGCTTGGGAGCAGAGTTGATGGATTGGATCACACCCAGTCCTAGTCAGGTCAACCGCTATTTCTGGGAGACTTACGGTCAGTCCAAGGAAGATGCGATTGCTGATTTCTACGCCCTCTCTAAGCGCAATGATTACATCAAGGTCAAGGCGATTGCACAAAACATTGCCTTTGAGGCAGAAACTCCCTATGGCTCCCTTGAAATCACCATCAATCTGTCAAAACCTGAAAAAGATCCTAAAGACATCGCAGCGGCGAAGCTGGCTAAAGCTAGTCATTATCCAGCCTGCCAACTGTGCTTTGAAAATGAAGGCTATCAAGGTCGCCTAGACCATCCTGCCCGTGCCAATCATCGGATCATCCGCTTTGACATGGACGGTCATGACTGGGGCTTCCAGTATTCCCCTTATGCCTACTTCAATGAACACTGCATTTTTCTCGATAGCCAGCATGTTCCTATGGCCATTAGCCGCAAGACCTTTGAGCGACTCTTGACCATTGTCGAGACTTTTCCAGGCTATTTTGCAGGCTCCAATGCAGATCTACCCATTGTAGGAGGATCCATCCTGACTCATGACCATTATCAAGGCGGACGCCACACCTTCCCTATGGAGCTGGCTCCTGTTGAGGAAAGCTTTACCATTGAGGGCTTTGAAGCTGTATCGCTAGGAATTGTAAACTGGCCTATGTCAGTTCTTCGTTTGCAATCGGACGACAAGGCACAATTGATTGCCCTGGCAGACCATATCCTAACAGCCTGGCGAAGCTACTCGGATCCAGCTGTGCTAGTCTTAGCGGCATCCGACGGTCAGCCCCACCATACCATTACCCCTATTGCACGGATCCGTGATGGGCATTATGAACTGGACTTGGTGCTCCGTGACAACCAAACCTCACCAGAGCATCCCGATGGTATTTATCACCCACATGCGGATGTGCAACACATTAAAAAAGAAAATATCGGCCTGATCGAAGTCATGGGCCTAGCGATTTTGCCACCACGACTCAAGGAAGAGCTCAAGCAGGTCCAAAACTATTTGCTTGACCGTGAGAGCACACTGGCAACCTACCACCAGGACTGGGCTGCTGACTTGAAAGCCACTCACCCATCCATCACAGAAGAAGCAGAAGCAGAAACCATTGTTCGTGAATCAGTCGGTCAGATCTTTGCGCGCGTGCTCGAAGATGCCGGTGTCTACAAGAGAAGCGCAGAAGGACAAGCTGCGTTTAGACGCTTTGTTGCGACACTTTAAGTGTGGAGAAGCGACAGAAATTTGATACAATAAGAGAGAAGACAAAGAAGCGAAAGGAAAACAAATGGCAATACTCGTACTCGGAGGAGCTGGCTATATCGGTTCCCACATGGTAGACCGTTTGGTCAATGAAGGACAGGAAAAAGTCGTCGTGGTCGATAGCCTGGTCACAGGCCACCGTGCAGCGGTGCATCCAGATGCCGTCTTTTACCAAGGAGACCTAGCGGATCAAGACTTTATGCGCACTGTTTTTAAGGAACATGCAGATATTGATGCGGTCATCCACTTTGCGGCCTACTCACTGGTCGCGGAATCTATGGCGGATCCATTGAAATATTTTGACAACAATACAGCTGGCATGGTCAAACTCTTGGAAGTCATGCATGAATGTGGGGTGCACTACATCGTCTTTTCTTCAACCGCTGCCACCTACGGTATTCCAGAAGAGATTCCGATTCTTGAAACCACTCCACAAAAACCAATTAATCCTTATGGCGAAAGCAAACTCATGATGGAAACCATCATGCGCTGGGCCGATCAAGCCTATGGCATCAAGTATGTGCCCCTTCGTTACTTTAATGTGGCTGGTGCTAAGCCAGACGGGTCGATTGGCGAAGACCACGGACCAGAGACCCACCTCTTACCAATCGTTTTACAAGTAGCCCAAGGTAAACGCGAGAAGATCGCAATTTTTGGAGATGACTACGATACACCAGATGGTACCAATGTTCGGGACTATGTCCATCCATTTGACTTGGCAGATGCCCATCTGCTTGCGGTGGAGTATCTCAGAAAAGGGAATGAATCGACTGCCTTTAATCTGGGCTCATCGACCGGATTCTCTAATCTTCAAATCGTTGAAGCAGCCCGCAAGGTGACGGGACATCCGATTCCACTTGAAATTGCAGATCGTAGACCAGGAGATCCAGATACCTTGATCGCATCCTCTGAGAAGGCGCGTGCAATTCTCGGCTGGCAACCAAAATTTGATAATATCGAAACCATCATCCAAACAGCCTGGGCTTGGCATTCCAGCCACCCAGAAGGCTACAATGATCGATAAGGAGGGGACTGCAACCATCATTTTTGAGGCTTTTCTAATAACATCTAAAACGACAGTTGATCTTTCTAAATGACTCGTTTCAGACGTCAGTCATTTCCCTAACCATCATAAAAAAGTGAGGTATTCAAAATGAATAAAACCACAAAAATGTTAGCCGTCTTTTTGACAGCGGGTCTTCTTTTAGCTGGTTGCGGACAAAAAGAGAGTACGAAATCTACTAGTCCATCGTCCACTAAAGCGACCAGTAAAGCAACAAGCAAATCATCCGCTAAAGAAAAGACAAAAGAGTCATCAACTGATGAAAGCAAAAAAGAAGATGCACTAGCAGGTGCACAAAAAACCGTTCTCGAAACGAGTGATGAAGCAGGTAAGTCCACTGTAACCTTGTATTACAAGGGAGATACTTTGTTGGTACAAGAAAAAGTTGATGATTACGACGTCTCAAAAGTGCCTGGTGAGAACCCTCTTGAATCCATGAAAGAAGCCGTTGCTAAGAGTCAAGAAAAATTCAAAGATCTGATGGGCCATGGATTTGAACTGACATCAGAATACAAAGACGGAATCTTTTATATTCGCAATACCATTGATTACACAAAAATCGATTTGAAAAAATTAAAAGAAATCGTACCAGGCTTTAATCCGCTAGATGACAATACAGTCAGTTATTCAGTAACGAAAGACAGTCTTATCAAGGGCGGTATGGTAGAAAAATAAACAAAATGGAGAGCAGTTCAGTTTGCTGCTCTCTTTTTGTTTTAGCATGAATTCATGGGCATATTTTGGTAGAATAGGAATTAAGAAAAATAGTGAAATGGATGAACACGTCATTATGATAGCAGGAGTATAGAGTGAATATTCTTAAAAAAATTGAAGATAAAACATATCAAAATGAGGACTTAATAAATAATATAGAGTTAAATTCTGTAGTCTCCTACCATATCATTAAAGAAATTGTTAACAGTAAGATCAATGATATTACCGTTATTGATAAATTAATAGAAATTTCTGTCAGACTATCTGTCAATGATTCAGTTTTAGGTCCAATTTGTTTGGGGCATATGTCTTTAGCTGCATTAAGAAAATTAGGAATTGACGTAAGGAAACTTGATAATCATTCAGCTATTTCTGATTATGATTGGGAATTAGTTGATAAATTTTATAGCGAAAATGGATGGTGAGGGAATAGATTATTTCTAGAAATACGAATGTTAATTCAATTAATTGTATACTAAATTGAAAGAATACAGAGGGCACTGAAGTATAAATGATGAAAAGAACGTACTCCATAGTCGCTTTTGGAAATGAGCAAACAGATCAGATGCTGATTTTGAAGTTTACTGATCCAAAATTTCAATCGTTGTCAGACTTTTTAAATTCTGAGGTTCATAATTTTTACCCTCATGTTTATAAAGAATTGGAAGCAGTTGTTACAGGTCAAAAAGAAGTTTCAGACTTTGGCGGTAATATGCTCAATATTGATATAGGTAAAGAAGAAACCGAAGTATACTATCAAATGGATGATGAAAGTCTTGGACAACCTTGCTTTATCTCAACTGATGAACTATATAAATTAGTTATTGAGTGGAAAGAAATGGAAGAAAGAATGAAAAGAGGGGAAGATAGTTTTCCAGTGACCATAAATGAATTCGATATTAATAAAAAACTACCATTCCGAGAAAGAGATAGTTAGAGGTATGAAATCGTGAAAAATAGAATTCATTACATTACAAAACTTGAATTGCAAGATCGATTGCCTTTTAGTGGCTTTGTAGCAATTTTTGATGGGAAGCAGATCCAAAACAAAGAAGAGCTATTTCATTTTCTTGAAAAAACTGTCGGCCTTCCTGATACGAATAATTGGTCATCTATTACGGATTGGCTAACGGACCTCTCATGGATAAAAGCCGAAACATGCACCTTTATTTTTGAAAATGATGATAGTTTATTAAAAGACGACTTATCTTCTAAAGACTTATTTTTAGAAATTTTGGAAGAAGATGTTCTTCCTTGGTGGGAAAGTGATGTTGAAAAACATGTTGTTGGCGGTAAGGTCAAGAGTTTTCAAGTTTACATAGTGGAAAATTAAAAAATGGTACAAATTTTTATGGAGCTGCTTTAAGGTAACATAATCTTTATCAAAAAGATAAATATCGGGGCCCTGAACGAATAGTCATTTGTGATGATGGTTCAATTTGGTTTATTGAGGATCACTATCAAACATTTAATAGAATACGGTAGCATATGATTAGTAAATTTACAGATGAAGTCTTTGAAAAAATTGAAGAAATTTATGGGATAGTTTTGCCTCTTGAATTTAAGCGATTGTATCGTGATCTTGAACAACTCCCAAATGGATGGTATAACTGGGCAGATTTTTCAAGAGAAAACACTGACTACTTAAAGAAACAAATGGAAGATGTGATGGGGGAGATTGCGGATGAAATAGATGAGCTTGAATGGAATGATAACTGGGGAGAATGTCCAAATACCATTCATGAGGTTCATCATTTTATAAAAAGTAAAATGAAATCTGCACCAGCTTTAATGCCGATAGTTAGCCATCGATATATTGCTTGTGAACCTACTTCGGTTTCGCCGGTATTCTCAATTGTTGGATCAGAAATGATTTATTATTCAGCTAGTTTAAAAGATTTTTTAAAAGGTAAAACAATAACACAGGAAACCGCACTAACAGATTTGACACAGATTTCATTCTGGTCTGAGATAGCTCAGTAATTTTGCAATTCAAAATGAAGGATTCTCTATCCTCAAAAGGAATACCATATGTGACACAGTTATTAAAAGAAAAGCAAAAATCATTAGGAGATTTTGGAATCGAGGGTAAAGGTGAAAGAAATTAAATTTTATAAAGTAAATGATGATTATGGTTTTATGTCCAATTTTGCTCCCTACCCTTTTTCAGATGGTAGCAAAATCTGGCCAACATCAGAGCATTATTTTCAAGCGCAAAAGTTTTTAGTGCCCCAAATTCAAGAGAAAATTCGTCAGATAGCATCTCCGATGGATGCTGCTTTAGAGGGGCGCAATCGTCAAAATCCCTTGAGACCAGGTTGGGAAGAGGTCAAAGATGAGGTGATGCTTCAGGCCCTTCGGATGAAATTTAGCCAAAATCCAGAAATCTTGAAAGAATTGCTCGCGACAGGAGATGCCATCCTCATCGAACATACGCGAAATGATGCTTACTGGGCTGATGGGGGAGATGGCTCTGGGAAGAACAAGCTAGGCCTTCTCTTAATGCAAGTACGGGAAGAGTTGAAAAACTCTATCCTGTAAGATCTCTCCTCTAGCTATTCCATTTAACAGTCTGGGTTTGGTATAACAGTCAACTAGATAGTTACAATGATCAACAGGAGATATTCCTGAAGGTGTAATGTAAGATATTAGTGAAAAGATCGGAGAACATACATGAAATATAGTAAACTAGGCTGGGAAGAAGTTAGTAAGTTTGAGGAAATAAAAGGTTATGGACAACATATTTGGCGACATCATGAGAAATATTCTTTTGTTACAGATGAAGGGGGAATAGCTGAACAGAGGGTAGTCTATGAATTACCATTAGAACTATTTCAATCACCCTACCAAGTTTTTCTGAGTTACTTGAAAAGTCTAACTTAATTTGACAATTTAGGCAATAAAGAAATCCTAGACAAGCTTTTGAGCTATTCAGAAGACTTGAAATACCACTATAATCTCTATCAGCTCTTGCTTTTGCACTTTCAGAATAAGGAACCAGAGAAATTTTTTGGACTCATTGAAGACAATATAAAGAAGGTTCATTCTCTTTTTCAGACTGTCTTTAAAACATTTCTAAAGGACAAAGGGAAAATCATCAATGCCCTTCAGTTATCCTATTCCAACGCAAAATTGGAAGCGACTAATAATCTCATCAAACTTATCAAACGCAATTCCTTTGGTTTTCGGAACTTTGAAAACTTCAAGAAGCGAATTTTCATCGCTCTGAATATCAAAAAAGAAAGGACGAAATTTGTCCTTTCTCGAGCTTAGCTTTTCTTCAACCCTCTACAGTTGACAAAGAGCCGTAGATTTTAGGTATTTACCTTGTCTACTTAAGAGGTATCATATCATCGAGATAAAGGTGATTTGTTTGTTCCTAAGAATTAGGTTTTAGGTTTGACTTGTGGCAACTTCTGGAAAAAGCTTGTCTAGGATTTTTGGAGTGATAGCTTGTCCAGGACCTTCAGCACAATAGGTGTGAATATACATAGAGGGATTGAAGTTGAGCTCGATACAAGTGCAATGAGGTTTTTCCTTGCTAGCAGGCTGAGTTTTATCTGGAATGATGAGGTCAACCCCGCAAGCCCAGGCCCCCATGCTAGTCGCCATAGCTGCAGCTAATTCTTGATAGGATGAATCCATGGTCTCAGTGACATCAATAGAGTCGCCACCTGTAGAGATGTTGGAGTTACGGCGGAGATTGACCTTTTCCCCTTCTGGGAGAATATCATCAGGTGCATAACCTTGCTGAGTCAACATCAATTGTTCGATGTCTCCTAGCTTAATGATTTCCAGAGGTGAGCGGTGGTCACGGCCTCGCAATGGATTGGCATTTTTCTGAGCGACTAATTCACGAATGGTGTGTTTGCCATCACCGACAACATTAGCAGCAACACGAAGGAGGACAGCCTCACAACGCCCGTCCAGAATGAAGAAACGGTATTCGGTTCCTGGGATAAATTCTTCAACAAGAACAGCTGTATCTTCTGCAAAGGCAATCTCGAGAGCTTTCTTATAGTTATCAAGGCTGGCAGGCTCTTGGAAAATGGAAATGCCCAGACCGAAGTTGGTTGATTTTGGTTTAACCACAATTTGCTTGCCCTTGATAAGAGGATAGTAGGCTAGACCTTGTTCTAGACTGGTAAATTCGTCGCCGGCGGGGACAGGGAAGCCAGCATCAGCCAGGATTTTTTTGGTCACGGTTTTATTAGCCATGGCAAGAGGAACTACATAGTTGTCTTTTGAGGTCATGTTACCATTTTTGACGTACTCAACATGATCTTTATGCCAGAGTTTAAGGAATTGATCCTGCTCATCTAGGATTTCAAAATGAAGCCCTTTTTGAATGGCATCAAAGAACAGCATCTGGGTAGAAAGTTCCATCTCCTCATAACCCTTAAGGGCATAGTGGGCAGTCCAGTCGTAATCATGATAGGCAAGCGCCTTGTCAAGGGCAAAGTCAGAAAGGGACTTGTCTTTGATATGAGGAAGAAGTTGAGCAGCTAGTGTCTGACTGGAATCTGCAAAGGCATCTTTAACTTGTTTGACCAGCCCTTGATGATAGTCACCAAGCCCAAAATGTTGCACCAGTTGGTCTAGAGCTGTCGTAATGTTCTGAGTTTCAGCTTCAGAAGGTAGAGGTTCTAAAGGATGAGAGAGGGCAATTTTTTCATTCAGCGCGTGACCTTGAGCCAGAGCCTGATCAACATTTTCAGGGGCATCCAGCCAGAGGAAGGCTAGAAGGAGTAGGTGTACGGTATCCATGGTAGTTTGGCTAATACCGATACGCTCAAAGGGGTTGAGGTCGAAGTTACGGAATTCTAGGTAGGTGATTCCCTTGTCAAGGAAGGAGCGATTAACCTTTTGTCCACGGAAACGAACAGCCGAGTAAAATTCCTTTTCCGCAATCAAATCACCTTGTTCGATATAGTTTTCGATGGCAGAGACATAGTCTTCTAGGCTTGCAAAAGATACTTGTATTTCTTCCTTATTGACATAGCCGTGGTCACTGTTTCGGAAGGAACGCACGAGTTCTGGCACTTCTTGGTCGAAGAAGCCTTGCTCAGCAATAGGTGCAGCCCCAAAAAGATAGGTAATCACCCAACGGTAGCGCAAGTAGTTTTGAGCCAGCTTAAGATAGAGGGCGTTTTTGAAAGCAATTATATCAATCTGGTCACTTTCTTGGAATAGGGCTTCAACCAAATCTTTCCCTAGTTCCATATTATAGTGGATACCTGAGATAGCTTGTAGTTTAGTTCCGTATTTTTCGGCCAGGTAGTTACGATAATGGCGTTCAAATTCATTTTCCAGTTGGGCAACTTGGATTTCTTGGGCGTTGATACGAGGAGGCATGGACAAGGGCCAGAGAAGTTCATCTTTACTGATGGAACGTCCAGCTACATCGGTAATGGCTCCAAGAAATCGACGAGCCTCAGTGGTAGATTTAGCAACTGGTGTGATGAGTTCCATCTGAAACTCACAAAAATCTGTTTGAATATAAGGGTGGAAACTTCGAGCTCCTAGCCATGAAGGGTGAGGCGTATGTGCTAATTTTCCCTGTCTATCGACACGAAGACTTTCGCGTTCAATTCCAAAGTTAGCTTGAAGGATAGGGCTAGTAGGCTCCAGCTTTTGAAGCAGTTGATTTATAGTCATAGAGTCACCTTTTCATCTAATGTTAGTGATAGTCTATTATAAATAGGAGAAGAAAACAACTTTCCGCTACGGTTAAGGGGAATTTCCGAATGTTTCAGATAAGAATTCTTAAAACCAATTGTTTTTTAGCTCTATTATATGCAAAAATTGTAAAATACCCACTGATTTTTATGTAAAATGTTATTTCTCTTGGAATTTAAATCAAATTAGCCTATACTAATGACGTATATATGAGAACGAAAGAATCCCTAGGGTCGGCACTGCACCCATAAAATGAGACACAAGAAAACACTCCTGTTGAATTCTGGTAAACTAGAAACAGGGGTGTTTTGTTATGGTCAAAAAGCATATTCAGTAGAAACTAAACTAGCCTGTATCGAAATGAAGAAGGCAGGCAAATCAAATAAAGTTATCATGGATACCCTCAGCATCAAAAATGCTAGTCAGGCCAAGACCTGGTAGCGATGGTATCAGAATGATGAATTGTACCGTTTCCAACAACCCGTGGGGAAACAATATACTTATGGTAATGGGATGAAACAGTTATCTGAAGTGGAACAGTTACGTTTGCAGGTAGAATTACTAAAAAAGTATCAGAACTTGATAAGAGAATCGACAAAGTAAGTCTTATCAAGCTAGTAGAAGAGTATAAGAAAACGTGCCCTGTATCGATTATTTTAGAATGTTTCGGCGTCAAACGCTCCACCTTTATCGCTGGAAACAGGAGTGTAAGAATTCTCAGAAAAGAGACAAAATAGCAGATAATGGCTGTATCGAATGGTTTCACTCTGTTCTCAAGTCTGAAACCTTCTATCTCCATAAGTGGAGAAACATAACTGAAGATAGTCTAACAGATATTGTCAAAAATTACATCATATTTTATCCTGATAATTATGTATCACCATTGAAATAGCCTGCGTGGAACTTGTTTAGACACCGTTAGTTGTGGACAAGTTTCTTTTTTTATTTTAAGTGCACTAGATGAATCTCTCCCAAAATGTGTTGAAAATATAAATAGAACTCTGGCCTTCTCTTAATGCAAGTACGGGAAGAGTTGAAAAACTTCGACCTATAATCTCTCCTCTAGCTATTCCACCTATTTCATGCTAGAATAAAGAAAAACACATTTGGAGGCATTATGAATCAGACAGTGACTTATTTGCAGGAATTGACAGCCATTCCTTCACCGACCGGTTTTACACGGGAGATCGCAGACTACTTGGTCAAAACCATTGAAGGCTTTGGGTATGAAGTAACTCGGACGGCTAAGGGCGGCGTGAATGTGACCGTGCCTGGTGTGATCACAGACAAGCAACGCTATGTCACAGCCCATGTGGATACCTTGGGGGCTATTGTCCGCGCTGTGAAAGCAGATGGCCGCCTCAAGCTAGATCGTATCGGTGGTTTCCCTTGGAATATGATTGAAGGGGAAAATTGTACGGTCCATGTAGCCAATACAGGAAAGACCCATTCGGGGACAATTTTGGTCCATCAGACTTCTTGCCATGTCTACAAGGATGCGGGAACTGTCGAGCGGACCCAGGATAATATGGAAGTCCGTCTGGATGAAAAAGTGACCAACGAAAAAGAAACCCGTGCCCTTGGCATTGAAGTAGGTGATTTTGTCAGCTTTGATCCACGGACCATTGTGACAGACACCGGCTTTATCAAATCTCGTCACTTGGATGACAAGGTGAGTGCAGCGATTCTCTTGAATCTTCTGCGCGTCTACAAGGAAAAGAATATTCAATTGCCAGTAACGACTACCTTTGCCTTTTCAGTCTTTGAAGAAGTGGGGCATGGAGCTAATTCTAGTATCCCGTCTGAAGTGGTAGAGTACTTGGCAGTGGATATGGGGGCTATGGGAGATGACCAAGCGACGGATGAATACACGGTATCCATCTGTGTCAAAGACGCTTCAGGACCGTATCACTACGAATTCCGTCAGCATTTGGTAGCCTTGGCAAAAGCCCAAGAAATCCCTTATAAGTTGGATATCTATCCTTTCTATGGATCAGATGCCTCTGCAGCTATGAGCGCAGGAGCAGAAGTGAAACACGCTCTTCTCGGGGCAGGGATCGAGTCCAGCCACTCATATGAGCGGACCCACTTGGATTCTGTAGTCGCAACAGAGCGCATGGTCGATGCCTACCTCAAGAGCGACTTGGTAGAAGTTCGCTGACGTCCGTACTCACCTAAGGAAAGTCTCAAATTAGTTTTAACCGAAAATAAAAAGAGGCTGGGACAAAAGTCCTAGCCTCTTAATTGTTTTTGGATTGTCGAGCAAGACGCAGTGGTTGAGTGGGCTTTACTACGCTGATTTCATCAGCTTTTACAGCCCTACTCAACTGTGCGGAGGTGGGACGACGAAATCGAATTCTAACGAATTACTGATTTCTGTCCCACTCTCTTTTTCGAAAAAAAAATAATTTTCTGACAATTTCTTTCCTTCTGAAATTCTTTGTGGTATAATCTTAAAATAAACTTAAAATTTCTTAAGGAGTTTTACATGAAAAAAAGAAATGTCATCGCACTTGCGGGAGTTGCTCTCCTTTCAGCAGGTATCCTAGCGGCTTGTTCTGGTGGTTCTAAATCATCTAGTTCAAGCAACGGCCAAAAATTCTCATATGTCTATGAGACGGAGCCTGAAAACTTGAACTATATCACATCTGGTAAAGCAGCAACCCATGAAATCACAGGGAACTTGATTGATGGTTTGTTTGAAAATGACAAGTACGGAAATTTGATTCCTTCGCTTGCTAAAGATTGGACAGTTTCTCAAGATGGTTTGACTTATACCTATAAACTTCGTGATGATGCCAAATGGTATGATTCAGAAGGAGAAGAGTACGCAGATGTAACAGCTAAAGATTTCGTAACCGGAATCAAATATGCGGCTGATAACAAATCAGAAATGCTCTACATTATCCAAGATTCTATCAAAGGCTTGAATGACTACGTCAGCGGAAAAAATAAAGATTTCTCTGCTGTAGGAATTAAAGCAGTTGATGATCATACCCTTCAAGTTACTTTGAACCAGGCAGAGCCTTTCTGGAATTCTAAATTGACTCTTGGAATTACCTTCCCAGTCAACGAGAAATTCGTGAAATCAAAAGGGGATAAATTCGCCCAAGCAAGTGACACTAGCTCTCTTCTTTACAATGGTCCTTACATCTTGAAGAGCTTCACTTCTAAATCATCTATCGAGATGAGCAAGAATGAAAACTACTGGGATAAAGACAATGTTCACGTCACAGATGTTAAGCTAGAGTATTATGATGGTCAAGACCAAAGTAAAATGGCCAATTCATTTGAGGACAACGCTCTTAGCCTTGCTAAATTGTTCCCAACTGGACCTGGATTTACAGACCAAGCTAAGAAGTTTAAAGATGAAATCATCTACACTCCACAAGATGCCAGCACCTTCGTGATCGGGGTTAATATCGACCGTCAGTCATACAAGTACACTAAAAAAACAACAGATGAAGAAAAATCATCTACTAAGAAAGCTCTTTTGAACAAGGACTTCCGTCAAGCGATCAGCTTTGCCTTTGACCGTGAATCTTATGCTGCCCAAGCAAATGGTAAAGATGGAGCAAGCAAACTGATCCGTAACCTCTACATCCCACCTACATTCGTTCAAGCAGATGGCAAGACCTTTGGTGAAATGGTTAAAACTGAGTTGGTGACTTATGGAGACGAGTGGAAAGATGCAAATCTTGATGATGGTCAAAATGGTCTTTACAACGCAAAACAAGCCAAAGAAGAGTTTGCGAAAGCGAAATCTGCACTTGAAGCAGATGGTGTGAAATTCCCAATTCACTTGGATATGCCAGTTGACCAAACGACTCCATCGAAGGTTCAACGTGCTCAATCCTTCAAACAATCAGTTGAAAGCTCACTTGGAAAAGACAACGTCGTTGTCGACATCCATATGGTATCTAAAGAAGATCTCTTGAACGTGACCCTCTTTGCTGCTAAAGCAGAAGACGAAGACTGGGATATCTCAGATAACGTTGGATGGAGCCCTGACTACCAAGACCCATCAACTTACATGGATATCTTGAAAGCTTCATCTGGTGAAAATACTAAGACTTTCCTTGGATTTGATCCAAGCGAAAACAATGAGGCAGCTAAGAAAGTTGGCTTGTACGACTTTGAGAAGATGATAACGGAAGCAGGAGCTGAAACAAAGGATCTTAACAAACGTTTTGAGAAATATGCAGCAGCTCAAGCTTGGTTGACAGATAGTGCCTTGGTAATTCCTACAACATCTAAGACTGGTCGTCCATTCTTGACTCGTGTAGAACCATTCTCAGCACCATTCGGCTGGACCGGTGGTAAAGGGAAAGACAATGTTGTCTATAAAGGCATGAAGCTTCAAGACAAGGCTGTAACAACTGCTGACTACAACAAAGCTCTTGAAAAATGGAAGAAAGAGCAAGCAGAGTCAAACAAAAAAGCACAAGAAGAATTAAAAGATCATGTGAAATAAGCATCTTTTATCGAGGCAAATTTGCCTCGATTTTTTCTTGGAAAGAAATTGATATAAAAGCGCTTACATAGTATAATAGCTATATTGATTACAAAATGTAAGGAGACTGACATGAAAAAGAAAACAATGGTTTCTATTGTCGCATCAAGCTTACTGATCGCGCCGATGGTCTTGCATCAAGTGGCTGCTGCAGAGGAGCAGACGGGAGATTTGGTCCCTGCGACAGAAGTGCTCCATGCTCCAGTCGCAGAGGGGTCACCGACAGCAAGCGACACAAGCACTAGCTCTAGTGAAGAAGGGATAAGCTCAAGTGAGGCCTCGTTGGTTCGGGCAGCAGTTGTAAATCAAGTTGCTCCTTCATCAGTGGAACTTTCAAGACAAAGTGGTCCAACCGTCCCAGTAGCAAGTCCAGCAGCAACAAACAGGGAAGCTGCACCTCAATCCACTCCTACTTCAGAAGCACTGGCAACAAGTCAGGATTTGGCAAAAGTCACAGGTTCGACCCTTGCAGCGGATCAGACCTCTAAAGAGTTGACAGTGCAAGATGCTGTTAATGGCTTGCTTCAATGGGCAGCAACAGATCCTAGCCAATTGGGCCAAAGCCAAGCAGATCGCGAACGCTTTGCCAAGAGTTTAGGCTTGATTGAAAAATCAGAAGATCTGACTCGTAAGGTTAGTCAGCCAGAATTGGCCAAGATGTACGAAACAGCTAAGAAACTCTACGATGCCTATCGTGCTGAAAAGAAAAGCCCGCTCTTTTTAAATGGTCGTGCCCAGCCGATTTTCCCTTATACGACGGGAGAAAAAGAAGACCAAGACTACAAATATGAAGACAGCCAAATTGTACGCTTCCCAGTTTATGTCGAAACGGACTACGATACCGATGCAGATGGCAAGCCTGACTTAGTCAAAGCCATTGTTCAATTACCAAAAGCAGTCGCTCAAGGGGATTTTAAGGCAGCAACCATTCTGGAAGCGCGTCCTTACGTAGCGGGAACCTTGGATGAAAACTATGTGACTCTTGAAAGTCTGGGCTTGCCGACAGATGGATCCTACGACATGAAGAAGTTGCGGGAGCAACCAGCTAAACGCCAAGCAGTCGCCAGTGAAACAACAGTAGAAGCAGCGAAAAAAGCCAAAGCATCGGATTGGTACTACTACAGTCCCTACGAGTATATCTATGACTACGAAGATCTCAACTGGTACGACTATTTCTTGGTCAGAGGCTATGCCTTTATCTCGAGTGCTGGACTTGGGACCAAGGGATCAGAAGGATTTAACACGACAGGGTCTGACCTCGAAATCAATGCCTTCAAGAATATCATCGAATGGGTCAATGGCAAACGCAAAGCCTACACCGATAAGACAAGCAATATCGAAATCAAGGCAGACTGGGCAAGTGGCAATGTCGCAATGACCGGTCTATCCTGGGCTGGCACCACAACCTTTGGTGTGGCAGCGACTGGCGTAGAAGGCCTAAAGACCATCGTTCCAGCAGCAGGGATTGCTTCTTGGTATGATTATTTCAATAGCCAAGGGACCCAATTTGGCAATGCACCTTATAGTGACCTTTCATGGCTCTCCCTCTACGTTAGCACGCGGATGCTGGACCAAGACGATTGGGCAGGGATTTGGCAAAACTATTCCAACTACATCAACCAATTGAATAAGGACCAGTACGCTCATGATCGCAACTACAGTGATGTCTGGAAGGAGCGGGATTATACCCTTCATCCAGAAAATCTCAAGACCAGCGCCCTGATCGTCCATGGCTTGAATGATGACAATGTCAAGACCAAGCATTTTGAACTTATGTACGATGCCCTCAAGAAAGCAGGCCAAGATGTCAAGCTCTATCTCCACCAAGGGGATCACGTCTATCCAGCAGCGATGTCTCGTGGCTATGGGATCACCGCCAAGGGCCAAGATTTCTATGACCTACTCAATACCTGGCTGACCCATTACCTCTATGGTGTGGACAATCACATCGAAAGTTTGCCAGCAGTTCTAGCTCAAAACAACTATGATCCAAGTAAGTGGACCAGCTATGATAACTGGAAGAGCAGTCAACGTCTCTTCTTGAATGCTCAGTCGAAACGCTTGGAAGAAACCATTTCAAGTGACTATGCGGCTGCGGGTGTTGAGATCGCTAACCGTAATGAAACTGTCAGCAAAGCCTCCTCTAAGGCTAATCTGACCTTTGTTTCTGATGTTACTGAGGACACTACGATTAAGGGCCATATTCCCGCTCATTTCAAGGCAGCTCTAGCCAAGGGTCAAGGAAAGAATTTCCAAATCAACGCCCTCTTGGTAGACGTGGCAGATGAGGACTTTGACGTTGTGGGAAATGGTAGCGTCAAGCAAGATAAAACAGCAGACGCTTTCTGGATGGGAAGCAATTTAAGCAACTTATCTGTAGCCGAATACGAAACTATCAAGACCAAGTACAAGGTGATTGCTAAAGGGTGGATCAACCTTGCCAACCCTGAGTCTGGCTACGATTCAGCAAGTTCACGAGCTAGTATCGAGCCAAAAGTTGGGGAATACCATGATTATACGGTCTATCTCCAACCAAATCTCTATACGGTTAAGAAAGGTCACAAGTTAGCCCTAGTCTTTAACACCTATGACCCATCTGATTTAACGGTGGAGCATCCATATGAAGTAACCTTTAAGACAGATTCTATCCAGGCTGCGATTCCAATTGTCGAAAAGACCCGCGCCCAAAAGGCAGTCTATGTGCCAAGTGCAGGCGATACAGACTATGCAAACTTGCCAGAAATAGAAGGAGCTGCTCTAGTAGCACCAGAAGTACACGACAAGGAGGAATATATCCTTCCAACCCCAGAACATCTTGTCCAACCAAGCCCAACTATTCCTGACAAGGTAGAGGAGATGAAGACAGGATCAGCTACACAAGAGCAACCTCATCATACAGTAGCAGTATCCTATGGCCCTCAATTTGTTTCATCAGGATTGGTAGAAGATTTTCCTGCTACCAACTCTACAGCAGGAGGAGAACATCTAAACCATACGCTTCCACAAACAGGGAACAAAGAACATGCTCTGGGTCTCTTAGGTCTGTTTACCCTGACAGCTTCTAGCCTCATCTTTTGGCGCAAGAAGAAAGAAGAGGCCTAAGGAGTAACCGTAGCAAATATTTCTAAAATGGCCTCTTTTAGTGTAAAATAAAAGTAGAAATGTTAGATCAGTAGATGGCTACTGAAAAAGGAGGAAATATGGCACACGTAATCACAGATGCAACTTTTGAACAAGAAACTAGCCAAGGACTTGTCTTGATTGACTTTTGGGCAACTTGGTGTGGCCCATGTCGCATGCAAGCACCGATCTTGGATCAGTTGGCAGAAGAAGTACATGAAGATGATTTGAAAATCTGTAAGATGGATGTCGATGAAAATCCAAACACAGCGCGTCAATTCGGTATCATGTCGATCCCAACTCTTCTCTTTAAAAAAGATGGACAAGTTGTCAAACAAGTGGCTGGAGTTCATACCAAAGCCCAATTAAAAGAAATCATTGCAGAATTGAGCTAAAAAGAAGACTCGTTTTCCAAACTGGAAAACGAGTTTTTTTGATGCTCTTTATTTCTTTCAAATAGACGCGATACCCATTGACAGCGTTTTCTCATAGTGCTAAAATGAAACTGTATTTCCTATAAAATTTTTACAGGAAAAAATCTCCTAGGAAGCTATAGGTCCTAGGAGAAAATTACATATAAAGGTTATTGGCCATCTGTATCTTGGGCTACCCAGACGCTGATGGAGCGTTCTGCCACTGGGAATTCAGCAGTACCGTCTTCTTGAACTTGGACAGTTTCGCTACAATTTTCTAGGACATCATAGTAGGTGAGACCTGCATAGGATGAGCCAATCTCCATGACTTTTGTAGCAGCTTGGTTATTCGAAATCAAGCAGGCGATTGGTGCTGAATCTTCTCTTCCTGAGCGTGTCCAACCGATGCAATTTGGATCATCGAAGTAGTCCGTTTGTTCCCCGTAGGC
Organism: Streptococcus sp. OMI870; assembly: GCF_047460295.1. Lineage (NCBI taxonomy): Bacteria > Bacillati > Bacillota > Bacilli > Lactobacillales > Streptococcaceae > Streptococcus > Streptococcus sp. OMI870. The sequence goes on from NZ_JASHGM010000003.1 coordinate 174,608, forward strand.
CAGATCTTTACGGACCCATAAGAGACGATCGAGAACCTCTTGGAAACTTTCTTGTGCAAATTTGCCTTGGATACCGTAGTAGTCTCCATAGAAGACACAAGGCAAACCAGCTTCACGAAGTAAAATCAAGGCATAGGCTGCAGGCTTAAACCATTCTTCAATGGTAGATTCCAAGGCTTGCCCTCTCTGGGTATCATGGTTGTCCACAAAGGTTACAGCCTGTTCAGGATGATTGAGCGCCAGTGTTCCATCAAAAATGGTTCGCAGGTCGAAATTTTCACCCTCTTGGCTAGCTCTGAAGAGGTTTTGGTGGAGAGCTACGTCGACCAGGTCATACAAGTAATCAATACTTTCCAAATACTCATCGTTGGTCTCTTTATCTCCATTCCAAAACTCGCCAAAGACGTAGAAATCTTCTCCAAATTTTTTAGTGATATTGTGGATGAAATTCTTCATAAAGAAGGAGTCGATGTGTTTGACGGCATCCAGACGGAAACCTTCTACACCAGTCGTTTCGATAAACCATTCAGCCCACTGATCGAGATTTTCTACAACCTCAGGGTGTTTGAAATCGATATCGGCGTACATGAGGTAATCGTAGTTTCCATTCTCTTTGTCCACCAGATCCCCATGAGCCCAACCTTTGTTGTCTCCTTGGATTTGGTAGATCCCATTCTTATTACGAGAAGCATCGTAGTCAGTACCGGTGAAGTGGTACCAATGCCAGTGGAAGTCATTATAGGCTCCATTTCGGCCATCAAAGGTAAATTTAGTCCATCCTTGAATGGTGAAGGGCTCAGTGAGGATCTTGTTTCGATCCATGGGATCGACTTCAACGACCTCGAACTCCTCTAGACCATCTGCTGCAGCTTTGTGGTTAAGAACGACATCAGCCATTGGTTGAATACCCACAGCTTTGAGGGCTTGAATGGCTTGCAGATAATCTTCTTTGAAGCCATATTTGGTACGAATCGTCCCTTTTTGGTCGAACTCTCCCAAATCAAAGAGGTCATAGACACCGTAACCAACGTCATTGTTAGAAGTAGCTTTAAAGGCAGGTGGCATCCAGACTTTACGAATACCCAAGTCTGCTAAGTGTTGCGCATCTTCAGCAAGACGCATCCAGTGGTTTCCATCAGCTGGCAGGTACCACTCAAAATATTGCATTAAGGTTTGATTTTCCATTGTTATTTCTTCTTTCATGTGAATGGTCCTATTTTACCAAAAATAGTTGGATGCGACAAACGTTTGCACTGGAAGCAAGCCCTTTCTAGAAAAGAAATCGCATACAGGAAAGAAGTGAGGTCGGGAGATAGAGTCATGGTTGCCTGTTGGCCACAGAGACATAGAAGTCTGATAGTAGGGATATCCATTATTCTATTTATATATAGTAGCAAAGAAGGGTGGTTTTGAAAGTGAAAGGAACCAATAGAGAGAGTATCGAAACGATTTTTACCGAAGCCTTGGCCATTCCAAGCTTCACCAACACGGAGACAGAGCAAGGAATCGAAGCCTTACTGGATCAACGGATTGCCCAAATCCCCTATTTTAAGGAACATCCGGACCACTTTGGGCGCTATCAGGTACCACAGGATCACTTGCATCGGTCGGTCAATTGGGCCTTGGTCGATAAAGGTAAGAAAAAAACTCTCATCCTTTTTCACCATCATGATACAGTCGATCTTGAAGACTATGGACATTTGTCGGAGATCGCGCTCGATTCTGATAAAGTAGCAGCAACATTGAAAATACTAGATATGCGACCAGATATCCAGGCTGATTTAGCTTCTGGTCAATGGAAATTTGGCAGAGGATCTTGCGATATGAAAGCAGCCTTGGCCCTTCAATTAGGGGTTCTAGAAGCCTATGCGGCGGATCCTATTGGAGGTCAGGTCAATCTGCTCTATCTCTCTGTTGGAGACGAGGAATCCTATTCACGTGGGATGCGGGGAGCTTTGGGGCTCCTGACAGATTTGCAAGAAAAGTTTGATCTGGATTATGTATTAGCAGTAGATTCGGAGCCCTTTGAATCGGATCTAGAAAAAGAAAAGGTCCTTCACATTGGTACGGTCGGCAAACTCATGCCAGTCGTTGTGGCACAAGGCGTCTTGTCCCATATGAAGGAACCCCTTAAAGGAATCAATGCCTTGTCCCTCCTAGTAGCCATCGCAAGCCAGCTAGATCTTCATCCCGATCTGGCAGATCAGGCGCTGGGAGAAACGTCTCCCCTCCCTTCTTGGTCCTATCTCAGAGATTTGAAGGAGCAGTACGATGTATCGACCGTGCTTTATGCGGCTGGATATTTCAGTGTGTTGCATTTGAAGAAAACACCGCAAGAACTCCTGCAGCGGATTTATGAACTTAGTCAGGAGGCCTTGGACGCCTTTTACAAGAAGTATGAACACTTGCAGGATCAGGCTGGCCAAGACCATATGATTGCAAGGCCAAGAGTTATCACCTATCAAGAGTTAGAGGAACGATGCCAAGCCATCGAGGACTACCAAGTCTTTAAGGAAGCTTCCAACAAAAAAGCGGAACAAGATTTTCGTGCAGGTACTAGCTACCAGAGCCTTGCGATTCAGCAAATCCAGCGACTGCTAGAGTTTCTCGGAGATAAGGATCCCATGGTGGTCATCGGTTTTGCGCCCCCATATTATCCTTCTATGAATTGTCGCTTTTTGGACAATACAGAACTCAAAATCGAGTCCTTGATCGAGGATTACCGCCAGTATCTGGACCAAAAGGGTTATACCTTAAAAGTCGAGGAATACTTTATGGGGATTAACGACACCAGTTATTGCGCCTTGGAAAAGGATGTGGCCTCTTACCAAGTCGTCCTAGATAGTCTGGCCACTCCGGCTCAAATTTATGATCTGGATCTGGATAAAATTGCCCAAATTCAGGTGCCAGCAGTCAATCTAGGCCCCTGGGGCAAGGAATTGCACAAGCGAGGGGAGCGGGTTTACCAAGAAGATTTCTTAGCAACCATTCCAAACTACCTGCTAGATTTGCTCTATCATTTCGATGATCTCTAATGACAATAGAAAACAAACACGATCCCAATGAGGATCGCACAAGGAGTTAGCATGATTACATTTCACGGAGTTACAAAAGATTACGATGGGCACATTGCCCTCAACCACTTGGATCTGACCATCGAAGATGGGCAAATTGTCGGCCTGATTGGACATAATGGAGCCGGCAAGTCGACAACCATCAAGAGTTTGGTCAGTGTCATTACCCCAACCACTGGGACCATCGAGGTAGATGGTCAGGACCTCTATAGCCATCGGCTTGCGGTCAAAAAGAAGATCGGTTATGTGGCAGATTCACCGGATCTATTCTTGCGTCTCACAGCTAATGAATTCTGGGAACTGGTTGCGACCTCTTATGATATGAGTCAGAAAGACTGTGATCAACGCTTGGAAGAGCTTCTCAGGATCTTTGATTTTCAGAGCCACCGCTATGAAGTGATTGAATCCTTTTCACATGGGATGCGCCAGAAGGTCTTCGTCATTGCAGCCCTCTTATCAGATCCAGATATCTGGGTCTTGGACGAACCGATGACCGGGTTGGACCCACAGGCTTCCTATGATTTAAAACAAATGATGCGGCAGCATGCGGATCGCGGAAAGACGGTTATTTTCTCTACCCACGTCTTAGAAGTAGCTGAACAACTCTGTGATAAGATCGCCATTCTCAAAAAAGGCAATCTCATTTTCTATGGGACGATCGAGGAATTGAAGGGCCAACACCCCGAACAAAGTCTGGAAAGTATCTATCTCAGTCTAGCGGGGCGGAAGGAAGAAGGTGGCGATCATGCGTCTTAAGATCATCCAACAGTTGGTCAATGTCAATATCATCTATGCCAGCCAGCCAGCTCAGATCGCAAAATTACGTGCCAAACAGGCCAAAAAACCGGACGTCAAACTCAATGTTGCCCGAAGATCGGTATTGAACTATCTCTCTTTAGGGTTTTTCTATTTCGTCTTGTTTGGTTTGCTCTTTAGTATCTATGATTTTGTCCATCAACCAGCCTTCTTTGTCAACATGGTGGCCCTTTTTTCCTTGATGACCATTTCCCAAGGTTTTATGAGCTTTTACAATGTCTTTTATGAAAGCAAGGACCTGCAGTTTTACCGGCCCTATGCTTTCTCAGATGCAGAAGTCATAGCAGGAAAGAGCATCTCAGTCATCCTGACTCTTCTCATGGCTATCCTTCCCTTGATCAGCTATTTTCTGATCCTCCCTGTACAGGCAGGTGGCTTTAATCCGTTAGGGATCCTACTAGGTCTCTTTTGTGCTTTGATTCTCTTAGCCGTTCTCTTTTTAGCGACGATCATCCTCTCCCATCTGATCACCAAGACCCTCTTTTTCAAAAAACACACGACCTTGGTCTCTAATCTCATGGTCGGAATCGGCTCCCTCCTCAGTCTAGGCGCTTATCTTTATCTAAATCTAGTCCAAACTCACCGGGTAGAGGTGTCGGGTGGAGCGGATATTCCCATTCTATTTCCACCTTTTACAGCCTTTCATCAGTTTATCCTCCATCCTTTTGAGGGAGGAGCGATCCTTGGCGTCTTGGGCTGGATAGCGGTGCTGTTGGTCTTGATCGGCCTGGTTCGCAAAATTGTCATCCCGCAATTCTATGATGCGGCCCTTGCAGTTGCGACCAACCAAACCGTCAAAGAGCGAGTGAGAGCGATCCATGTGGGTCAGAAAGACTCTTTTAGACGATTTGTCATTCAGTATCATCGCAGACTCTTGCTTGATGGAACCCTTATAGTGCAAGTCCTCTTGATGATGAGCATTCTGCCTTATATTTTCTTACTCAGTGGAGCAGTAGGAGCATCGAAAAATATAGGAGGCCTCAGTCCTTACTTGACAACCCAATATCTGGTGCCACTGGCTCTCGTTGCCTTCTTGATCGGTGTTTTCAATAGTTTTGGAGGCTTGACCGGTATCGGTATTTCGCTGGAGCGTGAAAACTTTGAGTACTTGAGATCGCTCCCTATTGATTTCAAGCGCTATCTCTTCCTGAAGTTTTGGATGCTCTATCTGGTGCAATCCATCCTTCCTGTCCTTCTTCTGGTTGGTGTTTGTCTCTATTTTGGCGTGCATCCCTTGGCTATCTTTGCCATGTTGCTGATCTGGGTCGTAACGACTATTCCGATTTGCATTCGAGACTATGTCAAAGATTTTCAAAATTTTAGCACCAATTGGACCAATATAACAGAGTTGATGACTCGTCATCGTGGGAATGCAGCTCTTCAGTCTATTCTCTTGATTGTCTTTCTCTTTGTGATGTTTCTCTTAATCATTGGCAGCTTCATTTGGACCTATCATTCCGTCAACACCCTGCTGGCTGTGATCCTTTATAGTGTTATCCTGCTAATCGGAGCAGGCATCAGTTATACCATCTACCGCAAAAAAATCCGCACTCTCTACCAAGAGATCGGAGAATAAAAAGAGAGAGTGGGACAGAAATCGGTCATTCGTTAGAATTTGATTTCGTCGTCCCACCTCCGTACAGTTGAGTAGGGCTGTAAAATCTGATGAAATCAGCGTAGTAGAGTCCACTTAACCACTGCGTCTTGCTCGACAATCCAAAAACAATTGAGAGGCTAGGACTTTTGTCCTAGCCTCTTTTTAGTGGTAACTTAAATCTCATACCCCATGAGGAGCCCGCCTTCTTCGGCATAGAAACTACAAAGTCCGGAAGTAGGAAGAACTTCGATGTTTGCACGGGCAAATTTTTCACGAACCAATTCAGAGAATTGCTCGATAAATTTTTCATTGTTGCGGTGGGCGATGGTAATATGCCCGCCATTATAGCCTGCCTTGATTAATTCATCAAAAGCAGCCTTGATCGCTTTCTTTTGGCCCCGTGCTTTTTGAAGCAACTCGAGGGTACCCGTCTTACTAGCTTCCCCAACCATACGGATATTGAGGAGCCCGACAACCGTTCCAATCAATTTGCTGAGACGCCCATTTTTGACTAGATTATCAACCTTGGCCAAAACAAAGAGCAACTTGGTTTTTTCTTGGTATTTGGTGATGACTTCGACCACTTGATCAAAATCGAGACCTTCAGCTACCAACTGGTTGAGTTTTCGAACGATTAGGTCCACCTCGCCCCCAGCTGACAAGCTATTAATGACGTGAATATTGGTATTCGGATGCTCTTCCAGATAAATTTTCTTGGCCACCTCAGCACTATTGTAACTACCAGAAAGGGTACCTGTGATGGTAACAACGAAGATATTATCCGCCCCTTCAAAAGACTTCATATAGTCATCCGGACTTGGGCAGGCAGACTTAGATGCAGTCGCAGTCGCATACATCTCTTCCATCATCTGATCGATAATGAGGTGGGCGTCATCTGTATAGATGGTCTCGCCCACTTGGATGGTCAATGGAACACTGATAAACTCTGTATCTGGTGCCAGATTGTCCAAAGAGCGGTAGTCGCAGCCTGAATCCGCAATAATTTTCCATTTCATTAGTAATTACCTCATAGTTATATAAAAATGTACATTGACAAGTAGTATGTCTTCTTTTACAATTATATCATGAAGTACCATGCTATCCAAGCAGATATCATCAGGTGAGACAGATAGAAAGTAAATGTTATGGCAGAAAGAAAAATATCTGAGAAATCCTTGGAAAATCTCAAACGATTTAACCAAGAAAACAATGCGATTACACGAGAATCCATCGAAATCTCTCTTTTGCAATTGTTGGAGAAAAAAGATCTGAAAAAGATCACCATCTCTGAGTTGGTTCAGCGTGCTGGGGTCTCTCGCGCGGCCTTTTACCGTAATTATGACTCCAAAGAAGAGATTCTAGAGTCCATCTTTCAATCTAGTATCGCAAAGATTACCAAGTCTTTAGATGGCTACAACCTTAAGACAGACCTCTACCAGGTCTGGGTCTACCTCTTTAAGGAAGTCAAGAAAGAAGCCAAAATCATTAGCCTAGCCATTGATTATAATTTTGAGCGCCTCTTGACCAAGGCAGTCTATGATTTTCTAGAAAAACGAAATGGCAGTTCCTCAAATGGCGCTGGCAGCTACCTCAATTCTTTCTGGAGCTCTGCCATCGTCTCAGTCATCTCCAAGTGGATCAAGGATGGCATGAAGATTCCCGCTGAGAAGATCGCGACCCTTGGCCTGCCCCTCTTTCCACAAAAGAAGAAGTAATCACCACCGAGAGGTGGTTTTTTTGGTGCAACTACCACCAACTAGTGAGGAAGTTGAATAAGACGCAAAATTTCGGTATCATGTTAGGAGTTAACTTGTAGAATTAAACCATTAAGTTGGACTTTTAAGTGATTTATTTTAAGACAGAGTAAATAAATGCCAAATCACAACAAGCTACTAACTAAGGAGATTTATGGTAAAAAATTATAAAGAACTAAGAAAACGATACAATATTCCAGTGATAGTCCTATTGGTCATTCTAGCCTTACCGTTTTTATATGTCGTGCAAGTGACTCAAAGTAAAAAAATTGCTCTCATTTGTTTTTTGATTTACTTACCATTTGAGCTGGTTCTAGTTATCATTAAAGATACTCTTTTAATTAAGAAGTTGAATAGTCTTATCTACGAGGATATCAATCTTGACTTGATGGCAAGCTATATTCTGAACCAAAAAAGAAAAAGTATCAAAACTATTAAAGCGCGTGTACAGGTTGCCACTATTTTCTATTTCTATAGGATTGGTGACTTTGGATCCATTGAAGCAGTTGTAGACGAACTCAAAAAGAATCAAAAGTTTACAGATGCTGAACAAGTAAAATTAAACGAAATTCTATTGAATGCAAACTTATTTTCTAGACCTGATTTGAAGGAAGATGAGTTTGAGGAATTGCTCTCTGACTATTTAGCAGATGTTGAACCACTCAAGATGGCATATAGAGCCCGCTACGATATACTGGTCAAAAAAGAGCCCAATGATGCCGTCTTACAGGAAGTGACGTACAACAAGTTCTCACAATTGGAATCTATGTACCTAAGGGCAGTCAATGAATACCTCAAAGGGAATAGAAACAAGGCAATGGAGCTATTTCGTACCATTGCGAAAGAAGATGAGGGATTGTATCTGGTCCGAATGGCTCAGGCCTATCTAGATAGTGAAAACTCAGGAGAAAAGAGTGTTTTACTTGATGAAAGACAAGAAGAAGTCACTTTGAAGCTATTGCGAATGCTCGTAAGTTTCTAGAAGAGATTGCTACTCCTAAAAACCAAATCGACCAGATTTGTCGGGTAATCAATGCTGTTTCTTTCAGCAAAAACCGCGGTAAACATCCAGAAACCATAGAAGGCAAGATTGTCCAGGATGCAGACCGCCTAGATGCGATAGGAGCTGTAGGAATTGCGCGAACTTTTTCCTATGGTGGCTACAAAGGGAGGTCCCTTACTGATACCGTCCAACATTTCCACGACAAGTTGCTCCTTCTAAAAGATGAAATGAACACGGAGACTGCTAAACAAATGGCAGAAAGTCGCCATCAATTTTTAATCACCTTTCTAAATGAACTAGAGACGGAACTCTAACAAAAAAAACCTGTCTGAAATGATCTCAGACAGGGGTCTTTCTTTATTCTTGGATCATGGCTAGGAGATCCTCTCCTGTAGTGGTTGGAAGGATCCGAACTCGTTTGAGGGAATAGAGGCCATCAGCGGAGCTGGCGAGTCCATTTTTAGTGGTGAGGCCCAGTTTGTAGTCAGCTTTCTTGGCTTGGTCGATCGTGACCTGGCTGTAGCGACCAGATGGGTAGACGATAACGCTGGTATTTTGATCCAGCACCCTGTCCAGCAGGCGTTTAGAAGCAACGAGCTCATTCTTTTGAGTCTCGAGACTGGAATTGGCTAGGTCTGGATGATTGACTGTATGGCTTTCAAATGTTAAGCCAGCATGTTTCATCTCTTTGATTTGGTCAAAGGTCAGGACATTTTCTTTTTCCTGTTGGGTAAAGTCTGTGATGATATTGTTGGTGGCCGTCATCTTGTATTTCTTAAGAAGCGGATAGACGATGGTATAGAAATCCTCGACGCCATCATCAAAGGTCAGCCAGACATATTTCTTACCTTTTGGCACTTCGTTCTTTGCGAGGATCCGATAAGCCTCCTCAGGTGTCAATGTGTAGTAACCCGCTTTTTTCAGGGCCTTTAGTTGGCTCTCAAAGGTTTCTGGATCGACAATTAGATTGGCATTGGCAGCTTCGGACTCAGCCATATTGTGTACAGAGTGGTACATGAGGATGGGCAGTTTGACCGGCTTTTTCACTCGGGTCCACTCGATAGAGGAGCTGTCTTCATCTAGCGAGCGCGTCATGGCAGTGTTACTTGTATTTCCATCACTGGGTTGAGTGATCCGTTTGATCAGAAGAAAGCTACAAATAAAGATAGAAACCAGAAGAAGGGCATTGATCCCAAGTAGGATTTTGATTTTTTTAGGTAGTCTTCGTTTACTCATGGTGTCACCGCTTTCATTATTTTCTTTATTGTACCACAAATTCTATGTTCTTTTCCAGAACTTGCTACAGCTTGCTATTGTCATGAAGATTCAGACTTTTTAAGGCAATTGGCTGTAAAAAACGCAAGTTTTTGTTATAATGGACCTATTATAGAAAATTCAAGGAGACCCATAGGATGTCTGTTAAGATTGCCTTACTAGGATTTGGTACTGTTGCCAGTGGCGTACCATTTTTATTAAAAGAAAACCATGAAAAGATTAGCCAAGCTGCTCAGGATGACATTGAGATTGCCAAGGTCTTGGTTCGCGATGATGCGGAAAAGCAAAGCTTGCAAGCGGCTGGCCATGACTACAACTTTGTGACCAATGTCGATGAGATTATTGAAGACAAAGAGATTGCCATCGTGGTCGAATTGATGGGCCGGATTGAGCCAGCGAAGACCTTTATCACCCGTGCTCTTGAAGCTGGTAAGCATGTGGTCTCTGCGAACAAAGACCTTCTAGCTGTTCATGGAAGCGAATTGCTAGAGGTTGCTCAAAAACATCAAGTAGCTCTTTATTATGAAGCTGCAGTAGCAGGTGGGATCCCAATCCTTCGAACCTTGGTGAATTCCTTGGCTTCTGACAAGGTGACCAAAGTACTCGGTGTGGTCAATGGAACATCTAACTTCATGATGACCAAAATGGTGGAAGAAGGCTGGACTTATGAAGATGCTTTAGCAGAAGCGCAACGCCTTGGTTACGCTGAAAGTGACCCAACCAATGACGTCGAAGGGATCGATGCAGCCTACAAGATGGTGATTTTGAGTCAATTTGCCTTTGGGATGAACATCCAATTTGACCAAGTAGGTCACAAAGGGATCAGCCAGATCACTCCTCAAGATGTCTCTGTTGCTCAAAGCCTTGGTTATGTGATCAAACTGGTCGGCTCGATCGTTGAAACGCAATCAGGTATTGCAGCAGAGGTGACACCAACCTTCCTTCCAAAACAACACCCACTTGCTGGTGTGAATGACGTCATGAATGCGGTCTATGTGGAATCCATCGGGATTGGTGAGTCTATGTACTATGGACCTGGTGCTGGCCAAAAACCAACTGCGACAAGTGTCGTTGCCGATATCGTTCGCATTGTCCGTCGTCTAAAAGAAGGAACGATCGGTAAAGCCTTCAATGAATACAGCCGCCCTCTTCAATTGGCTAAGCCTGAAGATGTGAAGAACAATTATTACTTCTCAATCAAGGCACCAGATGCGACTGGTCAAATCTTGCGTCTCGCGGAGATCTTTAATGCAGAAGGAGCTTCCTTCAAGCAAATCCTCCAAGAAGACTCTGATGGTCACTATGCAAGTGTGGTCATCATTACCCACCAAGTTAATCAGACCCAATTCAAGAACTTGGTTGAAAAACTGGATTCAGAGCCGAATTTCGAACTCTTGAATACCTTTAAGGTCTTGGGAGAATAAGCATGAAGATTATTGTTCCAGCAACCAGTGCCAATGTAGGGCCCGGATTTGATTCTGTTGGTATCGCTGTTTCTAAGTATTTGACCATTGAAGTCCTTGAACCAGCAGATGCTTGGTTGATTGAGCATGATCTAGGAGCAGGAATTCCGACAGACGAGAAGAACCTCTTGCTCTCGACAGCCCTTTCTATCTCAACTGATATGCAGCCCCATCGGATCAAGATGACCAGTGAAGTGCCTTTGGCGCGTGGTCTTGGTTCTTCTAGCTCTGTCATTGTAGCTGGGATTGAGTTAGCCAATCAATTAGCCGACCTCCAGCTATCAGATGATGAAAAATTACGTATCGCGACCAAGATTGAAGGTCATCCGGACAATGTAGCCCCAGCTATTTTTGGGAACTTGGTCATTGCCAGTTACATCGGTGAAGATGTCCAATATGTGACAGCTGACTTCCCAACTTGTGATCTGGTAGCCTTTGTTCCCAGCTACCAATTGAAGACCAGTGATAGCCGCAATGTTTTGCCGATAGAATGGTCTTATAAGGAAGCTGTTGCAGCCAGTAGTGTAGCCAATGTGGCTATCGCAGCCCTCCTCAAAGGCGACTTGGTAACGGCTGGTCGCTCCATCGAGTTGGATCAATTCCACGAGCGCTACCGTCAATCCTTGGTTAAAGAATTCCCTCAGGTCAAAGAAGTTGCGCATCAACACGATGCTTATGCCACTTACCTTTCTGGTGCAGGTCCAACGATCATGAACCTTTTGGCACCGGAGCATACCGCATCCTTTGTAGCAGCTCTCGCAGCACTTGGGCTAGATGGTCAGATTTTCCAGCTTAAAATCGACACATTTGGCGTTTGTGTCGAGAAATAAGACTGAATGTAACACAATTGAAAAAAGGATGTATACATTTGTATATGTCCTTTTTCTTGATCCTATGGTAGAATAAGGAACTGTATGGGGAAATGCTCAAGCTTTCCCAATCATGTAGGGGGAAAAATGAAACCAGAATATTTACATAATATTGCTACAGATCTTGGTCTGCAGTTTGATAGTGAAGCGCGTGTCATGTATGGAGAGCGCGAGGGATTTTTATTAGTCATTGAAGGAACGGAAACCAAAAATGTTTTTAACATTTCATTCAGTGCTAAGCAAGGATCAGAGGGAGATTTGATCGAAGAGGGAAAAGACATCTGGGATGACTTAAAAACACAATCAAAAGCCATTCATGCGATTTCCTTCAATGATTATCTAACAACTGTCGTCGTCAAAGGTGGGATGACCAAAGGGAAGGCTGTCGAAACCTTGTGGACAGCCATCCAAGATATTGTCGATTTCTTGCTCAACCACCAATTCGTGCAAGTCAATGCGGCAACGGGTGAGGAAGAACCAATTGGTCTGTATCAAATCGGTGATACCATCTATTTAATCGATGATGCTACCTTCCAGGACTACCATGCAGAGGTTCAAGATACGGTTCAAGCATACGACGATCGGAAAGAAAACTTCCTTTTGGGGATAGTTGGGGCCGTAATCGGTGTGATCATCGGTGGAGCAGTTGCCCTCTTAGTAGCGCGTCTCGGCTATGTATCTGTTTTGGCAGGTGCAGCCCTCGGTTTTTGTACCATCAAGGGTTATGAGATTCTTGGTAAAAAATTGACTAAAAAAGGTGTGGTGGTCTCAGCGATTTTGATGGTCTTGACAGTCTTATTGGTTAACCAATTAGATTATATTTTGTTTCTCATGGATGAGTATGCCTTGCCATTCGATGTATCTTGGAGTCTCTTCAACGAAGAGACATTTAAGGGGAATTTTCCAGAAAACTACTTCTTGGAGCTAGGGAAGTTAGCTGTCTTCACTCTTGGTGGTGCTTGGATTTCAGTTCAATCAGCTCTGGAAGGGAAAAAGAATCGTGCCATCGCACGTAAAATTGCCTAATTTATTAGAAAAGAAAAAAGCTGGGCAGGCCGTGTCCAGCTTTTGCTATTTCCTAGTAGTGAGTGCGTCCAACACTTTTAAAATTGGCTTGAAGAGGCTGGTGAATTTACCAGCCTCTTTCTTTATTGGGGGTCGAAAAAAAGTCAAAAATTTGGTATAATAGTTTGTATTTTATAGAGAGAGAATATACTGAAAGATGATCGAAAAAATAAACCAAATTCTTGAAGGGATTGATATCCGTTTTCAAGAACCATTAAAACATTATACCTATACCAAGGTTGGTGGGAATGCTGAATTTCTGGCCTTTCCTCGTAATCAATACGAATTAAAACGCATTGTACGCTTTGCAAACCAAGAGGATATTCCATGGATGGTCCTGGGGAATTCTTCGAATATTATTGTTCGAGATGGGGGAATTCCTGGTTTTGTTATTATGTTTGATCGCTTGCGGGACATTAGTGTGGATGGCTATGTGATCGAAGCAGAAGCAGGTGCAAAACTCATCGAAACGACTCATGTAGCCTTGTATCATAGTTTGAAAGGTTTTGAGTTTGCTAGTGGCATTCCAGGAAGTGTCGGTGGGGCTGTCTTTATGAATGCTGGAGCTTATGGGGGAGAGATTGCTCATGTTCTGGTATCTTGTAAGGTCTTGACCAAGGAAGGGGAAATTGAAACCTTGTCGGCGAAAGAGTTGGCTTTTGGCTATCGTCACTCAAAGATTCAAGAGACAGGGGCTGTCGTCATCTCTGCCAAATTTGCTTTGTCTCCAGGTAATCACGAGCAAATCAAACAGGAAATGGAGCGTTTGACCCATCTTCGTCAGTTGAAACAACCCCTTGAATACCCTTCGTGTGGATCTGTCTTTAAGCGTCCAGTGGGCCATTTCGCTGGTCAGTTGATTAGTGAAGCAGGACTAAAAGGCTATCGAATCGGTGGTGTTGAAGTCTCTGAAAAGCATGCTGGCTTTATGGTCAATGTGGACAATGGAACAGCTAAGGACTATGAAGATTTGATCGCTTATGTCATTGAAGCAGTAGAGTCTCATTCGGGTGTCCGTTTAGAACCAGAAGTTCGCATTATTGGCCAAGCCTAAGAGCTTGCTTTTAAACACAATTTATAGTGAACCATCGATAGCATCTGTTGGAGAGGGGGTGAGTGCCTATCGATACCGTAAATAGGTGGGGCAGTCTAGTAAGTCCCCGAGAGGTATTGGTGGCCTGACAGGTTTTCCTGTCAGCCGCTGCGTTTTCGTTTGAAAAGCAGTTTGGTAATCGCAGTAAAGAAGGAATTTATGTGAATTGAAAAAACCAATTATTGAGTTTAAAAATGTTTCAAAGGTCTTTGAAGATAGCGGAACCGTTGTCCTAAAGGATATCAATTTTGAATTGGAAGAAGGGAAGTTCTATACCCTGCTCGGTGCATCTGGATCAGGGAAATCGACCATCCTGAATATCATTGCCGGTCTTTTGGATGCTAGCTCTGGAGATGTCTACCTTGATGGGGAGCGGATCAATGATGTCCCAACCAACAAGCGGGATGTCCACACAGTCTTTCAGTCCTATGCTCTGTTTCCTCATATGACGGTCTTTGAAAATGTGGCTTTTCCCCTTCGTTTGAAGAAGGTAGACAAGGCTGAAATCGAGAGACGAGTAACAGAAGTCCTCAAGATGGTGCAATTGGGAGGCTTTGAGAAACGTTCCATCCAGAAACTTTCTGGTGGGCAACGCCAGCGGGTAGCTATTGCACGGGCTATTATCAATGAACCGCGTGTGGTCCTTTTAGATGAGCCCTTGTCTGCACTTGACTTGAAACTTCGAACAGACATGCAGTATGAGTTGCGAGAATTGCAACAACGCTTGGGCATTACCTTTGTCTTTGTTACCCACGACCAAGAAGAAGCCCTTGCCATGAGTGACTGGATTTTTGTCATGAATGAAGGGGAGATCGTCCAATCTGGGACACCAGTTGATATCTATGATGAACCGATCAACCACTTTGTAGCCACCTTTATCGGGGAGTCCAACATCCTTTCAGGTCGCATGATCGAGGACTACTTGGTTGAATTCAATGGCAAACGTTTTGAAGCCGTCGATGGGGGAATGCGTCCAAACGAACCAGTCGAAGTCGTCATTCGTCCTGAAGACTTGCAAATCACTCTTCCTGAAGAAGGCAAGCTCCAAGTGAAGGTGGACACCCAGCTCTTCCGTGGTGTGCATTACGAGATCATCGCCTATGATGATTTGGGAAATGAGTGGATGATTCACTCCACTCGTAAGGCTATCGTGGGAGAAATCATTGGGCTAGACTTTGAACCAGAAGATATCCACGTTATGCGTCTCAATGAAACCGAAGAAGAATTCGATGCGCGGATCGAAGAGTACGTTGAAGTGGAAGAGCAAGAAGCTGGTTTGATTAATGCCATTGAGGAGGAAAGAGATGAAGAAAACAACCTCTAATCTATTTATCCTCCCCTATTTCTTGTGGATTTTTCTCTTTGTCTTGGCTCCTGTAGTCATGATCATCTTTCAATCCTTTTTCAACGTTGAAGGGCAGTTTTCACTTGAAAACTACAAAGAGTTCTTTACTTCGCAAAATCTGACTTATTTAAAAATGAGCTTTAATTCGGTCCTTTATGCCGGAATTGTCACCTTGGTGACGCTCTTGATCTCCTACCCGACTGCTTACTTTTTGACGCTGCTCAAACACCGGCAGTTGTGGTTGATGTTGATCGTCTTGCCGACCTGGGTCAATCTCTTGCTCAAGGCATATGCCTTTATCGGAATCTTTGGCCAAAACGGCTCCATCAATAGCTTTTTAAGCTTTCTCGGTGTCGCTCCCCAGCAGATCCTCTTTACCGATTTCTCCTTTATCTTTGTAGCTAGCTACATCGAGTTGCCTTTTATGATCTTGCCGATCTTTAACGTCTTAGATGACTTAGATCCAAACTTGATCAATGCCAGCTATGATTTGGGTGCCAATCGTTGGGATACCTTCCGTCGTGTGGTCTTCCCCTTGTCCATGAATGGAGTCCGTTCAGGTGTGCAGTCTGTCTTTATTCCTAGTCTGAGTCTCTTCATGTTGACACGGATGATCGGTGGAAACCGCGTCATTACCTTAGGGACTGCGATTGAACAGCACTTCCTGACAACACAAAACTGGGGAATGGGTTCTACCATCGGAGTTGTTCTGATCCTTGCCATGCTCTTTACCATGTGGGCAACTAGAGAAAGGAGAGAACGATGAAAAAAGTATCTCATTTCTATCTAGGTTTCGTCTTTCTGATCCTCTATCTTCCTATTTTCTATTTAATCTTTTATGCTTTCAATAAAGGGGGAGATATGAATGCCTTTACAGGCTTTACCATGGATCATTTCAAAGAGTTGTTCGCAGATAGTCGCTTGATGCTGATTTTGACAGAGACCTTCTTTTTGGCCTTCTTATCAGCTTTGATAGCGACGGTGATTGGAACCTTTGGAGCTATCTATATTTACCAATCCAAGAAAAAGTTAGAAGGACCTTTGCTCTCCATTAACAATATTCTCATGGTAGCGCCAGACGTCATGATCGGAGCTAGCTTCTTGATTCTCTTTACGACGGTGAAGTACCAGCTAGGCTTCTTATCGGTTCTGGCTAGCCACGTGGCTTTCTCGATTCCTATTGTGGTCTTGATGGTTTTGCCACGTCTCAAGGAAATGAACCGGGATATGGTCAATGCAGCCTATGACTTGGGAGCTACCCAAGTGCAAATGCTCAAAGAGATCATGTTGCCGTATCTGACACCAGCTATTATCGCCGGCTACTTTATGGCCTTTACCTATTCTCTTGATGACTTTGCCGTGACCTTCTTTGTAACCGGAAATGGTTTTACAACCTTGTCAGTAGAGATCTACTCACGTGCGCGTCAAGGGATTTCCCTCAGTATCAATGCCTTGTCCGCCCTTGTCTTTCTCTTTAGTGTGCTCTTGGTCATCGGTTATTACTTTATCACCCGTGAAAAGGAGGAAGCAGCATGAAAAAACTTTATTCATTCCTAACTGGGATTGTCCTTGTCATTCTGGTCCTCTGGGGAATTAGCCACCAGATCGAAGCGAGCATGAATACCAAGAATAGTGACAAGCTGGTCATCTACAACTGGGGAGATTATATCGATCCAGAATTGCTCCAGGAATTCACCAAAGAGACAGGGATTCAGGTGCAATACGATACCTTTGATTCCAACGAAGCCATGTACACCAAGATCAAGCAGGGGGGCACGACCTACGATATTGCGATTCCTAGTGAATACATGATTGCTAAGATGATGGATGAGCATCTGGTTGAAAAGTTGGACCAATCTAAGATCAAAGGGATGGAAAACATTGATCCAAAACTGTTGAACCAATCGTTTGATCCGGGCAACCAATATTCCGTTCCTTATTTCTGGGGAACCTTGGGGATTATCTACAATACCAAGATGGTCAAAGAAGCTCCGGAACACTGGTCAGATCTCTGGCGTGAAGAGTACAGAAATGACATTATGATGTACGATGGGGCGCGTGAGGTCATGGGAATTGGTCTCAATACCTTGGGCTATAGTCTCAACGAAAAGGATCCAAAGAAATTGCAAGAGGCGGTGGATAAACTCTACACCTTGACGCCAAATATCAAAGCTTTGGTGGCCGATGAGATGAAAGGCTATATGATCCAAAACAATGCAGCTATTGGGGTTACTTTCTCAGGGGAAGCCAGCCAAATGTTGGATGCCAATGAGGATCTTCGCTATGTCGTCCCAACGGAAGCCAGCAACATTTGGTTTGATAATATTGTCATTCCAAAAACCGTTAAAAATAAAGAAGCAGCATATGCCTTTATTAACTTCATGCTTCGTCCTAAAAATGCTTTGAAAAATGCTCTTTATGTTGGCTACTCAACGCCAAATAAAAAAGCCAAAGCCATGTTGCCAAAAGAAATCCAAAATGACCAGGCCTTCTATCCAAGTGATGAAACACTGGACCATTTGGAAGTCTATCAACAATTAGGCAAGAAATTGCTTGGAGTCTATAACGATCTTTACCTCCAGGTCAAGATGTATCGAAAATAACACAAAAGGAACCTCCGGGTTCCTTTTTGATTGCAGATAAACTCCTCTTAGAAACTTTCCTTAAATGAGTACGGACGTCAGCGAACTTCGAAGAAGTTCCATGACTTAGTTTTGGACCTAAGGTTCCAAAACTCCCGAGTGCTAGAAACAATGGTGTTTCTAGCACTTTTCTCACAGCGGAAAGTTTCATTATATATTTAGATGCTCTACAAAAATGCAACAATTGAATTTTTAGCATCACTTAGGTGTTATTTGTAAAAAAGGATTATCTATATTCTAGCAGAACACCGCAGGTTCTTTTATGATTGCTGCATAAAGTCTCTAACTAGTGAGTTGGATTGAGATTCAAATGAAAGATGCTATAATAGTAAAGAAAGTGACTGGCCCATTTAGTCATGAAAGGAACGATTGGAGAAGAAGAGATGAAGAGACGACTGAAACTATTTTTGATCATCCTGTTACCGATTCTAGGACTTTTACTTCTAGGAGGAAAGATCATGAACATAACGAAGAAACCAGAACAGAAGGTAACGGCCTCTTCTTCAAAGAAAGTAGTTCAGAAATCAGAAGAAGAAATAAAAAAAGAGCAAGTAGCCTATCTCAAAGAGCATGAAAAAGAAATCGTGGATTATGTGAAAGCCCAAAGTCCGAAAATTGAATCCGTTCAGATCGATTGGGATCAGACGCAATGGAGTGATGGTGGTCTCACAACCCCCAAATATTATATAAATGTTTTTGGTGGCATTAATCATATTGACGATTCTGGTTGGGGAATAGATATTCCAATTAATAATGATCAGTCAATTGAAATGCGAGAAATGTTTATGCTCCATGAACCTACGATTGGCGGAAAACCTATTTCCTAAGTAAGTACAATACATTTTGAAAAAGAACTGTTTTAGAGAAAGATAGCACATGATAAAACAAACGGCGTTTAAATTAATCACTACATTAGCTCTCCTTGCAAGTATAGGAGGATGTACCATAAATTCAAAAGAGCAAACGAAACAAGCACCAATTACAACCTCTTCGACAAGCGGAGAGGACAAAGAAGCGATAAATAAAAAACAAATCGCTTATCTCAAAGATCACGAGCAAGAAATCGTCGATTTTGTAAAGTCAAAAAATTCTAAAATAGAATCTGTTCAGGTTAATTGGAGTGATATTCGATGGGGCGAAGCAGGCAACGGAACTCCTCAAGGAGGTGGCGAAATCATCGAGTTATATGGTGGTTTTAATCATATTGAATATTCTGGTTGGAATGTCACGATTGAGATTGTTAATAAAATGCCTGATCTAAAAACTATGATGTTAAGCAATGGTTTTGGTGTTGGAGGAGAAGTATTTGAGTAATTGGGACAAGGAAAAGCTATGAGATTAGAAACCAGACAAATCGTGGTAACAGTTGTTGCCATTGCTGGATTTTTAATCCTTGGAGGGTGTGTTGGGAAGCCAAAAGAACAGACGAAACCAATAAATAACATCGCTTCGTCATCAATCAAAGAAGACAAAAAAGCCATTAAACAAAAACAACTTGCTCATCTCAAAGAGCATGAGCAAGAAATCGTCGATTTTGTCAAAGCTCAAAATCTGAAAGTTGAATCTGTCAAAAATATTGGGATGAAACTCAGTGGGGCGTGGCAGGAAATGGAACACCTCAAGGTGGTGACGAAATACTATTAGTATTCGGTTATGCCAATGGAAGTGATCTAACAAATTTTAGCCTGAATTTTACCTTAGACGAAAATAAGATGCCTAAAATAGATTCAATTGGTTCAGACAATTTATATCGGGTAGAAAAGAAATGATCCGTCCGTTATATAATGAGAGATGCAATAGAGGAATCAGTTTTAAACGAAATAAAATTATGAAAAAACAAATAAACAATCTGGTGATCACAATTACTTTCATTTCAACACTTGGATATCTAGTAGGATGTGTGAAGCAAGAACGTGAAAAGAGCAGACGAGAGAAAATTGTCGCATCCTCATCAATTAAAGAAGACACAGAAGTCTTTAAACAAGAACAGCTCGCTTATCTCAAAGATCACGAGCAAGAAATCGTCGATTTTGTGAAATCAAAGAGTTCAAAGGTTGAATCTATTCAAATTTATTGGGACGAAACGCAATGAATTGAGGGTGGAAATGGGACACCACAAGGTGGAGATGAGGTCATAGAAATTTTTGGCACCGTCAATCAACTTGAAGATTCAGGATGGAGGGTGGATGTCGTATTGGATTCTGATCAAAAGATGACATTCAGTATGGGCCAACATATTAGTATTAAGGGTGATTATATCGAGTAAGAGTTGGAAAATTTAAAACCTTTAAGTTTTTGTAGTCAATGTTATTGAATTAGTTATTTTACTAGAATATCTAAATGACTTTACTGGAGTTTATCAAAAACGAAAAAAATGAGTAAGATCCACTTATTTTATTTAATAAATACTACAATAAAAGCTGACATCAAAAGCTAAAAAAAATCAGTAAGATTGTCCTTACTGATTTTTTAGTTGGTTCCGGATGATGCTGTATCTGCGCCACTGTTTGTTGCTGTGGAGCCTTGGTCTTGTGCGGCAGACGAACTAGATTCTGTAGCGGATGAGCTATCGGTTTCTTTTTGTGAACTGGTATCTGTATTGCTTGAATCGGTTTGCGTATTGGCATCTGTATTGGTAGCGCTTGAGTCAGACTCCTTATCGTGAACCACGACGACGCTGGTGCTGCTAGATGGTTTGTCTTCTGTCTTTTGATTGTCTTTATTAAGCAGACTCATAATCGTAATAGAAGTGACGATAATCCCTAAAAGACTAGCAATTGTAGCTACAACTGTTTGAAATAGTGATAGACCTTGTTTGACCTTTTCACCGCGAGAAGGTTTGGTATCTACTTGTTCCTCAGGTTTTTGATTCTTGTTACTTCTTGAATATTGTGACATGTTTGTTCTCTTTCTATCATGAATTTTTTTAACACTTTCCTATTATAAGTCATTTTCTGAAAAATGTCTAAAAAGAACTGAATTTTATAGAGGGATTTCACCTCATCTATCTTTATCAAATCCTTGTCCCAAGCTGTTAGAAATGATAAAATAGAAGTTACGTAAAAAGAAAGTGATGGATGCGTAGGACATGATTTATTTTGACAATTCAGCAACGACCAAACCTTATCCGGAAGCCCTTGCTACCTATACGGAAGTAGCGACTCGGATTTGGGGGAATCCTTCTAGTCTGCACAATTTAGGAAGTCAAGCTACTCGTATTTTAGAGGCTTCCCGGAAACAGATTGCGGAGCTAATTGGCAAGAAAGCTGAGGAGATTTATTTCACGTCTGGTGGGACAGAAGGGGACAACTGGGTCCTCAAGGGTGTCGCTTTTGAGAAAGCTCCTTATGGCAAGCATATCATTGTCTCTGACATCGAGCATCCTGCCATTAAGGAATCGGCTACTTGGTTAGAAACGCAGGGATTCGAAGTGGATTATGCGCCAGTGGATGCCCGGGGCTTTGTCAAAGTGGATGCCTTGGCTAACCTACTTCGTCCGGATACGACATTGGTCTCTGTCATGGCCGTCAACAATGAGATTGGCTCCATCCAACCCATCCATGAAATTGCTGCTCTCCTAGAAGATCGCCCAACTATTAGTTTCCATGTTGATGCGGTTCAAGCCTTGGCCAAGGTAGCAACGGCGGGCTATCTACCAGAGCGCGTGGACTTTGCGACCTTCTCTAGTCACAAATTCCATGGTCTTCGCGGGGTTGGATTTGTCTATATCAAAGAAGGCAAAAAGATCACCCCTCTCTTAACGGGTGGGGGCCAAGAAAAAGAAATGCGCTCGACAACTGAGAACGTGGCAGGTATCGCAGCAACCGCAAAAGCCCTACGCTTAGCGATGGAAAACCAAGTAGCTTTTGTCAGTAAGACCCAGCAGATGAAAGAAGTGATCCGCAAAGAATTGGCCAACTATCCTGATGTCACCATCTTTTCTGGTGAGGATCACTTTGCGCCTCACATCTTGACTTTCGGGATCAAGGGAGTTCGTGGTGAAGTAGTGGTCCATGCTTTTGAAGAGTTTGATATTTACATCTCGACCACCAGTGCCTGCTCTTCCAAGGCTGGAAAACCAGCTGGAACCTTGATAGCTATGGGAGTGGACAAGAGTATCGCCCAGACAGCTGTTCGCTTGAGTCTCGAACTGGAAAATGACATGAGCCAAGTCGAGCAATTCTTGACCAAATTCAAACTGATTTACGAACAAACAAGAAAAGTACGTTAATTTTAGAAGGAAATCAACATGACCTTAACCTATTCAGAAATTATGATTCGCTATGGAGAGCTTTCTACGAAAGGAAAGAACCGTATGCGTTTCATCAATAAACTTCGCAATAATATCCAAGATGTTTTATCTATTTATCCAGCTGTCAAAGTGACAGCGGACCGCGATCGGGCCCATGCTTATCTACATGGGACAGATTATGAACCAGTAGCAGAATCGCTCAAGCAGGTTTTTGGAATCCAAAATTTTTCACCTGTTTACAAGATTGAAAAATCAGTCCCAGCCTTGAAAGTAGCAGTGCAAGGGATTATGAAAGAGATTTACGAAGAAGGCATGACCTTTAAAATCTCAAGTAAGCGGAGTGACCATACCTTTGAGCTCGATAGCCGCGAGCTCAATCAAACCTTGGGTGGGGCTGTCTTTGAAGCGATTCCAACCATTCAGGCACAGATGAAAAAGCCAGATATCAATCTGCAAGTCGAAATCCGCGAAGAAGCAGCTTACATCTCTTATGAAACCATTAAGGGAGCTGGTGGCCTTCCTGTTGGTACATCTGGCAAAGGGATGCTCATGCTATCTGGTGGGATCGACTCTCCAGTAGCTGGCTACCTAGCCTTGAAGCGTGGGGTGGATATCGAGGCCGTTCACTTTGCGAGCCCGCCTTATACTAGCCCAGGTGCCTTGAAAAAAGCCCAGGAATTAACACGGAAGTTGACCAAGTTTGGTGGCAATATCCAATTTATCGAGGTGCCCTTCACAGAGATCCAAGAGGAAATCAAGGCAAAAGCGCCCGAAGCTTACCTCATGACCCTGACCCGACGCTTTATGATGCGCATCACAGATCGTATTCGTCAAATCCGTGGTGGCTTGGTCATCATCAATGGAGAAAGCCTCGGTCAGGTAGCTAGTCAAACGCTAGAGAGCATGCAAGCCATCAATGCCGTGACCAATACACCGGTTATCCGTCCGGTAGTGACCATGGACAAGTTGGAAATCATCGATATTGCCCAAGCGATTGATACCTTTGAAATCTCTATCCAGCCTTTCGAGGATTGCTGTACCATTTTTGCGCCAGACCGTCCGAAGACCAATCCCAAACTCAAAAATGCGGAGAAATATGAGGAACGCATGGATGTGGAAGCTTTGGTTGAGCGTGCGGTAGCAGGGATCATGGTAACGGAGATCACACCAAAAGCAGAAAAAGATGAGGTCGATGATCTGATTGAGGACCTTTTATAATAGAGACTGAGATTTTCCAGCCTCTTTTTAAAAAGAACTAGAAGGAGAGAAGATGAAAAAAATTATCGTGTTAATAACGAGTTTGCTTCTTTTGACAGGCTGTGTCAAAGTATCTTTTACGAGCTCAAATAAAGAATCAAAATCTAGCCAAACCTCAAGCAGTAAGAAAGAAGCCCTCACATTTGTTAGAGCTGACCAGTACAAAGATCAGGACAATGAGATTTTAGAACTTGCTGAAAAGTTTATCAAAGACAATCCGACGCTTGGGGATGCCGGAAAATTATTTGTCTTTTTCCCAGGTTATACTTTTGGAGATGAGGAAACTCGCTTGGCCCTGTTCTTAATGGTGAATCGGACCACTACAACCATTGATCGAGATGCCTCCTTTGTTGTGAACTTGGAATATGATAGAGCACCGATTCTTGAAAATATTACGGTAGATTATCAGATCAGCGAATCAGGTGTTTTAAAACCGAATATGGTTTCAGCTATTCCTCTCAAAATCACCAAAGAGCAAGAAGAAAAATTGAATAGCATGACCGATTCGTCGAAAGCTAAAATGAGTTTTAAAGACTTTAAATATAAAAGCAAGGGATAAGAGGAAGAAGAGAAAAAATAATTAGACTTCAATCGCCCTGAACCTAGAGCTATCTTCTAGGTTGAGGGGCTTTTTGATATCAAAATAAAGAAAGGGATCTAGTCTGTAATGGGAAGGCTAGATCCTTTAAAATATAGAGGGTTACAAGATATATTTAGTAAGCATAGCTTAGTTTTTCGCTTGAATCGCTGCTTGAGCGACGGCTAGTCTGGCAGCAGGAACCCGGTAAGGAGAGCAGGAAACATAGGTGACTTGAATGTCTTGGAAGAAGGAGATCGAAGAAGGATCTCCGCCAACTTCGCCACAGATACCGATAGTGAGGTTCGGTTTTACTTGACGGGCCTTGCTGATAGCAATTCTCATTAATTCACCGACTCCCTCCCTATCGATTTTTTGGAAGGGATCAAAAGAAAGAATATCCTTGTCCTTGTAGTGGCCAATGAATTTACCAATATCATCCCGAGAGAAGCCATAGGTCATTTGGGTCAAGTCATTGGTGCCAAAGCTGAAGAAATCAGCCTCTTGAGCCAGTTTATCTGCGGTTAGGCAGGCGCGGGGCAGTTCAATCATGGTACCAATTTCATAAGGGAATGGCTCCTGACCATACTGTTTGAAAAGCTGTTCAATATGCTGAACAAGATACTCTTTGATGCATGCTAATTCTTTTTGATCAGCAATTAAAGGAACCATGATTTCCGGCTTAATCTGTTGACCTTCTTGATGCAATTTGATAGCACTTCTAAAAATAGCTTCTGTCTGTATCTTGTAGATATCCGGCTTAGTTATGCCGAGACGGCAACCCCGGTGTCCCAACATAGGATTGCTTTCCTGCAGACTTTCAATGCGGTCGGCAAGTTTATCAGGAGATTTTTTTAGTTTGCTTGCTAATAATGCAATTTCTTGGGAATCCTTAGGTAGAAACTCATGCATGGGTGGATCGAGCAGGCGGACAATCATTGGTTTATCTTGAACGGTTTGGAACATTTGGTAGAAATCTTCTTCTTGGAATTCTAGGAGCTTATTGAGGGCTTCTTTTGTTTCTTCTTCAGTATCCGCTAAGATGAGGCGACGCATTTCAAGAATCCGTTCTTGTCCAAAGAACATGTGTTCCGTCCGGGCCAACCCGACTCCTTTGGCCCCAAAGTTCATAGCGGTTGTCAAGTCTTTGACGGTTTCTGCATTGGCTCGAACTTGGAGGATGGCGAATTCATCTGCCCAAACAAGCAAGCGCTGGAGGTCTTGGTTGTTCTCAACTAGGACAGTTGGAAGTTCGCCACGATAAATGCGACCAGAATAACCATCTACGGAGATGAGATCTCCCTCCCTTAGAACCAGATTGCCACAGGAAAGGGTTTTATTTTCTTCACTGATAGTCAATTCTCCGCAACCTGCGACACAGCAAGTTCCCATGCCACGAGCTACAACAGCAGCGTGGGAGGTCATTCCCCCTTGGCTGGTGACAATGGCTTGGCTGACAATCATCCCTTCAATATCTTCAGGAGAAGTTTCTTGTCGAACCAGGATGACTTTTTTCCCTTCTTGATGGATTTCTTTAGCTCGGTCGGCAGTAAAGACGATTTGGCCA
This sequence comes from Streptococcus sp. OMI870, assembly GCF_047460295.1. Taxonomy (NCBI): domain Bacteria; kingdom Bacillati; phylum Bacillota; class Bacilli; order Lactobacillales; family Streptococcaceae; genus Streptococcus; species Streptococcus sp. OMI870. Next base: position 200,257 of record NZ_JASHGM010000003.1, read on the forward strand.
GTAGCTGCACCTGGGCTGGCTGGTAGGCCTTGAGCTAAGAATGGTGCTTTCTCTAAGGCCACTTCCTCAAAGACAGGATGGATTAGTTGACTGATGGAAGCAGGAGCAACTCTGAGGAGAGCTTCTTCCTTACGAATCAGACCTTGGTCTACCATATCTAGAGCAATCTTTAAAGAAGCTTTGGCTGTTCGTTTTCCATTTCGGGTTTGGAGGATGTAGAGCTTGCCTTTCTCAATGGTAAATTCAATATCCTGCATATCCTTATAGTGGTTTTCAAGGATCTTGGCGTAGTCACTGAAAGCCTGATAGGTTTCAGGTTGGATTTCTTTTAAGGCTGCAATCGGCTCAGGAGTGCGGATCCCAGCTACCACATCTTCCCCTTGAGCATTTAGCAAAAATTCACCAAACAGTTCTGCCTCCCCAGTTGCAGGGTTTCTAGTGAAGCAAACCCCTGTCCCACTGGCTTGGTCACTATTTCCAAAGACCATGGCCTGGACATTGACAGCTGTTCCTAAATCATGAGGGATCTGATGAAGCTCCCGGTAAATTCTAGCCCGCTTGTTATTCCAGGATTTAAAGACTGCTTGGATGGCAGCATAAAGTTGCTCATTCGGGTTCTCAGGAAATTGCTTTTTGTGTGTGGAGTAGAGATCTTTATAGTGTTGGATCAATTCTTGTTGCTGGGCCAGGTCAAAATCATGGACCTTTTTATTCTGTTTTTGTTCAAATGCTGCTAGTTGGTCATCAAAAAGTCCCTTATCGATACCATAGACCACATCAGCAAACATCTGGAGTAGACGGCGATAGCAGTTGTAGGCGAAATCAAGATTGGTTTCTTTGGCCAGTAATTGAGTCCGTTGATCATTGAGACCAAGATTGAGAATGGTATCCATCATCCCTGGCATGGAAAACTTGGCCCCGCTACGCACAGAGACTAAGAGCAAGTGAGGATCCTCTCCGCTAAAGGACTTACCCGTTTTGTCTTCCAGTTGAGCAACCGCTTTCAAAATTTCCTCTTTTAAAGAGGAATCAAAGAAGTCAGGATGATCGAGATAGTGGATACAACTTTTTGTGGTGATGGTAAATCCAGGAGGAACCGGTAGTCCCAGATGGCTCATCTCAGCTAAATTAGCGCCTTTCCCACCCAGGAGATCATTGTCCTTCGCACTTCCTTCTTCGAAGGAGTAAATCCATTTTGTCATATAAGCCTCCAAAAAAACTAAATATGTGTCACATTTAAGACAAAAACATTGTATTATACATCACATAAATTTGTCAAATAAAACATACATCTTTTTCTGTTGACTAATTGGATTATTTTGCTATAATATTCAGTAAAAAATGATGATTATTTGAAAGTAAAGGATGAAAATATGATGAATATTGCTTTGAAGATGTCTGATATAATCATCATGGAGCTAGAAATAGAAAGGCTAGGAAATTTTGAAATTAAGTGAACGTCAAAAGAAAATAGTTGAAATTGTTAAAATGCATCAGCCCTTAAGTGGGGAGAAGATTTCTGATTTATTGGATATTTCAAGAGCGACCCTTCGCCCGGATTTGTCCTTTCTGACCTTGGTTGGTATGTTGAAAGCGACTCCCAAAATTGGCTATACTTATTCTGGATTAGATCTAGAAACACTTTTCTTTTTTGATACTTTTCAAAAAGAAGTAGCAGAGATCATGACCTCTCCGGTTTTAGTCACCCATGATTCCTATATTCAGGATGCCATTATCACCCTATTTATGTATGATGCCGATGTCCTCTATGTTATCGATGAAGACAAGCTCTTACTGGGAATTATGTCCCGTAAAGATTTATTGAGAGCATCTCTTAATTCAAGTATCCAGACGACTCCTGTAGCAGTTTGTATGACTCGAATGCCACATATCATTACCTGTACAAAAGACATGAACATCCTAGAAGCGGCTGCCCTCCTGCAGGATCATGCCATCGATTCCTTACCGGTAGTCGATGAGGAAAATGACCGAAAAATTGTGGGAACGGTGACCAAATCAGTCTTGCTCGATTACATTATCCTACAAGCAAGAAATGCTGAACTGAAGAGTGAAGAGGAATAAATATGAAAAAAGAGATCATTGTATATAGTATTTCAGATTCTTTGGGTGGAACTTCCCAAAAATTATTGTCAGCAGTTACGGCACAGTATCCAGATATCATTTTTAATAATAGTTCCCGTTTCCCTTTTATCAATCAAGAAGAGGAACTCTTGGATATCTTATATGATGCCTTAAAGGATGATGCGCTTGTCATCAGCACCTTGGTCAATAGTCAGTTAGCATCAGTAGCCAGGGAATTTAGCCAAAAAAATGGTCTGGCTTATTTAGATCTCATGCATCCATTTTTTGAAATCATTCAAGAAAAGACCGGAACCAGACCAATCGAAGTTCCAGGAACCTTGCACCGCTTGGACAGTGATTATTTTAAAAAGATTTCAGCAATTGAATTTGCTGTGAAATATGATGACGGTAAGGCACCCCAGGGATTTTTAGAAGCCGATTTGGTCCTGCTTGGTGTTTCCCGTACATCAAAAACACCCCTGAGTATTTACCTGGCCAACAAGGGCTATAAGGTTGCAAATTTGCCTTTGATCCCAGAAGTTCCTTTACCTCAGGTCTTGGATAAGGTTGATTCTCGTCGCTTGATTGGTCTAATCTGCGAGCCCGAAAAATTAATGAAAGTTCGAAGCCATCGCTTGGATTCTTTAGGATTAACACAAGAAACAAGCTATACGGATTTAGAAAAAATCTATCAAGAATTGGATTATTCCAAGAAGGTCTTTAAACAATATGGCGCTCAAGTCATCAATATGACGGATAAATCGATTGAAGAGACAGCTTTCCTAATTGAGGAGCAAGTAAAGAAGATGAACTGATTCTTGAATCAGTCTAGATTGGGTTGTAACTGCAGATTCCTTGGAGAAATGATATGGAGCAATATAAGCGTATTTTACTAGAGAAATTTGATTCTCGTCAAAAAGTCATTACTGAACTCACTAATCTTGAGGCCATTTTAAACCTACCAAAAGGGACAGAACTCTACATAAGTGATATTCATGGAGAATTTGCGGCTTTTGATTATATTTTGAGAAGTTGCGCTGGAATTTTAAATGAGAAAATTAATGATTGCTTTGCAGCTTCCTTGACACAAGAGGAAAAGAATACACTGTCAGCTCTGGTATCTTATCCAGAGCGAGTTTTGGAAGGAGTGAATAAGGAGAAAGAGTGGTATAAATCAACGATTTCTCAACTCTTGACTCTATTGAGTTTTGTAGCAGCTAAATATAGCCGTTCCAAACTGAGAAAGGCCTTGCCCCAGGAATATGCCTATATTATAGAAGAACTGATCTATAGTGATCTTACGCTAGCTGATAAACATTCTTATTTCCATACTATCTTAAGTTATGTTATTGAACTAAGAGAAGCGGATCCCTTTATCTTGGGAATTGCCAGCAGTATTCGTCGCTTATTGATAGATCACCTGCATGTGGTAGGAGATATTTTTGATAGAGGGGCTGGAAGTGCCCAGGTAATGGATGAGCTTCTTCAGTTTCATTCCTTAGATATTCAATGGGGCAATCACGATATCATTTGGATGGGAGCTTTTTTTGGATCCAAGGCGTGTTTATTGAATGTATTGCGCATTGCAGCACGCTATGGTTATTTATGGGATATCGAAAAAGCTTATGGCTTAAACATTCGATCCTTAACCTTATTTGCGGATAAAACCTACAAAGCCAATCCTAAGTTTAGGCCTATTCTGGGGACAAGAGAGGAGGAATTTACACCAGAAGAAATATTACAGCTGGAAAAGGTCCATCAAGCGCTGGCCATTCTCCAATTTAAGATAGAAACTCAATTGATGAAGAGACGGCCAGAATTTCAGATGGGAAATCAAATCTTGCTGGATAACATTGATTATTGGAAGAATACAATCAGCATTGACGGGAAGAGCTATTCCTTGAAAAATACCTGCTTCCAAACCATAGATCGGGAAAATCCTTCTGAACTATCCTCAGAAGAAAAACAAATAGTAGACAGTATGCTGGCTTCCTTCCATGGATCTCCCAAAATGGCCAAACATATGGAGCTGTTAATGAAAAAAGGTTCCATGTATAAGGTTTACAATCATCACTTGCTTTTTCATGGTTGTATTCCCTTGAAACCTTCTGGGGAATTTCAACCTCTGCTTCTTCATCAAGCCCAGTATGCGGGGAAAGAATTACTAGACTTTTTCGAATATCATATACGCTTTGCGGCAAAAAACAAAGAAGTTGGGGACGACCTTTCAACGGATTTAGTATGGTATTGCTGGCGAGGGCAATTATCTCCTCTCTTTGGGAAGAATAAGATGACGACCTTTGAACGGTATTTTATTGAGGAGGCAGAAACGCATAAGGAAATAGAAAATGAGTATTTTAGCTATCGCAATTCAAAAAAGATTTGCCAATTAATTTTAGAGGAATTTGGTCTTGAAGCCAAGGTATCTCGCATTGTGAATGGACATACACCAGTGAAGACAGGAAAGGGGGAATCGCCCATTCGGGGTGAAGGACTACTCTTTGTCATTGATGGGGGTCTTTGCGAAGCATATCAAAAGAAGACAGGTACAGCAGGCTATTCACTCCTTAATAATTCCTATGGTTTTCAACTGGTAACCCATCAGCCCTTCCAAGACATTCAAAAGGTAGTAGATTCGCCATTTGAGCAAACTTCCTTGAAGAGGGTTATTGAAGACCTGGAGGACCGTACTCTCATCCAATCCACCACCATCGGTCAGAACTTACTGGAACAACAGCAAGAACTGATCCAATTGCTCCATGAATTTTATGATGGGTGAGATCATTCATAAAAGGAAACAACTAAATCATAAATAGCTTCTTTATAAAGATAGCTGAGATTTATAGAAGTCATTTAATTCTAGTAAACACTTAAAAGAATTTTTTAAAAGAAAATTCGTTTTCAAAGCGCAAAAATGCTTGTCTTTGTCTGATAGAAGTGATATACTAAGAGAGTTGACTATGCACATGCCTGTGCAACCGCTCGATCATCGTTGCTCATTTTCATGAGAATAAGTGGTTCGTCCCACGATGCTAGGCGAGTCTTCACAAAAATACGGGGAAACCCAAAAATACATAGGAGGTGCATAATGAGCACATACGCAATCATTAAAACTGGCGGAAAACAAGTTAAAGTTGAAGTTGGTCAAGCAGTCTACGTTGAAAAATTGAACGTTGAAGCTGGTCAAGAAGTTACATTTAACGAAGTTGTTCTTGTTGGTGGTGAAAACACTGTTGTCGGAACTCCACTTGTTTCAGGAGCTACTGTTGTTGGAACTGTTGAAAAACAAGGAAAACAAAAGAAAGTTGTTACTTACAAGTACAAACCTAAAAAAGGTAGCCACCGTAAACAAGGTCACCGTCAACCTTACACTAAAGTTGTCATCAACGCAATCAACGCTTAATTTTTAGGAGAACACATGATACAAGCAGTCTTTGAACGAGCCGAAGATGGCGAGCTGAGGAGTGCAGAAATCACTGGGCACGCTGGAAGTGGCGAATACGGCTTTGATGTCGTGTGTGCATCGGTTTCTACGCTTGCCATTAACTTTGTCAACTCTGTTGAGAAATTTGCAGGCTATGAACCGGAACTAGAATTAAACGAAGAAGAGGGTGGTTTCATGCGGGTCACAATCCCGACACACATTCCACCTCATCAAAGAGAAATGACCCAACTATTCTTTGAATCATTTTTCTTAGGGATGGCAAACTTATCGGAGAACTCATCTGAGTTCATCCAAACAAGAGTTATCACAGAAAACTAACATGGAGGAAAACAATTATGTTGAAATTGAATCTTGCTAACTTGCAACTTTTCGCCCACAAAAAAGGTGGAGGTTCTACATCAAACGGACGTGATTCACAAGCTAAACGTCTTGGAGCTAAAGCAGCTGATGGACAAACTGTAACAGGTGGATCTATCCTTTACCGTCAACGCGGTACTCACATCTACCCAGGTGTGAACGTTGGACGTGGTGGAGACGATACTTTGTTCGCAAAAGTTGAAGGCGTAGTACGCTTCGAACGTAAAGGTCGCGATAAAAAACAAGTTTCTGTTTACCCAATCGCAAAATAATTGCTTTAGATAGCATAAAATAAGGCTCTCCGAATATAACGGAGAGCCTGTTTTTTTGTTTTGATACCCACGGTGATACCCATATTCTAAAAACCAATGTAGGAAGCAAATTTGTCAGCAACTTCATTTTTTGCTTTTTGGGTGACGTGAGCATATATGTCCATCGTTGTCTGTATATTTTCATGCCCCAGTCGCTCCTGGACCTCTTTGATCGTTGCTCCAGCCTCGAACAATAGGGAACAATGAGTATGTCTGAAGCCGTGAGGAGTGATACGCTTGAATTCAGGATACTTTCTCCAAACTCTATTCAGTAAGTTATTTACATGCACAATACTTTTAGGGCTGCCTGATTCATTTTTAAATAATAAGCCTTTTGTACTGTATTTGTGCCAATCTTTCAAAATATCAATAGTCTTTGGATCCAGCGATATTGTTCGCTGGCTTTTTTTCGTTTTTGGAGTCTGAAATATGATTTTATTGTTTTCACCCTTAGCTAGTGTTTGATTAACTTTTAGTTGTCCACTCTCCAAATCAATATCAGTCCATCTTAATGCACCCACTTCGTTTTTCCTCATTCCTGTGAAAGCCAACAAACGGAAGAAAGTGAGCATTTCTATGTCATCAAGTTCCTGGACCATTTCGAAAAAAGTTTTTAGTTCTTCTTTATTATAGAATTGTTCAAGCTCTTCCTTATCTTTCTTTTTTCTTTTTGGTTTTAGAGTTTTTCTCATTGGATTGCTATCAATCAATTCCATAGATATAGCATAATCAAATATCTGATTAGCAATGCTGATGATCCCAAAAAATCTCTTATAGTCCTCAGCCCATTTATTGACCTGAGCTTGGCACATGGATAGAGTAATTTTATTTATGGGCTTATCTCCAAAATGAGGGATAATAAGTCTATCTGCTTTGTCAATTTGGCTAACATAGGTAGATTCTTTAACTGTATTTCTATAATGCTCTTTCCACGTTTCATATACCTGTTTGAAAGTAGTAGTTGTATTTCTGGTTCTAAATGTTTTCTTCTCATAATCAGCCAAACACTTAGCTTCAGCAAGTCTAGCTTCGCGTTCGGTTTTAAAACCACGCCTAAGAGTTACAATCTTCTTTCCAGTTAAAGGATCAATTCCATGATAGGCTTTAAAATAGTAAGCGAAACCATCACCTTTTTTATATTTTTTGATCATTGATTTTTACCTCATTTCTTGTTAAAATGGGTATAGTAAAGAGGGCTTTTTAATGCCATTCTTTCTATACAGCACATCCTCACATTTTAGCTTGCAGGCGGTGTGGGGATTTTTATTGCTTTTTGTTAATCTTCGTTGTAAAATAATATTGAAAGGTGGTGCAGTGACATGTTTTCTTTTTTTACTCGTATTAACAAAGAACAAAAACAAATAGAGCAATCTATAAAAGAAATGGAATTGCATCACAAGGAGTTCGCTGATAAAATTCATAAGGATATCCAAGTCGGTGAAGAAGAACTAACTTTAAAAAGAGAGCTGTTCAATCAAAGATATGGTCACTTATTTAGTCCTCGAAATAAATAGCAATAGGTCTTACTAGGTGGTCTCCTACATTAATGACACCAAACGAACTAAGCATAATACTTAGAATTGTAGTCGGTGCGTGTTTTATTATTTTGTTACCATCACTCATATATGATAAGTCGTTAGTTGTTTGTTCGTCAATAGTTGATGAACAAATACCTAACATTTTTATTTTTCTTTTACCTAGTTGCATAAAGCTGAGTTGGATATTTTGAACTCTAAGAAACTCTAGAGGCAAAATACTAAAGGTATCGTTAATCTTAACTAAATTTGTTTCAGGTAATAATTTTTTTAAGTAAGCTGACATATTTTTTAGTATATCAAAATTGTTCCAAGCGTTCGTTTCAAGCTCTTTTTGAATGTCTTTTGTTCTTGCTAAATACTTTTGTTTATCTTTTATTTTTGAATATTCTGAGCGCAGTGATTTAAATTCGTCATATCCTGGGAGCATAAATCCAATTTCTTCAAGGTCGCTTGCTTCAGCTAACTGTTCAAAGTTGAAAGCTGTCAATTCTCCAGATGTAGAAATTAAGTCACCGTCTTTGTAATCAGTTAGTTTGATGAGTTGTTTTGCTTCAAGCCCATTGATAAGCAAATCTAATGAGTAATCATCAAGTGCAGTTTCTACTAAATTTTTGTTTGATTTGGAAAAGACAAAGTTATAGTTATCTATTGTTGTAGAAGAATAATCACCTTCAGCTTTTAATAAGGCTGAAATACCGACTGAACCTTTTTTTGTAGCTTGTTCTGTGCTCCCCTCTGTCCTAGCGTCACTTTCGCCATCTTCGTTCACTAATTTTGTAATCAGGCCTGAGTTAAGTTGTGCTAATAATGAATTAACTAGATTTGTATCTAAATAAATTATTTCTTTCATATTTTCTCCAATATCTTTTGTGAAGGTGATAATAAAAAGATCTAACTAAATAATTTTCTCAAACACCATTGTAGCCTGGATGCGATCTCCTCCACCTAGGCCCTTGCTGCCCCCGTTAGCTGTGCTAATGGTATGGAGTCGGTATCCTTTAGCAGCTTGTTTGTTAATCACATCTTCAAGTTCAGTGAGGTTTCCAGATCCAGTACCAAATAACTTTTCTTTAAGTGTCACTTGAAGCACAACATAGTTCAATCCAGTTACTCCTGAAGCTCCAGAAAAAGAACTTTCTTGTTTAACATTATCAAAAAATCCCATAATAATTTCTCCTTTTTTAATCAATTAAAGACCTATATTCATCAATCACCATCGTTTCGTTAGCGATGGTTTTTAAATTATACCGTTCCATAAAATGGATGTAATTAAATTCTGATACATCATCCAGAGTCTTTAATTCTTCTTCTAATAGATGATGAATCATGCTACGATCAGCTTGAAGTTCACACAACTCCCTATTAATCTCATACTGGACTGGGTTATGTTCTTTATGTCCCAATTCATGTAGGGCTACTTGTTTTTGATCTTGCTCCGATAGATTGATATCTATAGCAAGGACTTTTAATGCCGGATTGAAGAAGCCTGGGCTGTGCCATTCGCTTCCATCAAAGTAGCATAGGCTCACACCCTCAAGGGCACAAAGCTCTTTTACAGTCATAAAATGCACCTCTATTTATTTTTTAAGTGGGCCTCCAAGACTGCTGTAATAAAATCAATATCCTCTTCAGTAAGTGGTTTACCATCGAATAACATAGATTGCGCAGCAATGTCTCTGAGGTCTAATGGTGCAGAAGCATCACCATCTTTCGCAATTTTTGGATTTTCAGTGCGTCCCAATAGGTAGTCGGTGGACACGTTGAAGTAGTCAGCGATTTCCGATATTCTCTCAGCGTTAGGTTTTTGAGATTTCAACTTATAGAGTGTATTTCTGCTGTAACCTAAATCCTCTTCTAGTTTCGTGAGAGAAATTCCCCTTTTATCGGCAAGTTCTTTAATTTTTTCGTATGTCGGAAACATTGTCAAATCAACCTTTCAGAAGCATAACAAAAAATATTTCAACTTTTTAGGTGTAAAAGTGTTGACAATACACCTAATTGGGTGTAAAATAGTTTTTGTAAGTTAGTGAGTTAGAAAAAAACGAAGTAAAACTTATCTAAAATAAACAGCTTTGGCGAGCAAGATAGTTGATAGATATTGCGTTTTATCAAGTTTTTAACTATGCCTACATTTTAACCTTTTGGGTGAAAGTTGTCAAGGATTTTATAAATTAATTTACTAACTCATTTTCTTACACAAATAAAAAACGCACCTCAGCTGCTATCTGGGGTACGTTACGGAAATTGTTCTGCTCAAACTAATAGCAGTAGTCAACAACACTTCGCCGGTATCGTCCCCGGACCTGCAGTTGAAATAGAATTTGATTCTCGATTTTAGAGTCTAGCTTTTTCGCCACTATAAAAGTGACAGCTGATTTAACTACTATTTGGGTCGTCCAGCTAAGACGCCCTGAAAAAGATAGCTCTCCTATTGAACCCTGCTAGTCAGGTACGGTAGGCAAAAGGAAAACCTACAGATGAATCCAAATTTTACTGAGACACAGTACCTTTCAAAAATTCTGCCAATTTGCATCAGCTCCTTTCTGTTATAAAGGTAACGTTATTATACTAAATGTAAGAAGATTTGTAAAGGTTTTATTTGCTAAAAGTTAGAGCAGACAATGAATTCCAAAAAAATAGTTCATTATTTTTACTTACAAAAAAGGAGGAAACGAGATGCCTAATATGGATGGTGGCCGTCAAAAGGTCAGAGATTATTTGAAAGAACATGGTTTGTCAATGGCAACATTAGCTGTACAGTATAGTATGACCCGTCAGGATGTTACCAATATCCTAAATGGAAAGTTGAAAAATCCACAAGCTAACCAATTCATTGCTCGTGTGATTGAAGATTTTAAGATCCGATAGAAGGTGAAGGGATATGAACGAACTTATCAATGTAACCCTGAATGATAGTCAGGAGCCTGTAGTTTCAGGCAGACAACTACACGATGCTTTAGGGGTTAATTCAAATTATACAACATGGTTTGATAGAATGACTGACTATGGTTTTGTAGAAAATCAAGATTATATTTTGCTTTCCAATTTTGGAACGCAAACAGGCCGAGGTGGGCACAACAAATTGGACCACATCATTAAGCTAGACATGGCAAAAGAAATTGCTATGATCCAGCGAACGGAGCGTGGAAAGCAAGTCAGACAGTACTTCATCCAAATAGAAAAAGACTTCAATAGTCCAGAGAAGATTATGGCAAGAGCCTTACTGATGGCTGACAAGAAAATTCATAAACTTGAAACGCAGATTGAAGCTGATAAGCCGAAAGTTCTATTTGCTGATGCAGTGAGCGCAAGTCATTCTTCAATCTTAGTCGGTGATCTTGCTAAACTAATCAGCCAAAATGGATACAAAATTGGTGGAAATCGTCTGTTTGTCTGGCTACGTGAAAATGGCTATCTTATCAAGCGAAGAGGCTCTGACTGGAATATGCCGACACAACGTAGCATGGAAATGAAACTCTTTGAAATCAAAGAGTCTACCATCACACATCCAGACGGTCATATCTCAGTTAGTAGGACCGTCAAGGTCACTGGTAAAGGTCAGCAATACTTTATTAATAAATTTTTGAATGGCTACGTGGCATAAAACAAAAAAAGCACTTCACAAAACAAGTGAAGCGCTCAACAAAAATAAACTACTTAAATTATATCACAAATTGGAGTTGACAATGAATATTCTAAGTGAAGAATTTGAAAACGGAATAAGATCAGTGGTTCGAGTTCAATTTAAAGAATCTTTCACTGAATTCTTAGATCAGGAGATAGCAGAAAAGCGTTGGTTATCACTAGAAAGTGCAGCACATTATGCGGATTGTAGTTCAAATACCATCAGAAAATGGATCAAGATGGGATTGAATCTTTATCAAATTGATGGAACAAAACGCATCGATAAGAATGAATTAGATCAATTCATTCAAAGTAATATCGTTATTTAGATAAATATAACAAGAAATGGAGATCAGAAAATGTTAAATGAAATTATTATTGGTGTATTGGTAATCGTTGTGTTGTTTGAGGCTATCATGGTAAGTGCAATTAGCCAACGATGCAAAGAGTCAAAACGGGAATTAAAAAAGTTGATCAAGGAAAAACAACAAATCGAAGAAGCTCGTCAAGCAATGCGCTTTGGGTATCGTAGATAAGGAGCGATAAAATGGCAGAAAAAACAAATATCCTGCCTCACGACTTACTAGCTGAACAGGCGGTACTTGGATCAATTTTCGTTGATCCAGAAAAAATATTTATCGCATCCGAATTTCTCACACAAGAAAGTTTTTATAAATTATCTCACGGTATTATCTTCAACATTATGGAAGAATTGGCAGACAAGGGAGAGCCAATTGACCCTGTATCTGTAAAATCAGCACTTGACTCTATTGGAGAGTTTGAGCGTATTGGTGGAATGGCTTTTCTTGCTAGTTTGATCAATTCAGTTCCTACTAGTGCTCACATTGAACATTATGCAAAGATTGTGGCCGAAAAAGCTAAAGCAAGAGAGGTCATCAATGATCTAGGTAAAGCTATTGAAACAGTATATGAGGATCACCAAGATCTAGATGATGTCATAGTAAGACTTGAAAATACACTGACATCGGTAAGTGCTAATCAAAACTCAGGTTTTAGAAACATCATGGACGTATTGGATTCCACTAATATCAGAATTGATGAACGATCTAAGCACATTGGGGATGTTACTGGCCTTGCTACAGGTTTTACCGATTTTGACAAAATAACAACAGGACTACACGAAGACAACTTAATTATTTTGGCTGCCAGACCTGCCATGGGGAAAACAGCATTTGCTCTAAATATTGCACAGAATGTCGCAATACGAGCAGGTAAACCAGTAGCTATCTTCTCACTTGAAATGGGGGCTGATAGTCTAGTAGAACGCATGCTATCCGCTGAAGGAGTGATTCCAGCCTATCACATTCGGACAGGAAAGTTATCTGACAGTGAGTGGAGGCGAATGCTCTTAGCACAGGAACAGTTATCAAAGGCTCAACTCTATATTGATGATACCGCTGGCATCAGAATTTCTGACATCCGAGCACGATCAAAGAAATTAGCTCAAACAACAGGAGAGTTAGGTTTGATTGTTATTGATTATTTACAGTTGATTACTGGCAGAGGTAAAGAAAATAGACAGCAAGAAGTATCTGAGATCTCAAGACAATTAAAGATTTTAGCAAAGGAATTAAAAGTGCCAGTGATTGCGCTTAGTCAGCTTTCTCGTGGAGTAGAACAACGGAATGACAAACGGCCTGTTCTATCAGATCTTCGTGAATCAGGATCAATTGAACAAGATGCTGACATTGTAGCATTTCTTTACCGAGATTCTTACTACCGTCGTGAGGGGCAAGAGGAAGATGATAATGTGACAGAAGTAATCTTTGAAAAGAACCGTCATGGAGGGTTGGGTACTGTCAAATTATTCTTCCACAAAGAATTTACAAAATTTACAAATATGGAGGTAAACTAAATGATTAAAAAATCTGAAGTAGCAGGCTTTCTAGCTTTCTTTAAATTTCCTAAACCATTTATCTATGACGAAAAATATAAAAAACTTAGCAACAATGCAAAATTAATGTATATGTTACTGTTTGGTAGGCTTGAACTATCGGTAAAAAATGGCTGGCATGACAGAAAGGGAAATGTTTTTCAATATTATACAAATGAGCAATTAATGATTGATTTAAATAGCAGTGAAAAAACAATCATTAAAGTGAAGAAAGAATTAAGAGAGGTGGGTTTACTGGAAGAAATTCGACAAGGAAATAATCTACCAAATAGAATTTATATCAGTCAAGTTGATGGAGCTGTAGAAAATACAGTTCTTGAACTGGAAAAAGTACAGCATGGAGCTGTAGAAAATACAGTTCTTGAACTGGAAAAAGTACAGACAAACAAGATAGATATTAACGATACTGATAATAACAATATTAAGTCGTTTTGTCAGGAAGTTATTACTTATCTCAATCAGGTTACAAAGAAGAATTTCAACAAAAATACAGCTAGCCATCATAAATACATTAAGGCACGCTTGAAGGAAGGTTATGAACTAAAAGACTTTAAACATGTGGTTAATGTTATGGCAGCTACATGGATGGGAACAGATTATGAACGATATCTACAACCTCAAACGCTTTTTGGGAATAAGTTTGATAGTTATCTTAATCGTAGCATACCAAAAAATATCCGCTCATTTGCTTCAGCAGTTGATGAAAGGCTAGGATTCTAATGGAAGTTCTAAAAGATATTGAAAGAAAAAAGCTACTAGATAAAATCTGTGAAGTGCACTCTTGCCAATTATGGGAGAGTCCAGTAGTTATTGCTGGAAAATTGAAATATTTGCAGGTTTGTCCAGAGTGTGAGAAGGAAGAAATTAAACGAATAGAGAAAAAGTTAAATAATGAGTCAGCAATTAATTCAAAATTAGCCCAAACATTTGAAGTATTCAGTCGTTTTAGTTTATTTCCTGATGAATTGATCGGAAAAAATTTAGAGAACTTTAGCACTGATAATCAGAGTGCAGAGCAAGGTTTAAATTTTTCAAAAAGGATGCTGAGAGACTATGTGAAGGGAGAAACTGGGAATGTTATTATCACTGGCCCTCCTGGAGTTGGTAAGAGTCATCTATCAATTGCTTTAGCTTCTTCTCTGAATAATAAATTCAAGGACATAGGTACTCCTAAAAGTATTGTTTTTGTATCGGTAACTAGACTATTTACTGAGATAGAAAATAGCTTTGGTGGGAAAGGCGACTTTACAGAAAGTCATGCTGTAGAAATGCTTAGCAATGTAGACTATCTTTTTCTTGATGATCTAGGTAAGGAAAGTAGTATGAGTGATAATCTTAAGCAAGCAAATGAATGGAGACAAAGGGTCCTATTCAAGATTTTGGACAATCGACAGACAACTTTTATCAATACGAACTTATCTAGTAGCGATATCAAAAAAATCTATAATCCAGCACTTGCAGATAGAATTTTTAAGGGTGCAAGTAAACATATTTTTAAATTCCCTGATGGGATGGAAAGCAGAAGGTATTAATGGAAAATAAAAGATTAGTTGAATTAATTAAGAAAACTCAAAAATGGTTTTATGATCGTAATTTACAGACTCAGAATCCTGATAAACAATTTTTAAAATTGTTTGAGGAAATTGGGGAATTAGCTAGTGGGCTAGCAAAAAAACAAGATGACGTTGTAAAAGATAGCATCGGAGACATTGCTGTAGTGTTAATTGGCCTTACTCTACAATTAGGAATTGATACGAAAGAAGTATTTCCAGATACAGAATCAGTTCCTTCTACGAATTCTAACAAGGAAGAAGATCATTTTATTTTATTGCTAGATCAATCAGTTGCTGCTTACTTTAGTCGCCAAAATTATCAATTAAAAAATGTAGCATTTGAATTGATTCGAGTATCTAAGTTTTTGAATATCGATTTCACAGAGTGTTTAGGCTTGGCATACGAAGAGATCAAAGATCGAACAGGGCGCTTAGTTGACGGTGTTTGGGTGAAAGAGGAGGATTTATGATGGGCGAAAACAAAGTGAAACAGTATGATACTATCAACAACCCCAGCCATTATCATGGGAAAAATGGGATGGAGGCAATTGATGTAATAGAAAACTTCATAGGTGATTTAGCAGGAAAGGCAGGTTGGGCCTGGGGAAATTCAATGAAATACCTTTTACGATTCCAAAAGAAGAACGGCATAGAGGATGTAAAAAAAGCCTTCCGCAATTTGGTATGGGTTCTTGAGGAAATCGCAGGTAAAAAAGAATCTTTAGCATTCCTCAGTTCTTTAGTAAAGGAGTTAGAGAATGAGCAAGTACACAAAGAATCAGATTGAACATGCTAAACAACAAGTGCAATTACTCCTAGCAAGTCGAGGTATGACTAGGCATCAATTATCCTTTGAATTAGGATATGGGAGAGATGCAGTTACTTCATGGTTAAATGGTAGAGTGCAGTTAGGAAAGTTTCAAGTTCAATGCCTTTGTGATTATTTTGGTGTGACAGAAAGTTCCATTGTTGGGGATCCAGAAGAGTTAGCAGATTACAAATTATATAAAGATGGCAGATACATCTGTCGAGGGCCACTCAAAGAATTGAGTCGTATTATCGGCAAAGATGCAGGTATGCTTAAGTATTATGCAGAATTGCATGCTCAAGGGAAAAAAACAGGAAATCTAACTGTGGTTAGAAGCGAGGAATGATGAACTTTAGACAAAAAAGAAAACATTATCAATACTCTTTCAGATATTTCATGGCTTGGTTTAATCAACATGACGAAAACTTTTCGTTTTCATGTCCTAAAAAATACAGAAAAACATTAAAACAAAAATTAATGGTTAAAGAAGAGTATGACTACGACAAATGTTGTAGAAAGTATTGGTTTTGCGAAGAATATTGCGGCAATATACCTAAATTTATGAGATAGAGAAGGTGGAAGGATGATTATTAAAAATTATAAATACGAAAATTCGACAGATGGGATTCATTACATAATTGATGTAGATGGTTTCGAATTTGAAATGAATCACACAAGAACAGAGTACGGCAGTGTGCAACATGACGACATAGAATATTTTTTAAATGAAGTCGCTGAATACGATATGCAAGAAGCGGAATTGATTGAAGACTTTGTAAGACTTCAAAGTTACTTGTTGATGTATGGAGTTGGATTTACTTTTAAAAATGCCGAGGAGGTGGAAGAATGAAAGATTTGATGTTTTGGGGGATGTTCTTTGCTTGTTTGCTGATTTCAGCTATGACATTCTACATTATGTATTCTCAAGCGATGGTCAATAGAGATTTAGAAAGAAAATACTATGACTTAAAACAAGAAATTTCAAGAGTTTTTGGTTGGGAAGAATATGACTGGGCAAATAATTTTAGGGATTATGCTCGCAAAGTTGAAGGCCTTATAAAGTTTAAAAAAGAAATTGAACAACTTGAAATTATTAAAAAAGCATTAGAAGTCAAAAGTTTGGAAGAGTTGCAGAAGAAGAAAGAACATATTGAAAATGTAATCAAAACGTTAGAAAAATAAACGAGGAACAAAACAATGAATATTATATTTCATTTAAAAAACGGTAATAAGATTGAGGCAGATGGATGCAGTGAGAAAGATTTAACTAGATTGGTTAGTCAATTCAACAATGGACATTTAATGCGTGTTAAGAATGTATGCATTAACCCAAAAGAGGTAGTTTATTTAGTTGGATACGGAAGCGAGGACAACCAATGACCCTTCAAAACTTTATCTACATACTACTCGCAGCAGTCTGGCTTTCTGGCTTGATTTGGGCCATTTTGGTGGCTGTTTTATCAAATATAGAGGATGATAAAAAAGATGAAATTAGAGACATTAGTTAAAACAAGAAATGCCTATCAAAAAAGACTAGAAGATGAGAAATTGTTCATATCTTTATGTAATCAAATAGGAAAACAAAATGCCACAGCGAACAAAGAGTGGATGAAACGTAAAGTCAGAGATTTAGACAAGGAGATTGAAGAGTATGAACAAAAATCAATTACTGATTGTTAATATTGCAGCTCTATTTTTAATACTCTTTCTATCAAGCATAAATCTAAACACACGAATAAGAAAACTTGAGCAAGAAAATAGGGATTTGCAATGGGAAGTAGAAGAGCACGAATTAAGTATCCAGCGCATGGCTGAAAAAAATACAATGCAGGATACTATTCTAAATAAATTAAATCGTGAATATCAAATGCGTGAGCATGAACGTGCTCAGAAGTTAAAAGAAATTGCCGAACAGAACGGAGTAGGAGGATAAGAATAATGATTAACAATGTAACTTTAATCGGAAGATTGACAAAGGATGTAGAGTTGAAACGCACTCCTTCAGATATTGCTACTGCACAATTTACAATAGCTTGCAACCGGAATTTTAAAAATTCCAATGGAGAATACGATGCAGATTTTGTAAATTGCGTGATGTGGCGTGAACAAGCAGAACGCTTTGCAAGCTGGACCAAGAAAGGGTACCTTGTAGCAATTGTTGGACGTATCCAAACAAGAAACTATGAAGGAACGGATGGTAGACGTATTTATGTCACAGAGGTTGTAGCAGAGAATTTTCAAATTCTAGAAAAACGTGATAATTCCGGCAATCAAAATTCGATGATGGAACAAATGCCACCTTCTTATGCTTCAAATCCAATGGATATCAGCGATAATGATCTTCCATTTTAGGAGGTATATATGATTATATTTGATGATTTCTATCGTGAAGAAGTTCGACGATGCTACAAAGAGATTGAAGCTCTTGAGGTAGAAAATAAAAAACTTAAAGAAAGAATAAGTTACTTCATACATTCTTCATGTGATAGCGAGTGGAAGAAGATCGTTAAAGATTTTAAGATTAAGAAACAAAATCGGAAGTGGAAAGCAAGATAAACTAACAGATATAGCGATTCAGGAAACGGAGGTGAAGAATGCAGCTTTTTGATGATATCGATGAAAAAGAAACAATAAGAAGGTCTAAGAAAAAGCTCTCAGAATATCCACGCTGGAGAGAAATAGCATGTGATGACCCAATTCAAAAAGTAACGCAGGAATTCACATTTCAACCCAGGGGAGGAGCAGGACCTAATAAAGCTGTCGAAAATTTAGCAGTTCGACGTGTGGATGCAATGATGGAGTTAGAAGAAATTGAACAAGCGGTAAGCAGGCTATTCAATCCTACTTATCGATATATACTATTTTCCAAGTTTCTTAAAAATCAAAAAGATCTAAACTACGAAATTTACAACTATCTAGGTATAGAGAGGACTAAATTTCAGGAACTGTACAACAATGCTTTATTAGCGTTTGCAGAGCAGTATCGAGATGCTGAGCTAGTATGTAATAAAAAAACGGTATTTTTGCGGTAAAAATACGGTAAACATAACACAAAATATGACTTAAAATAGTATTATCAGAAAATGAAGGCGGTGGCCTGGTAGTTTTTTGTAGATCTCCTAATAGTATTTTTGGTTAGCTGTTCACCAGAGAGATTCGGGGTGGCATGGGTTCGAATCCCATACAGCTAATATTTTAAGTCAGTTCTAATGGACTGACTATTTTTATTTGAAAGGAGTAGGTAAATGCGTAAAGTAGAACCGATTCGGGATACAGATGATATTGAACGTATGAAGGATTACTTAAAGAGTAAGAATGAACGAGACTATGTAATGATGGTTACAGGGCTGTATTCAGGAATGCGAGTTAGTGATATCCTGCCCTTGAAAGTAAGAAGTGTTAAAGGAACTCACATTGAAGTTACCGAACGCAAGACAGGTAAAACAAAGAGATTCGCTATTAACCCAGCTCTAAGAAAAGCCCTGGATCATTATATAAAAGAAAATGAATTAAAGGATTATGATTACTTGTTCCCTTCGAGAAAGAAGGTGAGCAATGAAGGGCTTAGAATAACACACATTGGTAGAGTGGCAGCATATCAGATCTTGAGGGATGCAGGAGAGCACATTGGTTTAACAAATATCGGAACACATTCCATGAGGAAAACGTTTGGATACCATCACTACAGAAAGAATCAAAATGTTGGAATATTGATGGAGTTATTTAATCATTCTTCACCAGATATCACACTTGGTTATATAGGGTTCAAGCAGGATGAGTTAGATAATAGCATGCTGAATTTTGCTTATTAAGGTCACGTATTTAACAAAATGAAATAAAGTAAATTCATTTATTGATGATGGCTCACTTATCTATGAGAGAGTAAGGTGGAAAGTCTTATGGTTCAAATTAACAGAATATAAGATATGTTAAATTCAAAGACCCTCCCCCTCTAATAAAATAACACCCATCAACTTAAAAATACCAGGCCTAATAATTACACCCTCCCTCATTAATTTACTCCCCCCTATCTAACAAAATAATACCCCCCACTATTCAATACCAGGGTATTGATACCGAATAAGGGAACGAGGGTAAGGTGTGCAGGATGATATAAAACAGAGAAGACAATCGAGGTATACAATGAAAGAACTACGGGCAGACCGTAACGGACCACATCGAGTAGCATTTGAAAAGAATAAGAAGATACTACTCAAGACTCAGAATACCTGTGGGATCTGTGGCCAGCCTGTAGATAAATCCCTCAGGTACCCTCACCCACTATCCCCAGTGATAGACCACATCATTCCAGTGAATAGGAATGGACATCCATCAGACATCAAGAACTTACAGCTTGCGCATTGGCAATGCAATAGACAAAAGTCTGATAAGTTATATGCTGAACAAAATTTTGAAAAAAATGCAATTGTTGGAAATCGCAATTTGCCACAATCAACCAATTGGCTGAAATACCACAGTTGACCCAGAACTGATAGGGGGGTTACCCCCTCCCCTCGGTTCTGGCCGAGCTTCACGCCGTCACTGTACATATTTTCTCGTGCCAAAACGAAAGGATAAGAAATTGGAACTAAGAGGAATTGAATATCTCAGAAGAAAATTAGAATTTTGCAGGCCTAGAGTTAATTTGCGGTATAAGCATTATGCTATGAAAAATAATGACAACCCCATAGGGATTACTATCCCTATAAATGTCCGTGCTCAATACAAATCAACGTTGGGGTGGACTGCTAAGGGGGTTGATAGCCTTGCAGATCGTCTAGTGTTTAGAAAGTTCGAAAATGATGATTTTGAAGTTACTGAGATTTTTGAACAAAATAACCCGGATATCTTTTTTGATAGTGCAATCTTATCCGCTTTGATTGGATCGTGTAGTTTTATCTACCTTTCGAAAGGGGATAATGAAGAAGTGCGATTGCAGGTGATTGAATCAAGCAATGCAACAGGAATTATTGATCCGATCACTGGACTGTTAAATGAAGGGTATGCAGTATTAGCTCGTGATGATTACGGACAACCAACTTTGGAAGCATATTTTGAGTCGAATGCCACTCACTTCATTCCAAAAGATGAAGAGCCTTATTCAGTCAAGAACCCTGCTAATATTCCTTTATTGGTCCCTGTTATTCACAGGCCAGATGCAGTTCGTCCTTTTGGTCGTTCACGGATTACTAGGGCAGGGATGTATTATCAAAAATACGCTAAACGGACTCTAGAACGTGCTGATATTACTGCTGAATTTTACTCATGGCCACAAAAATATATCATTGGCCTGGATCCTGATGCAGAACCATTAGAAAAGTGGAAAGCAACAGTTTCTAGCCTACTAACTATCTCAGCAAGTGATACTGGAGAAAAACCAAGTATCGGACAGTTTACGACTGCTAGCATGACACCATTCACAGAGCAATTGAGGACAGCAGCAGCTGGATTTGCTGGAGAAATGGGTTTGACCTTGGATGATTTGGGATTCGTTTCAGATAACCCATCATCTGTAGAAGCGATTAAAGCTAGTCATGAGAACTTGCGTTTAGCAGGTCGAAAGGCTCAGCGATCATTAGGTGCTGGTTTCCTAAATGTAGCTTATGTAGCTGCTTGTTTGCGTGATGAATTTCATTACGAAAGAAGCCAATTCGTGAAAACAACCGTGAAATGGGAACCATTATTTGAAGCGGATGCTAATATGATGACCATGATTGGTGATGGTGCTCTTAAATTGAATCAAGCCTTGCCTGGCTATATCAATGCTGAAACGGTTCGAGATCTTACAGGTATTGCTGGTGATATGTCTGCTGTTCCTGTGACAAATGAAGGAGAACCAGATGGAACATGATGTATTACCTGGTATTCTAAAGGAAGTACAGCATCGTTTTGAAAGTGAATATGGGAAGAGCGAAGTTGTCAGTCGAGCTTTTGCAGAACTACAGGCCAAAAAAGCAACTTATAAGACAGCGAATGAGTTCGCTATCGAAGTTGGAGAAATTCTCTCTAAGGCTCTGGAAGCTTCTCTAAGCGCCGATAAATTACCAGATGGTAAAATGTATTACAATATTGCTCAACGTTTGTTGATGGACGTGCTGGGTCGTAATTATGAGATAATAAGCGCTTATACTAGAGATGTTCAGGAAAATTTGAACAGAGAGGCAAAAATAGGGCTTAAAGTTCAAATTCCTTTACTAAATCAAGATCGAATAGATGGTATCGTAAATCGCTTTTCGTCTGAAGATAATTTTGAAGATGTAAGGTGGCTGCTCGGTGAGCCTATTGTCAATTTCACGCAATCAATTATTGATGATAGTATTCAAAAAAATGCTGAGTTTCATCATAAATCTGGATTACAACCCGAAATTATTAGAAAATCTTATCTCCATTGCTGTGATTGGTGTCAAGAGGTTCAAGGTAGCTATAAATATCCAAAAGTTCCAAAGAATGTTTATAGAAGACATCAACATTGTCGTTGTACTGTTGACTATGATCCAAAAAGCGGGAAAGTTAAAGACATTTGGAGTAAAATTTGGAGAAAAACAGATGAAAGTGATAAGATAGAAGCAAGGAAAGATATCAATGGGAAATCTCAAATGAGCGAAGTGAGAAAACTTGCGCTTCAAGAAGGAATTACCTCGAATCCTATCAAAAAAAGTCCTAAAAAACTAACTGAGGAGCAAATCATTGCTGCTGTTGGTGGTGGAGATAAAACAAAAGGATCATGTTCATCCGCAGCTTTTGCTTACATAGGTAATAAAGGTGGTTATACCGTTTTAGATTTTCGAGGAGGGGAAAGCTGTGACTTTTTTGCTAGAAACAGTAGAATCCAAATGATAGGAAATCTTCCTGGTGTTAAAATGCATGTTGTTAAACATACAAATGACTTTACTGCTGTCAGAGAATTGTTGGAAAAGGTAGAATCTGGGAATGAATATTATTTAGCGGCAGGTAGACATGCGGCTATCATAAGAAAAAATGAAGGCCGTTTCGAATATTTGGAATTACAATCCAGAATATCAAACGGGTTTAAACCAATAGATAACATTGTTTTGAAAGAAAGATTCAAGTGTAAAAAAACGCATAGTACCAGACACGGTAAATATGAGGTGGATAGTTGTATTATTGATTCGGATTCATTGAAAGATAATCCTGAGTTCCATAATATATTGAGTTTCATTAACACAGCCGGTTCTAAACAAATGAAAGGAATTGAAGGCCATGAAAGATGATCATGAAGAAATAAACTGGTCTGAATATTGCTATAAAGAAAATCATGATGACAAAATTTGGTGGGTTGATACGTCATGGTTTGCTAGAGGGTTGATGTTATTTACGTTTGATAAGGAAAAGTTCTATAACCTTTTTGAAGATTACCCTCAAAACATGACTTCAGAAGAGGTTGAAATCTTTGGTAAAGAAAATCCATATTGGGCTGAATTCTTTTCAGACCGAAAATAAGAATACTGAAGCACTCGAAAGGGTGCTTTTATTGTGGTTTTAATTAGGAGGTGATCTGATATCTCCCAGCGATAGGGTTATCATGCGATTACGATTGAAAGGTTATAGTATGGCTAGGAAGAAACTTGGCAATCAGAATCCTACTCAATCGGTGATTTTAAAATACGTCAAGAAAAATTCATTAGCAAATGAAGCGATTGATCTTTACGAAAAAACTGGTCTTTCTTGCTATTCTTGGCAAAAAAACCTTCTACTACCTATGATGGCTGTTGATAAAAATGGCTTATGGGTGCATCAGAAATTTGGATACTCTATTCCTCGACGGAACGGGAAGTCAGAGCTTCTTTACATTTTGGAGATTTGGGGGCTGCATAAAGGACTAAACATCCTTCACACAGCTCATCGTATTTCCACTTCTCACGCCTCATTTGAAAAGGTTAAACGTTACCTAGAGAAAATGGGATATGTGGATGGTGAAGATTTCAACTCTATCCGTGCCAAAGGACAGGAACGGATTGAATTATATAAAACTGGTGGTGTGGTCCAATTCCGTACCAGGACATCAAATGGGGGTCTTGGTGAAGGATTCGATATGCTGATCATTGATGAGGCACAGGAATACACAACAGAGCAGGAATCTGCTTTGAAATATACTGTAACCGATAGTGCTAATCCAATGACTATAATGTGTGGGACTCCTCCTACACCAGTTTCCAGTGGTACAGTCTTTACTAAGTATCGAGAAACGTGCTTATTCGGTAAAGGGAAATACTCTGGTTGGGCTGAATGGTCTGTGTCTGAAGAAAAAGAGATTGACGATGTGGATGCCTGGTATCATTCAAATCCATCAATGGGTTATCACTTGAATGAACGAAAAGTAGAAGCTGAGTTAGGTGAAGATAAACTAGATCATAATGTTCAACGTCTAGGTTTCTGGCCTACTTACAATCAGAAGTCTGCTATATCTGAAACAGAATGGAACGAATTAAAAGTATCTGATATTCCTGATCTTGTCGGACAATTATTTGTTGGGATTAAGTATGGACAAGATGGTACAAACGTTGCCATGAGCGTTGCAGTTCGGACGAAAGATGGACGTTTTTTTGTCGAAGTTATAGATTGTCAATCGGTGCGCAATGGGAATGACTGGCTAGTGGCTTTTCTGCGTAGTGCAGATGTGGCCCAAATCGTTATTGACGGTGCAAGTGGTCAAAAGATTCTAGATGAAGAATTGAAGGACTACAAAATTAAGAATGTCATCTTACCAACTGTTAAAGAGATCATAGTGGCAAATGCTCTTTGGGAGCAGGGTATTTATCAAAAAAATATCTGCCATGCTGGACAACCATCTCTATCAAAAGTGGCTACTAACTGCGATAAGCGTAATATTGGTTCAAATGGTGGTTTTGGTTATCGCTCTCATTTTGACGATATGGATATTTCTTTGATGGACAGCGCTTTGCTTGCGCATTGGGCTTGTGTAACCACTAAGCCTAAGAAAAAGCAAAAAATCAGTTATTAAAAAGTAGCAGTCCCAGAACTGCTTTTTTTGATGATAAAATTACCGAACTGCCGGGAAAGCAGGAGAAAGGAGACATGAGAATGTCAGAATTTAAGGTTATTGAAACGCAAGAGGAACTTGATGCAATCATCAAGAATCGTTTAGAACGAGTTAAAGAAAAATACTCGGATTACGATGATATAAAAGCTCTTGTTGTTCAAGTACAGGATGAAAATAGCAGTCTAAAATCTGCATTAGAAACTTCTAAGCAAGAGACAGAAAGTTCTAACAAGCAAATTGCCGATCTTGAGGCTAAAATTTCCGGTTATGAAACGGAAAACTTACGTACTCGAATTGCATTACAGAATGGTTTGCCATTCGACTTAGCTGATCGCTTGCAAGGTACCGATGAAGAAAGTCTAAAAGCAGATGCAGAACGCTTAGCATCTTTTATCAAACCTGTCGAACCTGTTGCACCAATGCGTGTTGTAGAACCACAAATTGGAGACAATAAAACATCGCAAATGAAGTCAATGCTTCGAGAATTAAATAATACAGGAGAATAATGTAATATGACAGACAATTCATTAAAACAAGGAACGCTTTTTAAACCAGAATTGGTTAAAGAACTCATTTCAAAAGTGCAAGGACGTTCTGTTCTTGCTAAGCTCTCATCTCAAACACCAATTCCATTTAATGGAGTTGAGCAATTTATCTTTAATCTTGAAGGGAATGCTCAAATTGTTGGTGAAGGACAACAAAAAGGTGCTGGTAAAGCAATCATTGAACCAAAGGTAATTAAACCGCTTAAATTTGTATACCAAGCACGTATCACAGATGAATTTAAGTATGCTTCTGAAGAAAAACAACTTGAATACCTTTCACAATTTGCTGATGGATTCGCTAAGAAAATCGCAGATGCTTTTGATATCGCTGCTATCCACGGTCTGGAGCCAAAAGGGCTTACAGATGCAACCTTCCGTGACACTAACTCATTTGATGGTTTGATCTCTGGGAATATCGTAACTTATGCAGAAGATAAATTTGACGATAACATTGATGCTGCTGTCCAACAAATCGTAGCTAAGGGTGGAGAAGTTACTGGTGTGGCTATCTCTCCAGTAGGTGGTCAATCACTTGCTAAGTTGAAAGTAAATGGTGTGGCTCAATATCCAGAATTCCGCTTTGGTCAAAATCCTGACTCGTTCTACGGAATGAAATCAGACGTAAACAAAAACTTGACTGTTACAGGTGGAACTGCTCAAACAGACCATGCAATCGTTGGTGACTTTGAGAACCGTTTCAAATGGGGTTATGCTGAAAATATCCCAATGGAAATCATTGAATATGGTGATCCAGATGGAGCTGGTCGTGACTTGAAAGCCTACAATGAAATCTTGCTGCGTGCTGAAGCGTTTATCGGATGGGGTATTCTTGATGCTGATGCATTTGCTCGTGTTAAAGCGTAAGGTGATTTGAAATGATTTACGTTAATAAAGTATCAGGAGAAATAATCACCACTGATTCAGTGCTGGGAGGCGATTGGATCGCTGGTAGTGAATATAAAAACGGGACAGAAGTTTCAGAAATGAAAGTGGCAGATATTCGCTCTAAACTAGACAGTTTAGGAATCGAATACGACAAAGGAGCTAAGAAGGCTGACTTACTTGCTCTTTTAGAACAGCATGAAGGATAGTTAAAATGACAACATTTGCAACAGTAGAAGACCTTGAAACTTTGTGGCGTTCTTTAAAATTCGATGAACGGAAGAGAGCAGAGGCGCTGTTGAAAATAGTGTCAGATTCTCTTCGTGAAGAAGCTAAGAAAGTCAGCAAAGATTTAGATAAGATGGTGCTTGACAGCCCATCTTATCAAAGTGTTGTGAAATCTGTTACTGTGGATGTGGTTGCTCGTACATTAATGACATCAACTGATCAGGAGCCAATGACACAAATGGCTGAGTCTGCTATGGGATATTCTTTTAGTGGCTCTTATTTGGTGCCTGGTGGTGGCTTGTTTATCAAGGAGTCTGAACTAAAGAGGTTAGGCTTCAAAAAGCAAAGATATGGGGTGATTGATCTTTATGGGACGAATTAAAGGTATTACGATCACTCTTATAGAAACCATTGAGAAGGGAAGGGATGACTTTGGTCATCCCATTTTTGAGGAAGTTGAAACTTTGGTGGATAATGTCCTTATATCTCCATCTTCAACGGAAGATATCACAAGCCAGATGAATCTAACTGGACGGAAAGCAGAGTATACTCTAGCAATACCAAAAGGTGATCTTCATGATTGGGAAGATAAAGAAGTTTTATTTTTCGGTAAGAAATGGAAAACTTTTGGAATTCCTCTTGAAGGGATTGAGGAGATGCTTCCTTTAACTTGGAACAAGAAGGTGATGGTAGAACGCTATGAGTGATATTAAGTTTAAACTCAATCGTGCAGGAGTGGCTGAATTAATGAAATCTGCCCCTATGCAGAGTATCCTTTCTCAATATGCATCTGACATTCAAGCTAGATGCGGTGATGGATATGTAAAAGATATTCATGTAGGTAAAAATCGTGCTAATGCAATGGTTAGTGCAAAGACCTATAAAGCTAAGAAGGACAATATGAAAAACAATACTCTTTTGAAGGCGGTGAATTAAATGATTGAAATTGTTATCAAGAAATATCTTGACGGTCATTTATCAGTACCGTCTTTTTTTGAGCATGAAATTAACATGCCAAAAGAGTTTGTAATCCTTGAAAAGACTAGGGGAGCAAAGAAGAACCACGCTAAGACTGCAACTTTTGCTTTTCAGAGTTATTCAACAAGCATGCAGAAAGCTGCTGAATTGAATGAGAAACTAAAACAAGTTATCGAAAACATGGTTGAACTGAATGAGATCAGTGGAATCCATCTAAACAGTGATTACAATTTCACAGACACAGAAACTAAAAAATATCGTTATCAAGCGGTATTTGATATAAATTATTTTTAAGAAATGGAGAATGGAATGGGATCAGAAGCTCAAACTACTCAAACAACATCGTCATCATTAGTGACGACAGCAAAACCTAAAATTGGGGGTGCAATCTATTCAGCACCTAAGGGAACTCCTCTACCAACAGATGCTACAACCGCCTTAAATGCTAAATTTCTATCTCTAGGATATATCTCAGAGGATGGCTTGGAAAACGAAAATAGCCCTGAATCTGAAAACGTCAAGGCATGGGGTGGTGATATCGTACACTCCTCACAAACAGAAAAACCCGATACATTCACTTATACATTAATCGAGGCATTGAACGTCAATGTTCTTAAGGAAGTGTACGGTGCGGATAATGTGACTGGTGATCTTAAAACAGGTATCACTATCAAGGCTAATTCAAAAGAATTAACTAGCCATTGCGTTGTGGTAGATATGGTATTGAAAGATGGTACTATGAAACGTATTGTTATTCCTGAAGGAAAAGTAACGGGTATCGGAACTATCTCTTACAAAGACGCTGAGACAGTCGGATACCAAACAACTCTTACAGCATTTCCAGATGGAGAAAGCAATACTCACTACGAATACATCAAAGGAGCTTAATACATGTCAGAAACTAAATCATTTAAAGGGACTACTAAAACAGGTTTTCCATTCGATATCAGTATGGAACGGATGGAGAACTATGAGGTAGTAGAAACTATTGCTGAAATCGATGAAAACCCTCTTGTACTACCTCGGTTGCTTAAATTGTTACTCGGTGATCAGGTGGCAGCATTGAAAGATCACGTCCGTGGTGAAGATGGAATTGTACCAACTCAGAAGTTGATGGATGAAGTACGGGACATCTTCGAGTCACAGAATGTAAAAAAATAGTAACCCTTTCCAGAATGATCAAAACTGATGAAGATGCTTTGATTTGTGATTTAGCTGAGACGTATCGCATTTATGATTACAGACAGCTACCTGCATATCAGGTAGCTGTTTTTTCATTTGGTCTGCGTGATGATTCAAGGATAAAAGTTGCAATGTCAGGGCAGAATGTACCAACTGATCTATTAATCCAGGCAAGTATGTTGGATCGATTATCTATGCTTGTATGGATGAAAACCAAAGATGGACAACAGGGCAAAAACCGTCCGGCTTCAATGGTTGATAGTCTTCTCAAGGTTGAGAAGGAAAAGGAACAGATGGTATTTACATCTGGAGAGGAATTTGAAGAATACAGAAGTAAATTGTTAGAAAAGATTGGAGGTGGTAGTTAGTGGCGACAGAATTAGGTAAAGCCTATGTGCAAATAATACCTTCAGCTCGTGGGATGAAAGGCATGCTCTCAAAAGAACTTGGGGCGGATATCCCACAAGTTGGTAAGGAAGTGGGCGAGTCGTTGGCCGGAAAACTGATTGGTGTCACAAAAAAACTGATTGCTGCTGCCGGAATTGGTAAGTTAATTCATTCATCATTGATGGAAGGTGCAGATCTCCAACAGTCATTAGGAGGGATTGAAACCTTATTTAAAGGTTCTGCTGATGTGGTTAAAAAGTATGCTAATGAGGCATATAAAACAACAGGGTTATCAGCCAATGCCTACATGGAGAATGTAACAGGTTTTAGTGCCAGCCTTCTTCAATCGTTAGGTGGTGATACTCGGAAGGCAGCAGATGTTGCTAACATGGCTATGGTCGATATGGCAGACAATAGCAATAAGATGGGGACATCTATGGACCGTATTCAAGATGCTTACCAAGGATTCGCAAAGCAAAACTATACAATGCTAGACAATCTTAAGCTAGGATACGGTGGTACAAAAACAGAAATGCAACGCTTACTAGCCGATGCACAAAAATTGACTGGTGTTAAGTATGATATCAATAATCTATCTGACGTGTACCAAGCTATCCACGCTATCCAAGAGAATCTAGACATTACCGGGACAACTGCTAAAGAGGCAGCGACTACTTTTAGTGGTTCGTTCGCATCCATGAAAGCAGCAGCTCAAAACGTCTTAGGGAAACTAGCTCTTGGCGAAGATATTATGCCTTCATTGCATCAACTTTTTGAAACCGTTAAAACATTCCTTGTAGGTAATCTTATTCCAATGGTATGGAATGTGTTGAAAGGGATCCCCCAGGTTTTAGCTGGTGCACTCAGTGAGCTTATGCACATGCTTTTCGGAGACTACATTGGAGAAAGCATTATGAACGATCTTTATGATGTTTTTGATAAAGTAGGAGGAGTGGTCAGCACTATCTATGATATGATTTTCGGATCATTGAGTAAGAAAGATAATATAGATTTTTTAAAGAAGCTAGGAATAAACGAGAAAACAGCTAGTAGTATTGTGAACATTGGTGATAATATCCGTACCATGTTTGAAAATATTGGTGCTGTTATTAGTAACGTTGCCGGGATTGTCGGAGAGTTCATCAGTGACCTTTTTGGACTTGCTAAAAGTAAAGATAGTGTTGGAGGAGTAGCTTCAGCTTTTGAGGCCATTACTAAAGTTTTAGCTGACGCATCAGGTAAGGTAAAAGATTTTACAAAGTGGATGCGTGAGAATAAAACAGTTATGGATATTGTCAAATCTGCTCTAGCCGGAGCCTTAGCAGGTTTTTTGGCATTTAAAGCAATAACAACTATTCAATCTATCATCACAGGTTTCAAATCAGCACTTTTAGCAGTTAAAGGTGCAGTTTTAGCTTTTAACGCTGCAATTGCTGCTAACCCAATAGGAGCCTTAGTAGTTGCTATTACTGCGGTTGTAGCTGCATTAGTCTGGTTTTTTACCCAAACAGAGACGGGTAAGCAGATTTGGAGTGCTTTCGTTGATTTTGTAGTAGGCTTGTGGAATGGTCTTGTAGAGTTCTTTTCAGGTTTATGGACAACCATCTCAGAAGGTGCAATAAACCTTTGGAATGGGGCTGTAGAAGTCTGGAATAGTGTGATTGAAGGAATAAAAATCGCTTGGAATGGAATAGTAGAATTCTTTGTTACTTTGTGGCAAGGTATTTCTAGTACCGCTACAGCTGCATGGACCACAATTACAGAAACAGTAATGGCCATTGTCCAGCCTTTTATTGATGTGTTTATGTCGATTTGGAATGGAATGAAAGATGGCCTGGGTCAGATTTTCGAAGGTATTAAAACAATTTTCAGCGGGGCCTGGGAATTAATAAAAAGTATTGTAATGGGAGCGGTACTATTTATCATTGATTTAGTAACTTTAGACTTTACAAAAATGGGTGAAGATCTAGGATTGATTTGGGAAAGTATCAAATCTGCTATATCAATGATTTGGGATGGTATCTGTACTTATTTTAGTGGGATTATTTCTACAATTATAGGGTACTTCACTGGTGCTTTCGAAGGACTAAAGACATTTTTATCTGGAATTTGGGATTCTATAAAGGGAACTGCAATAGCAATGTGGGATGCTATATGTCAAGCTATTCTCGGCATTATAGATGCTTTCGTAGCTAGCGCAAAAGCTCTTTGGGAAGGTTTTAAATCTTTCATGTCAGGATTATGGGAAGGTATCAAATCTACAGCAATAGGCATGTGGGAAGGTATTAAATCTGGTCTTGGAAGTATTTTCGATGGAATTGTCACTGGTGCACAAAAAGCATGGGATACCATGAAAAACGGAGTTAAAGACCTTTGTTCAGGTATTAAAGGATTTTTCTCTGGCCTAGCAAATATCAACCTTTGGGATGCCGGGAAAGCTATTCTTGATGGCTTCTTAGGGGGATTGAAAAGTGCGTATAATGGTGTTAAGAACTTTATCGGTGGTATTGCAGATTGGATCCGTAAACACAAAGGTCCTATTTCTTATGACCGTAAGTTACTGATACCTGCTGGTAAAGCTATCATGGGAGGATTTGATGCTTCTTTACAAAATAGTTTTAAAGATGTGCAAAGAACCGTTGGAGGAGTAGCTGGATGGATTTCAAATGCATTTACAGGTGATAATTTTGATTTTGGATCAGGAGCATCTTTCAGTAAAGATATCACATCCACATTGCAGATGCCTAACGCTAAATATGACACAACTGAGTCTAGAATGGTATCTGAGATGATGATTCTGAGATCAAGTTTAGATACTTGGCTTGAGAAGATATCAAACAAAGACTCTAATACTTACTTAGATGGAGAAAAATTAGCCATCAATGCCTATCAACGTCAAGGACGAATCATGGCTAGAGAGGGGATCTAATGGCAGTAAATTATCTGATTATCAATACTTTTAACACAAACACTATATCAGATAGTGTGGTGACTGATTTTGGAGATATTAAAGGTGCTATCCCTCGATATGATGAGCAGAAAAAACTATTTGGAATGAATGGCCAGTATAACATTGAAGATGGTGCTTATGATGGATATGAGCGAACTTTGAAGTTGTTTGTTAAGCGATATGAAGATGCTCAAGCTATTATTAACGCATTCCAGAAGCAAGACAATGTATTGGAATTTAGTTATCAGCCTGGGAGCATTTACTATGCCGATTTACTTGAATCAGAAATCTCACCTCATGGCCAAAATAACTGGATTGTAAGTATCAAGGTGTATCAACATCCTTTCAGATATTTAAAAAATGTTCAAGAGGTTGTACTGTCAGGACGTGGGACAATCACTAATCCAGGTACAATTTACTCGGAACCCGTTATTACAGTTGAAGGTCAGGGAGAAGTGACCCTAACGATTGGTAACCAGACAATGGGATTAAATTTATCAGGTGGGGCTAAAATTGATTGTAGACAACGGAAGCAAAATGTATATACATTGGATGGGCAGCTTAGGAACACCTTGCGAACAAGAGGGCCGTTTTTTGAACTGCCTAAAGGAGTTATAGGTGTAACTACATCTGGTAATGTTTCCAAAATCAAAATTCAAGGAAATTGGAGGTATATCATTTGATTTATTTAAAAGAGGGTAATATTCCTCTTAATTTGTGTACGGATGATGACATCAGCCAGCAAGAAAATAATACTTATCAGCTTACCTTCAAGTATCCTGTTAGTGATGAAAAATGGAGCCTGTTACAAAACGAAGTGCATTTGTTAGCAGATGATTTGTCAGGAGAACAAGAATTTGTAATCATTGACATCCAAAAGGAGCACGGATATATCACGGTATATGCCAATCAAGTAGCAACGTTGCTAAACGGATATAGTATCCGCAAGATCAATGTAGATCGGGCAAATGGTTTTACTGTGATGAACAAGCTAGTAGAAGGGCTAAAAAGAGAATGTCCTTTTACTTTCTTTTCTGATATCTCTGAATTACACACTTTAAACATAGAGAATGTATCAGTAATTGATGCACTTCTAAAAGGTCAGCACTCAATTATTGGTCAGTGGGGTGGTGATTTAGTCAGAGATAAATACTCAGTGAGATTGTTAAAAAATGGAGGGATTGAGAATCAATCTCTTTTTATGTATAAGAAAAATCTTTCTGAGTACAAAGAATCCACAACTACTAAATCACTTAAGACTAGAATTCATTTTCGTAAGGTCATTACTGCATCTGGAGAGGGAGAGAAGGACAAAATCCTTGAAGCTACTGTAGACAGTCCACTTGTAGATAAATATAAGCATATCTATGAGGATGACATGGATGTCCAAGATCAAGATGTTAAAACCATTGAGGATTTAAAAGAGTATGGTAAGAAATACTTTCAATCAAGTCTTTGCGATTTGCCCGATGAGAGCTTAGAGATTGATGTGTTGGGTCATGCTGATCAACCAGTAAAACTATTTGATACAGCATCAATTTTTTATGAGTTCTATAATGTTGATATTCGAAAAAAGATTACCAGCTATAACTACAGTCCAATGTCTAAAAAATTGAAGAAGATTGGATTTGGTAAAATCTCACGTTCGCTAGGTGGTGCGATTGGCAAAATCGTTGACGATGTAGTCAAAGAGAAAATCGCTAGTCACGATGCTGAATATGAGGCTAAGGTTCAAAGATTAGTTGATAATGCCAATGCTGAATATGAGAAACGAGCTAAGGAGATTGAAAACAAGGTCACTGATGGCATTGAGGAAGCTAAGGCGCAAGCTAAAGTAGTCAAAGAGGAAATCTCAGCTCAAGTCACTGAGAAAATCAATGCTGCTAATCAGAAGAACAAAACTGAAATTGTAGAAGAGTTCAAAGCTCAATACAATGGCATTGAAGTCAAAATGGAAGGTTTGCAAGCTACTACCGACAAATTAAAGACCAGTGATGCAGACATCCAGAAACTGATCAATGATTTCAAGGATCAAACGCAAAGCCAATTTGTTGGGATCCAAGGCGCACAATCCAGATTTGAGCAAACCACAGAAAAAGCAATTTCTGACCTCACTAATGTGGCCAATGGCAAAGCAGATCGCTCTTATGTTGAACAGACAGTGAATGGCATCAAAGAAGAATTCACTTCAATAGGTGCTGGCGGCGGTCCCAATATGCTCAGGAACTCAAGAGCAGACGAGGGCCTAAAACATTGGACAGAAGCAAATAACAGACTAGCATTCACAGCCCATCAATTCTACTTCAATGGTCAAAAACGAATGTTTGAATTGAGACCTGGTGCAGTCGTTAAAAGCCCACGCTTTATTGTGAAGAAAAATGCAGATTATACATTGAATTTTTTAGGATTTGACAACAATTCAAAAATATTCAAAGTTTACTTCTGTAAGCGAAGAAAAGGCTCAATCTCTGATTTTGAAGAAAAACAGCTAATCTATGATGGTAAACCAAGATGGACAGATGGCCCCATCTTGGATGGAAATAGAGCAATCAAAAAATCATTCCAATTTAATGTTGGAAATTTTGATGATGGCTATCTTCAATTTGAGTACGAACGCAACAACCCAAACAAATGGGGTGGTCTGTTTTTGACAGAACTTGACTTCTATGAGGGTACAAATGACCGCTTGTGGCAGCCTGCACCAGAAGATCAAAATTATCTGGTAGAGCAAGCGCAAGCAACATTTGAGCAGACTATTCAAGGACTATCTACTCAATTAACGAAATTAGAGACTAAGACTGGTCCAACCGGTGAACTTGAACAGCGCATGCTTACCTATTCTGAGAAAGCTGCTGTAGACGCTTTAAAAGCAACAAGGCAGATTCTTGAACAAGGATATGTTGCTAAATCTCAATACACTGAAGATGTAGCTGGAATCACAAGAAGATTTGATGAAATCGTGCAAGCAGGGGAGAACCTGCTTAAAAACAGCGGTAATCCTCAAAATGTGGAGGGGTGGGGATATTATGATCCCGGATTGAGTCCAATAGTAACGGTCTCAACTAATCTAATCTACTACAATGAATCCAGAAAACTCTTTAAGATTGAAAATGCAAGTGACACTATTAAAGCAGCAGCATCTCAGCGCTTCAACATCAAGAGGAATACCACATACACTATTTCATTCGATGCGATTGGCTCAAACAATCTTAAAAATGCCACATTTTACTTTTTGGCAAGGAAGAAAGGTGAGACGGGGAATTTTACAAAAGTATTCACGCTTGCTGACAAGATCACTGTGCCACAAGACAGAATCACACGCTACTATTTCACAATCAATTCCGAAGAATATGATGAAGCATTCTTGCGATTTGACAACACTGGATCATCAAATGGACAGCCAGCAAGTCTCTATTTTGGGGACATTGATGTGTATGAAGGATCTATCAAGAGAGCCTACCAACCGCCAACAAATGATGGTTCATCCGTGATTGAAGCCAAACTTGCTGAATTTAAACAAGGAATTGATGGGCAGTTCACGACATTCTCAACTGAGTTTGGAATGAGGATATCCAGTCAAAATTCTGTCCTCAATGACAAGTTAGATGATTTCAAGGATAGTATCAACGGGCGCTTTGCAAACTATCAAAGCACAGTCAATGGGCAAGTGGCGACAATTGTCAGTCAGCTCGATGGAGTCCTGAAAAAAACAGACATCAACATCACAGATGGCCAAATCTCTTTCGGTACTGGAAAAACCATCAACGGAAGAACCATCAGCTCATTGCTGGTGCAAGAACCGGAATCGATTGCATTGATTGCGAAATTAATCAAGGTAAAAGGGGATATGGTAATTGATGGATCAATTACTAACCGTCACCTTGCCTCTGAAAGCGTTGATACAGGTCACATGAGAGCCGGATCAGTCACTACTCAGATTTTGGCCAGTAACGCAGTAACAGCTGACAAGTTACAAGTTGACTATGCTTTGATCCAGAAATTGCTTGCTAATCAAGCATTTATTAGGGAACTGATTTCACAAAAAGCATTTATTACTGAGCTGAATTCTATCAAGATTGCTGCTGAAAGAGTCCAAGGTGGACGACTGACAGCAAATTCTGGTGTATCAAGTTTTGATCTAGACAATGGAAGATTGTCGTTCTACGATAACTTCACAGGAGTTTTCCGGGATCAGTCAAATGCTTCTAGTCAAGGGCTTTTCTTCCGGAATGACGATGTGACGATAAATGGAAGACGCTACATCAATTCAAAAGCCATTATTGGTGCTGACCGTCGGGACAATGACATCAGAAGTCACTGGGATCAAGGTGGATTCAATGGAATGATTGTTGACACTATTAAGGGAGTAGGTACAGGAGATCATGACAATGCCGATAAAGTCACATTCGTAGGCGATAGATTTAACTTTACTCACTCTTATAATTATGACCAAGCCACTGGAAGCAATCCTTATGGTTGGAGAATAACCACTTGGGGAGGAACAACAATTGCTCCATACGGTACCAACGGAAGAAATACCAATATACAAGCAGGGGACTTTCTTCTAATCAACAACGGAAATAATGGAGTATGGCTCAGACAAGCTTTGAGAACCCTCAGAACAGCGCTTCAGCACTTTGTCAACGCTGGCTTTGCAACAGATGACTTCACTCCACAGAATGGGAAGTCTATGAGAACAGCTCTTCACAGTTCCATCAGAAATGCAGTAGCTAATTCATTAAGGGATTTTGATAAATTCGGAATTTAGAAAGGTAAAACAATGAAAGAAAATACTTATGTAGCAATCATCACAGATTTAGCTAATCAATTGGCTAGTAAATCAATCAACGAAGCTGAATTTAAAGCACGTTTGACAGAAGCACAACAGGAAAAAGCACAGCTCATTCAAGAGCTGGAAACATATCGCTCTGTCCTAGAATCAGATAAGGATTTGATGGACCTTTTCAACGAAATCAAAAATAAAAATGAGGTGACAAACTAATGGATTATAAATTACAATTTAAATCATTTGACCCAGTTGTGAATGCTACTAAAGTAGCAATTAAACAAGATCATCCATATAGGGTGTTCGAAGAAGTTTTACCAAACAACCGCATGGCAGAGGAAGATTCTGCACTAGTCGAAGCAGTGTTAAACATTGTCCGGATGGAATTGGACCCATCTGGTGCTATTGTGGCACTGAAAAAAGAGCTTGATAAGTCTGTTGAGGCTAACAAGGTAGCTATTCAAAAAATCCAAGAACTTACTCTTGAGAACGAGAAGAAAGATACTCAAATCAAAAACAACAAAGCTCTTGCGGATTGGTCTGTCCTCGTGGCCGTGACCAACCAAGACAACCCACTTGATCCAACACTCTACAAGCGAGCGCTTGAGCTTGTGGAAACTGCCCAAGTAGGTAAAACATACAAACCGCATGACATCTTCACCCTCGTAGATCCTGATCATACCGAAAAATTTAGCGAAGGGAAACAGGTACTTGTGCAAGTAAACTATGATTTTACTTACAACGGGGAAACCATCAAAGACCTCAAAGGTCCTCTTCTTCAAAACGGAAAACTTGCAATCTATAATTGGGAAGTGCCAAAAGAAGAGAAGCCGGAAAAACCATCTGAGAATCTTGAAACTCAACCAGTAGCACAACCCGAATCTTAATTGATAGGAGTGTGATTGATGTATCAAGAAGAACCAGATGGTATTTTTGGAATTATCGAAGTGGTCCGTGACTTCTATGATCACGGAATCGACGAACATATAATTGTATTTCTCTTGATGGCCATCGTTGCTCTAGATATCATTCTGGGGGTGTCTAGAGCTTGGGCTTATCATGAATTTTCCAGCAGAAAATGGAGGAAGGGCCTGGTTAGTCATACTGCTATGATCTTAATTGTGGCAATTGGCTATCCCTTCACGTTATATATGAATCTAGCGCCCGTTATTGATGCATTCATCATTTCGATGATGGCAGCTTACGGTTCTAGTATTCTTGCTAGTCTATCAGCATTAGGGGTAGAAATTCCCTTTATCGATCAATACATCAAGAGAAATGTTGATCGTGAAAAATTTCTCTTAAAAGAAGGTTTGGAAGAACCTAAGAAGTTAAAAAAAGGAGCAAAGAAAAAATGAATCAAATCACAGGAATCGTAGTTAATTCACTAATGGCTATTTTTGTCGCTTTCGTCGGAATCGCTGTTAAATCACTCAAAGAGTATCTTCTTACTCGTGGTGGCAAAAAGGCATTGGAAGTAGTAGAAATCCTGGCAAAAAATGCAGTAAATGCTACTGAGCAAGTGGCAGGAACATTAGGAATTCATGGAGCTGAGAAACTCGAGCATGCAAAAGGCTGCTTGATTAATGGGCTAGAATCTCAAAATATTTATCTGACAAACGAAGAACTTAATACTTTCCTTGAGGCAGCTGTAAAAAAAGCTAACGAAGAATGGAAAAAGTGAGGTATTCTTATGGCAACAAGACAAGAAATTATTCAATTTATTATTGATTTAGCAAATTCTGGTATGGGTGTAGATAAGGATGGTTTTGCAGGGACACAATGCGCTGATCTGCTCACATATCCTGCAAAGACTTTCTTTGGTATTGATCTATGGGGCAACGCTTCAGAATTGCTTGATTCAGCGGAACAAGCAGGCTTAGAAGTGCATCGTATGCCTACAGATAAAAATCCTAAAGCTGGTGCATTCTTCACAATGGATGCTTGGTTTGGTGGTGTAAACTTTGGACATTGTGGAGCAGTAATCGAAGATTCAGATGGTTACAGTATGAGAACTGTTGAGCAAAATATTGATGGCAACCTTGATGCTCTTATTGTGGGGGGACCTGCCCGTTTTAATAGTCGTGGATTTGAAAATGTGCAGGGATGGTTCTATCTTACATACTCAGATACTCCGTTAAGCGAAAACTTCCAACCGCTTAGCGAAACCCCTAAAAATGATGAAATGGAACTTATCCCAGAGAATGGAACATTCATTGTCGGTGATGCTGCCATCAATGTTCGCCGTGGGCCAAGCCTTAATAGTGAGATTGTGGCTGTCTATGATCCTAACGAAAAAGTCCAATATGACTATAAAGGATCGGCAAATGGCTATCGATGGATCTCGTACATTGGTGAGTCAGGTAACCGTAATTACATGGCAATCGGGCAGACAGATGAAGAGGGTAACCGTATCAGCTTGTGGGGGGATTTAGAATAAGGAGGATTTGAATGATTAGATCAAATTCAACTAATCTTAACCGTATAAAAGGGGGAGAAGTAGTTAAACAGGGGGACTTCTCCTCTACTTTTGAATATGAGCTACTTGACTACAAGTATAATAAATTCGATAATCTAGATGGTCAAAACGCTACAATCAAGTTAGCAAACAAAAAGGGGAAGTTAGAAATTAATGCCATAGTAGAGAAATCGAAGGTGAATTTCAGGATTGAAAAAATCTTACCTGCTGGTATTTACCTGGTAGAAGTACAATGTGGAGAGTATGTGTTTCCTAGTGATCAATCTGTGAGATTGGAAGTCACACAATCAACAGAACATTTCAATAACTTAGAAGATATTGAAATGGCGCAGCTTGATATCAAAAAAGCAGTTGAAGACTATCTCAAGCGTATTAATTTTGTTGCCTATGATGACAGCACTATAAAGCGTGAAATTAGAGAATTAAAGGATAAGACACAAGGCCAGATTATTGATATAGCTCCTCTTGAAAGTAGAATTGCTAGCCTTGAGAGTAGGACACAAACAGAGACTATAGATCTCGTTCCTTACCTAAAAACAGAAACGGCTTACACATTATTTCCAACTTACGCAACCCTTCAAGCACAAATGACCTCTAACATCAAGACAAAGCATCTTGAATTGGGTCTTGATTCGTTAATTGAGACCAAATTGAGAAATGGAGATGATCCATATATTACAAACCATCATATTGAGACCTGGTATACAACTAAGGCTGAATTCAACGCTCTGGTATCAAGGGTACAGGCTTTAGAAAATAAATAGTAATCTACTAAAACTATAAAGTTGTTTGGTATTTCCATTACAATAGACATTTTTTAAAATGTCTGTTATAACAGACAACATGTTATCGTTTTGTCTGAGTAATTGATACCCAAAATGATACCCAGATTTTATAAACATTACATTTTTTTATAACTATTTCATCATGAAAAGCTTGAATTAATAAGGCTTTTAATCCTATTTCTAAAAATGTGGTATAGTGTTCATTAAACAAGTTTCTGTTTACCCAATCGCAAAATAAAAAGGTTCTGTGAACCTTTTATTCCGAGTCTTGAAATAGTAAGGCAAGGAAGCTAGGAATAGCAAAAAGTAAAGCTTTCTGATTTATCAGAAGG
>NZ_JASHGM010000004.1:0-199901 GCF_047460295.1 Streptococcus sp. OMI870
ATAAGGTAGTCGCTTAGCAAGAGATTGAGTCTAGAGAGATCTAGGCTCATTTGGGAGTTTAGCTCAGCTGGGAGAGCATCTGCCTTACAAGCAGAGGGTCAGCGGTTCGATCCCGTTAACTCCCATATAAGCGGGTGTAGTTTAGTGGTAAAACTACAGCCTTCCAAGCTGTTGTCGCGAGTTCGATTCTCGTCACCCGCTTTGAACATATGTTCAAATATACCAAGTTTTTAACTTGGGCGCGTAGCTCAGGTGGTTAGAGCGCACGCCTGATAAGCGTGAGGTCGGTGGTTCGAGTCCACTCGTGCCCATTATAAGATTATGGTCCGTTGGTCAAGGGGTTAAGACACCGCCTTTTCACGGCGGTAACACGGGTTCGAATCCCGTACGGACTATATTTTTGGAGGATTACCCAAGTCCGGCTGAAGGGAACGGTCTTGAAAACCGTCAGGCGTGTAAAAGCGTGCGTGGGTTCGAATCCCACATCCTCCTTAATATTATCGCGGGATGGAGCAGCTCGGTAGCTCGTCGGGCTCATAACCCGAAGGTCGTAGGTTCAAATCCTGCTCCCGCAATTTGGCTCGGTAGCTCAGTTGGTAGAGCAATGGATTGAAGCTCCATGTGTCGGCGGTTCGATTCCGTCTCGCGCCATTACA
Source organism: Streptococcus sp. OMI870 (assembly GCF_047460295.1). NCBI lineage: Bacteria > Bacillati > Bacillota > Bacilli > Lactobacillales > Streptococcaceae > Streptococcus > Streptococcus sp. OMI870. Next base: position 657 of record NZ_JASHGM010000004.1, read on the forward strand.
TTTATAATTAGGAAGGGTAGCGAAGAGGCTAAACGCGGCGGACTGTAAATCCGCTCCTTCGGGTTCGGGGGTTCGAATCCCTCCCCTTCCATCCTTTACGGGCATAGTTTAAAGGTAGAACTAAGGTCTCCAAAACCTTCAGTGTGGGTTCAATTCCTACTGCCCGTGTTAATAATTATGGCGGGTGTGGTGAAGTGGTTAACACACCAGATTGTGGCTCTGGCATGCGTGGGTTCGATCCCCATCACTCGCCTATTTATTATTTGTATTATTGGGGTATAGCCAAGCGGTAAGGCAAGGGACTTTGACTCCCTCATGCGTTGGTTCGAATCCAGCTACCCCAGTTAAATTTATGCCGGCGTGGCGGAATTGGCAGACGCGCTGGACTCAAAATCCAGTGTCCGCAAGGACGTGCCGGTTCGACCCCGGCCGCCGGTATAGATTATAAAAGGAGTTTTTACTCCTTTTTTTGTTTGTTTTTTTTCTTTTTTATGATATAATTAACCGGTAAAGTTTCTGCTTGTGAACCGGTAAAGTTTCTGCTTGTGAATTAGAAGGAGTTTATTTTGTCTGAAGTTGCAAACAAAATTGATCGTTTTTTAAATTCTATTTTATTGTTATCTGAGAATCAGCATGAGATTTTAGTTGGTTCTTGTACTAGTGGTGTTTCTTTAACGAACACTCAGGAACATATCTTGATGTTGGTTGCTGATGAAGCTCTAACCAATTCTGTCTTAGCAAAGAAATTGAATGTTAGTCAGGCAGCGATCACGAAGGCTGTGAAGCCCTTATTAAGTCAGGGGATGCTGGAGACTTATCGCGATGAAAATGATGCACGGGTTCTCTATTACCGCTTAACTGAGATTGGTAAGCCGATTGCTGTAGAGCATCAGCACCACCATCAGCATACCCTTCACACTTATGAGAATGTTTTGTCGAAGTTTACTAAGAATGAGCAAGGGGTTATTTCGCGCTTTTTAGATTTATTGGAAGAGGAGTTATAGTTTGAGGTATATTACGGTTTCAAATTTATCGTTCTATTATGATCGAGAACCGGTTCTGGAAGGGATCAATTACTACTTAGATAGTGGGGAGTTTGTCACCTTGACCGGGGAGAATGGGGCTGCTAAGTCAACCTTGATTAAGGCTAGTCTTGGCATTTTACAGCCCAAGGTTGGGACTGTTGAGATTTCTAAGACCAATTTGAAGGGAAAGAAATTAAGAATTGCTTATTTGCCACAACAGATTGCCAGTTTTAATGCAGGGTTTCCAAGTACGGTCTATGAATTTGTGAAGTCAGGTCGGTACCCTCGTAAAGGATGGTTTCGAAAGTTGAATGAGCACGATGAAAAACATATTCTGAAGAGTTTAGAATCTGTTGGTATGCTGGAGTTCAAGGATCGGGCGATTGGTTCTTTGTCTGGTGGTCAGAAACAGCGGGCTGTCATTGCTCGGATGTTTGCTTCAGATCCGGATATCTTTGTTTTAGATGAACCCACGACAGGAATGGATGCGACGACAAAGAGTGATTTTTATGAGTTGATGCATCACAGTGCGCATCACCATCAAAAATCTGTTTTGATGATTACGCATGATCCTGAAGAGGTTAACCAATTTGCGGATCGGAATATTCATTTGGTTCGAGACCAAAGCTCTCCTTGGAGATGTTTTAACGTCCATGATACTGAAGGGGAGGGTGACCATGCTTGATTTATTCCAGTATGATTTTATGCAGCGGGCCTTGTTGGCTATGGTTGCGATGAGTCTTTTTTCTCCTGTATTAGGGATTTTCTTGATTTTAAGACGGCAGAGTCTGATGAGTGATACGTTAAGTCACGTCTCTCTTGCGGGTGTCGCTTTTGGACTTTTCCTTGGGATCTCTCCAACGCTCTCAACCATGATCATTGTCATTATTGCTGCGGTTTTTCTTGAGTATTTGCGGACCTTATTCAAGGACTTTATGGAGATCGGGACGGCAATTTTAATGTCCACAGGTCTTGCCCTAGCTTTGGTCCTGATGCGGGGTGGTGGGAAGAGCTCCATGAGTTTGGATCAGTATTTGTTTGGTTCTACCCTAACCATTACGGATGAACAGGTGATCGCCTTGTTTGTGATTGCTTTCGTTGTATTAGTGCTGACGGCCTTATTCTTGCGGCCTATGTATATTTTGACCTTTGATGAAGATACGGCCTTTGTAGATGGCCTGCCTGTTCGGACCATGTCTATCTTATTTAATGTGGTGACAGGGATTGCTATCGCCTTGATGATTCCTGCAGCAGGGTCTTTATTGGTTTCGACCATCATGGTCTTGCCGGCTAGTATTGCGCTGAAATTAGGGAAGAACTTCCGTGGGGTTATGCTGATTGCAGTCATCATTGGCTTTATCGGGATGTTTAGTGGGTTGATTTTGTCTTATATTGCAGATACACCAGCGAGTGCCAGCATCACGCTCTTATTTGTGGCCTTGTTCTTGCTTGTGAATCTTGGATCACGTTGGAGGAAGTAAATATGAAATTTAAAAAAATAGGTTTAATGTTGTTGGTGGCTTTTGCCCTTATCTTGTCAGCTTGTGGCAAAAGTCAGAGTCAAAATGGGAAATTAAAAGTGATGACCACTTTTTATCCTGTTTATGATTTTACAAAAAATATTGTTGGAGATGAAGGAACGGTAGACCTGCTCATTGGAGCGGGATCAGAGCCCCATGAATATGAATTGTCTGCTAAGGGGCGGGCTATGATTCAAGATTCGGATGTTTTCGTCTATGAGAATGAAAACATGGAAACGTGGGTTCCAAACCTTTTAAAATCAATGAAGGATAAGAAAACCAAAGTGATCGATGCTACCAAGGGCATGGTCTTGCTTCCTGGATTAGAAGAGGAACATGAACACGAAGGGGGCGAAGAACACCATCATGAATATGATCCTCACCTTTGGCTCTCTCCACATCGTGCCATGAAGATGGTAGAGTCGATTCGCGATCAGTTGGTCGCAGCTTATCCAGATAAGAAAAAGACGTTTGAGAAAAATGCGCAAGCTTATTTGAAGAAGTTACAGGCTTTGGATCAAGCGTATCAGGATGGCTTGAAAGATGCGAAGCAAAAGAATTTTGTGACCCAACACGCGGCTTTCCGTTACTTGGCCTTGGATTATGGCTTAAACCAGGTGGCCATTTCAGGGATTTCACCTGATAGTGAGCCTTCTGCTGCACGATTGCGTGAATTGACAGAGTACATCAAGAAAAATGAGATCAAGGTGATTTACTTTGAGGAAAATGCTTCGAAGTCCCTGGCGAAAACCTTGTCTTCTGAAGCTGGTGTTGAGTTGGCTGTCTTAAATCCTTTGGAAAGCCTGACGGATCAAGAAATGAAAGATGGCGAAGACTACGTTTCTGTCATGAAGGAGAATCTGAAGGCACTGGAGAAAACCACATCCCAAGCTGGTAAGGATATTCAACCGGAACATGAGGAAGAAACTAAGACGGTTCAAAAGGGCTATTTCGAGGATAATCAAGTGAAGGATCGTAGCTTAGAAAATTATGCAGGTGATTGGCAATCGGTTTATCCATTCTTGCAAGATGGAACCTTGGATCAGGTCTTTGATTATAAGGCAAAACTAAACCCAACCATGACTGCTGCTGAGTATAAGGAATATTATACCAAGGGTTACCAAACAGATATTGATCGGATTAAGATTGATAAGGATTCAATGGAGTTTTATCAAAAAGGATCTTCTAAGAAATATACCTATAAATACGTAGGTAAGCACATTTTGACTTATAAGAAGGGGAATCGTGGAGTTCGTTATCTCTTTGAAGCCAAGGAGAGTGATGCGGGAGACTTCAAGTATGTTCAATTTAGTGACCATGAAATCACCCCTGTTAAGGCAGCTCACTTCCATATTTTCCATGGAGGAGAGAGTCAAGAAGCGCTTTACGATGAGTTGGAAAATTGGCCAACTTATTATCCTTCCAACTTATCTGGTTTAGAAGTGGCACAGGAAATGCTGGCTCACTAAGAGCAAGCGCCAAAAGAGAGGCTGGGATTTTGTATCCCGGTCTTTTTTTGATCAGAAATAGGAAGTAGAGCTTGTCAAATGTTTGAAAATACGTTACAATGAGAGGGCTTTAAACTAAAAAAATGTATGGGGAATGTTAAATGAAAAAAGTTGGTGCTATTCTTGTGAGTCTTTTCAGTGTGGTCTTATTGGTGGCTTGTTCACAGCAAGGTGCGAGCAAGAAATCAACCACTTCTTCTAGTCAAACGAATGCCTCTTCTGAAGTGAAAAAGACGGATGCTTCTCGTTCAGAAGCGAAAGACAAAGAAGAAAAAGAAGAGAAAAAAGAAGTGAAGAAAATGGATCTAGAGGCTATTGCCAATGGAGATTACAGTAGTATTGCTGGTGTCTGGCAAGATGATAAAGGAAACAAGTTAGTCTTTAATGACAAAGGGTTGGTCTCACAAGAGTTAGAGGGCTATGGAGCTTCTTTGACAGATTATGGAACAGCATCTGAAGGCATTTATGGTGGTCGTGATGGTGGCTTCTTGTTGGAGTATATTCCTGCGGGAGTAACCATTGGTGATCAGGTCGATGATCAAGGGCAAGTTGTTTTTAAGGATACATCCGATGCCTCTAAGAACCGCTTGTGGTCTGGTGTTGGAATCGCTAGTTTTGGGGAACAAGGATCGATCTACTATCATGTAGGAGATGAATAATAGAAAAAAGTCGTCTGCTTTCAGACGACTTTTTTTATGGATGTGGGGGGAGCCAAGAAAGATCGAACTGAAGCAGCTGGGCTTCAAGGAGATCTTGGTGGGAAATCTCTTGCTGCGCTTTGCCATCTAATCGGGCTTTTTGGATAAAATAGGCACCTGTAGTATGGGAGTTAGCGCAAATTTTGAGCTCATGGTTTGGAAGATGGAGAAGAACTTCTTTAAAGAGAGGGAGCCCTAGATCATAGATTGGTTTTCCTGGGCAGGTTGGGTAGAGTCCAAGGACCGACCAGATGTACCAAGCAGATAGGCTACCGTTGTCCTCATCACCTGGATAGGCTTGGAAATCTTGATGGAAAGCTTGGGATCGGATCTGGTGGATAAGGAGATTGGTATATTCGGGGTGAAGGCTGTGGCGGAAGAGGTAGGGAATGTGAAAACTGGGTTGATTGGAGATGGCGATCTGCCCAAATGGGGCTTGGGCCATCTCACTCATTTCGTGGATTTCATAGCCATATCCTCTTACGTCAAATTGAGGTTTTTGATTGGCTAAATCCAGTAGTCGTTGGGTGAAGGCTTTTTTACCGCCCATTAGCTCTATCAGGCCAGAGAGGTCGTGTAAGGCTCCAAAAGTAGCCTGGGTTGCAGAGCATTCTGCATAATCTCCTCCCCAGCTGGTAGGAGAGAAGGGCTCTTTAAAGTTTCCATTGGTGGATCGCGCTCTCATGAAACCCGTTTGGGCATCGTACAATGTTCGGTAGGAGAGGCTGGAAGCAGCATACTGAGCGGCTGTTTCTGCATGCCCCAATTGCTTGGCGACGGTGGCAATGCAAAAATCACTATAAGCATAATCGAGGCTGTGGCTAACACTTTCGTGAAAATCTTCAGGTAGGTAGCCAAGTCCTTTGTAGGTTTTATTGCCATGGCGACCAAAATGTTGCGTGGGATCCGTTTTTTGGGCTGTCTGGAGCATGGCTGTGAGCATGTTTTCATGTAGGTCTGGTGCGATCCCTTTTGTGACAGCATCTGCAAAGACTCCATCAATGAGAGTGCCTGGCATCATCCCTCGTTCATCTGGAGCCAACCATTTTGGTAGAAAACCGGTATCCTTGTACGTGTTTAAAAATCCTTCGAGAAAGTGACGGTAGTAATCGGGATAGACAAGACTAAAGAGCGGAAAAGACGTTCGAAAGAGGTCCCAAAAACCGACATTCGTATAAGCTTTTCCTGATTTGATTTCATTATGGGCGATATCTAGGTGCCAGTCATTCCCCTTGGTATCTGTTTCATAAAAGGTTTGAGGAAAAAGGAGGAGTCGGTACAGGCAATGGTCGAAAAAGGCTTGATCACACCCTCCGTTATCTTTCACTTCAATTCGTTTTAGTAGCTGATTCCATTGATCGGCTGCTTCTTTTTTAGCTTCCTCTAGGGAAAGGTTGGGAAGATGGCTGTGAGCCATGTCTTGGGACAGATAAGAACTTCCTAATTGGACGGTCACTTCCTTGCTAGCAAAGGTGAGAAAAAGATCTTGATCGATGTGAGTGACGTTCTCGATCGGCTGGCTAAATTGCCACTGGAGATAGAAAGAGTAGGAAGTATCTGCTGTATGGGCCTGATCCAGAATGCGGAAGTGACAGGTGTGGTCTGTAAGGGTCAAATCCTCTAGTTCATTTGCTGCATGAAAGCAGAGAGTCAACTTTTCTGGTGCTCGAAAGCGCAGGACAGCCCCGTAGCGGCTTGGAACCAGCTCGCTTTGAATCTGATAACGTTCCGAAAAAATACGGAGGTAGTGGGGCTGGAAAACGGCTTCTTTCATCGAATAACTGCTTTGACGCCGGAAGAGGTCGGAACTTGTAACTTCTCCTGTGATGGGAGTGATAAGGCACCAAGCGTAGTCTCCTATCCAAGGACTAGGCTGGTGGGTGAGACGAAAACCCTGAAAAATAGGGAGATTGGGGTTGAAAAACCAAGCTCCTTGTTCGTGTGTCGTCTGGGGAAGGAAGTAATTCATTCCAAAAGGGACTCCGGTATAAGGGAGGGTGTTTCCGTGCGAATAGTGGGGATGATTATCACTTCCCCAGCGGGTATCGATGGTCTGGCAAGTTGTGTGCATCTTGTCTCCTTTTTCTTCATCAACCTTAAATGGTCTGTGTTTTTCTTTGAACACGCAGTGGTATTTTCTTCATTGTATCAAAGCGTTGTCAAATATGATAGCGTTTTTATCAAATGGAAAATTTTGTAGAAAAAGGGCTATAGTTTGCGTATGTATTTCCCATCTGAAATCTTTTATACTGAATAGGAAAGAATCGATACGTGTGAGGAAAATAAATGACCTATTCAAAAGAAATCGTTAGAGAATGGTTGGATCAAGTAGCAGAACGTGCTAAGGATTATCCTGAATGGGTGGATGTCTTTGAGCGTTGCTATACAGACACTTTAGACAATACAGTTGAAATCTTAGAAGATGGCTCAACTTTTGTGTTGACAGGGGACATCCCAGCTATGTGGTTGCGTGACTCGACTGCTCAGCTTAGACCATACCTTCATGTGGCTAAAAGAGACCCTCTCTTGCGTCAGACCATTGCAGGTCTGGTCAAACGTCAGATGACATTGATCCTCAAGGATCCCTATGCTAACTCTTTTAATATTGAGGAAAACTGGAAGGGTCACCACGAAACAGACCATACAGATCTCAATGGCTGGATTTGGGAACGCAAGTATGAAGTGGATTCGCTTTGCTATCCCTTGCAGTTAGCTTATCTTCTGTGGAAAGAAACTGGTGAGACTAGCCAGTTTGATGAAACGTTTGTTACGGCGACCAAGGAGATCCTTCATCTCTGGACGGTGGAGCAAGACCACAAGAACTCTCCTTATCGCTTTGTTCGGGATACTGATCGTAAGGAAGACACTTTGGTAAATGATGGTTTTGGTCCCGACTTTGCCGTGACAGGAATGACCTGGTCAGCCTTTCGTCCGAGTGATGATTGTTGTCAATATAGCTACTTGATTCCGTCAAATATGTTTGCAGTCGTTGTCTTAGGTTATGTCCAAGAAATCTTTGCTACATTGAATCTAGCTGATAGTGAAAGCATGATTGCTGATGCCAAACGCCTCCAAGCTGAGATTCAAGAAGGGATCGAAAACTACGCCTACACGACTAATAGCAAGGATGAAAAGATTTATGCCTTTGAAGTGGATGGTCTAGGAAATGCTAGCATCATGGATGACCCTAACGTACCAAGTTTGTTAGCTGCTCCCTATCTGGGTTACTGTGATGTCAACGATGAAGTCTACCAAGCTACTCGTCGCACCATTTTGAGCCCTGAAAATCCTTACTTCTATGAAGGGAAGTACGCAAGTGGGCTGGGAAGTTCCCATACCTTTTATCGCTATATTTGGCCGATTGCTTTATCCATCCAAGGATTGACAACGACGGATAAGGCAGAGAAGAAATTCTTGCTCGATCAGTTGGTTGCCTGCGATGGAGGAACGGGTGTCATGCACGAAAGTTTCCACGTGGACGATCCAACTAAATACTCGCGTGAATGGTTCTCATGGGCCAACATGATGTTCTGCGAGTTGGTCTTGGATTACTTGGATATTCGCTAATGAGCTGTCGCTCGACAGATTCTAGGAAAGAATCACAAATATATTTTTAAGTTAGAATGAGGTTTTACTCATGGAAAATGTTGTTGTACATATCATCTCTCATAGCCACTGGGATCGTGAGTGGTATCTACCTTTTGAAAGCCACCGCATGCAATTGGTGGAACTGTTTGACAATCTGTTTGATCTTTTTGAAAATGATCCTGAGTTCAAGAGCTTCCACCTAGATGGACAAACCATTGTCCTCGATGACTATTTAGAAATTCGCCCTGAAAACCGTGACAAGGTGCAGCGTTATATCGACGAAGGCAAACTCAAGATTGGACCCTTCTATATCTTGCAGGATGATTACTTGATTTCCAGTGAAGCCAATGTTCGCAATACCTTGATTGGACAAGCGGAATGTGCCAAATGGGGCAAATCCACTCAGATCGGTTACTTCCCAGACACCTTTGGAAATATGGGGCAAGCTCCTCAAATCCTTCAAAAATCAGGGATTCACGTAGCGGCCTTTGGGCGTGGTGTCAAGCCAATTGGATTTGACAACCAAGTTCTTGGAGATGAGCAATTTACTTCTCAATTTTCTGAAATGTACTGGCAAGGGGCAGATGGTAGCCGTGTACTGGGCATTCTCTTTGCCAACTGGTACAGTAATGGGAATGAAATTCCAGTAGATAAAGATGAAGCTTTGGCTTTCTGGAAACAAAAATTGGCAGATGTTCGTGACTATGCATCGACCAACCAATGGTTGATGATGAATGGTTGTGACCACCAACCGGTTCAACGAAACTTGAGTGAAGCCATTCGTGTGGCCAACGAACTCTTCCCTGACGTGACCTTTATTCACAGTTCCTTTGATGACTACGTGCAAGCAGTGGAAAGTGCGCTTCCTGAACAGTTATCAACGGTTACGGGAGAATTGACCAGCCAGGAAACCGATGGTTGGTACACACTGGCAAATACGTCTTCTTCTCGGATTTATCTCAAGCAAGCCTTCCAAGAAAACAGCAACTTACTCGAGCAAGTGGTGGAACCTTTGACCATCATCACTGGTGGACATAACCACAAGGATCAATTGACCTATGCCTGGAAGACGCTCTTACAAAATGCGCCACACGATAGTATTTGTGGATGTAGCGTGGATGATGTTCACCGTGAAATGGAAGTTCGTTTCGCTAAGGTCAATCAAGTCGGAAACTTTGTCAAGACCAACCTCCTCAATGAATGGAAAGAGAAACTCGCGACTCAAAAAGCCCAGAGCGAGCATCTCTTTACGGTTATGAACACTGGCTTGCATGATAAGGTGGATACCGTCAGTACGATTGTCGATGTAGCGGTTTGTCCATTTAAGGAATTGCACCCGACAGAAGGCTTCAAGAAAATGGCCGCTTTGACCTTGCCAGACTATCATGTAGAGGATTTAGATGGGCATCTTGTAGAAGCTGAGATTGAAGACTTGGGGGCAAGCTTTGGCTATACCTTACCTAAGGATAAATTTCGCCAACCCTATATTGCGCGTCAAGTGCGCGTGACGGTTCCAGTTCACCTATCACCTCTTTCTTGGACCACCTTCCAGCTTCTGGAAGGAAAAGCTTCCCATCATGATGGGATTTACCAAAATGGGGTTCTCGATACACCATTCGTAACTCTCAGTATTGATGATGGCTTGACCCTTTACGATAAGACGACTAACGAAGCTTACGAAGACTTCATCCAATTCGAGGATCGTGGGGATATTGGAAATGAGTATATTTACTTCCAACCAAAAGGAACCGAGCCAATCTATGCGGAGCTGAAAAGCCATGAAATCTTGGAAAACAATGCTCGTTATGCCAAAATCTTGCTCAAGCATGACTTAACCATTCCAGTCAGTGCAGATGAAAAATTGGATGCGGAGCAAAGAGGCATTATTGAGTTTATGAACCGAGATGCAGGTCGTTCAGAAGAGGTGACAACCATCCCTCTTGAAACAGTGATGACCGTCTTTGTGGATGACCCGCAAATTCGCTTCAAGACGAGCTTTACCAATACTGCTAAGGATCACCGTATTCGTCTCTTGGTGAAGACTCATAACACTCGTCCAAGCAATGACTCGGAAAGCATCTATGAAGTTGTGACACGGCCAAATAAACCAGCAGCTTCTTGGGAAAATCCTGAAAATCCACAACACCAACAAGCCTTTGTCAGCTTGTATGATGATGTCAAAGGAGTGACAGTAGCTAACAAAGGATTGCACGAATACGAAATCCTTGGAGACGACACAATCGCAGTAACCCTTCTGCGTGCTTCAGGTGAGCTAGGTGACTGGGGCTACTTCCCAACACCGGAAGCTCAGTGCTTGCGAGCTATCGAAGTTGAGTTTGCAGTAGAGTGCCACCAAGCTCAGGATCGTTTTTCAGCTTTCCGTCGTGCCAAAGCCTTCCAGGTGTCATTTACAGCTCTTCAAGTTGCAAAACAAGAGGGTAGCGTTGCAGCAACGGGAAGTCTCTTTAACCATCCGGCACTGAACTTGCCGCAAGTATGCCCAACAGCCTTTAAAGTTGCTGAAAATGAAGAAGGCTACGTCCTTCGTTATTACAACATGAGTCAAGAAAATGTCCGTGTGTCTGAAAAACAACAAACCATTCTTGACTTGTTGGAACGCCCATATCCAGTCCATTCAGGACTATTAGCACCACAAGAAATTCGTACAGAATTGATCAAAAAAGAAGAAATTTAATTTCAAAAAGAAAACATAAACAGAAAGGAGGAGCGAAAAAGTAAGAACCAACTGCTGATTCGCTCCTTTTTGCAGGTGAAAGCAATGACCATTGCAACGATTGATATCGGAGGGACTGGCATTAAGTTTGCTAGTCTAACTCCTGATGGAAAGATTTTAGATAAGACCAGCACCCCAACTCCAGAAACTCTAGAAGATTTATTGGCTTGGTTGGACCAACGCTTGTCAGAACAGGACTATCGTGGGATTGCTATGAGTGTTCCAGGAGCGGTCAATCAAGAAACAGGTGTGATTGAGGGGATTAGTGCCATTCCTTATATCCATGGTTTTTCTTGGTATGAGGCCCTTGCTCATCACCAGCTACCTGTCCATCTAGAAAATGATGCCAACTGTGTTGGACTGAGTGAACTGCTAGCTCATCCTGAGATTGAAAATGCAGCCTGTGTTGTCATTGGCACAGGGATTGGTGGGGCCATGATTATCAATGGCAAAATTCACCGTGGTCGCCATGGCTTGGTTGGAGAGTTTGGTTACATGACAACTATCGAACCAGCAGAAAAACTCAATAACTGGTCACAACTAGCTTCTACAGGAAACATGGTTCGTTATGTGATTGAAAAATCAGGTCAGTCAGACTGGGATGGCCGTAAGGTTTATCAAGAGGCTGCAGCAGGTAATGCCCTTTGCCAAGAAGCCATTGAGCGGATGAATCGTAATCTAGCTCAAGGCTTGCTCAATATCCAGTATCTAATCGACCCAGATGTCATTAGCCTAGGTGGCTCTATCAGTCAGAACCCAGATTTTATCAAAGGGGTGCAAAAAGCGGTAGACGTCTTTGTGGAAAGATATGAAGAGTATACAATTGCGCCAGTGATCCAAGCCTGCACCTATCAGGCAGATGCCAATCTCTACGGTGCCCTTGTCAACTGGTTACAGGAGGAAAAGCAATGGTAAGTTTTATTGGAATTAGCAGTAAACAACAGAAAGCTATAGACTTACTTCAAAAGCACATTTCTCTACCAGATGTAGAAGTGGCGGTTGCTCAGTCTGACCAAGCTTCTATCTCTATCAAGGGTGAGGGTGGAGAATATCAATTGACTTATCGCAAACCTCACCAACTCTATCGCGCCTTGTCTGTTCTCGCAACAGCTTTAGAAGAAGGTGATAAGGTGGAGATTGAGGAGCAAGCAGCCTATGAAGATTTAGCCTATATGGCGGACTGTTCCCGTAATGCGGTTCTAAATGTCGCATCTGCCAAGCAGATGATTGAAGTCTTGGTTCTCATGGGTTATTCAACCTTTGAGCTCTACATGGAAGACACCTATCAAATCGAGGGGCAACCTTACTTTGGTTATTTCCGTGGAGCTTATGCTGCTGAAGAGTTACAGGAAATTGAAGCCTATGCCCAGCAGTTTGACATGACTTTTGTTCCTTGTATCCAGACATTAGCCCACTTGTCGGCCTTTGTCAAATGGGGGGTCAAAGAAGTCCAGCAACTTCGTGATGTAGAGGACATTCTCCTCATCGGCGAAGAAAAAGTTTACGACCTAATCGACGGCATGTTTGCTACTTTGTCTAAACTACAAACACGCAAGGTCAATATCGGCATGGACGAAGCTCACTTGGTTGGTTTGGGACGCTACCTCATCTTAAACGGTGTTGTGGACCGTAGCCTCCTCATGTGCCAACATTTGGAGCGCGTGCTGGATATTGCAGACAAGTATGGTTTCCACTGCCAGATGTGGAGCGATATGTTCTTCAAACTCATGTCAGCAGATGGCCAGTACGACCGTGATGTCGAAATTCCAGAAGAAACTCGTGTTTACTTAGACCGTCTCAAAGACCGTGTGACCTTGGTTTACTGGGATTATTATCAGGATAGCGAAGAAAAATACAATCGTAACTTCCGTAATCACCACAAGATTAGCCAGGATATCGCTTTTGCAGGTGGAGCTTGGAAGTGGATTGGTTTTACACCACACAACCATTTCAGCCGTCTCATTGCAGTCGAAGCCAATAAAGCTTGCCGTGCCAATAACATCAAAGAAGTGATTGCAACTGGTTGGGGGGACAATGGTGGGGAAACAGCCCAGTTTTCTATCCTGCCAAGCTTACAAATCTGGGCGGAGCTTAGCTACCGCAATGATTTAGAGCGTCTATCTGCCCACTTCAAGACCAATACAGGCCTATCCGTTGAGGACTTCATGCAGCTGGATCTGGCCAATCTCTTGCCAGACCTACCAGATAATCTCAGTGGGATCAATCCTAACCGTTATGTCTTTTATCAGGATGTCCTCTGTCCAATCCTTGACAAGCACATGACTCCTGAACAGGATAAACCCCACTTTGCCCAAGCAGCTGAGACTCTTGCTGCTATTAAAGAAAAAGCAGGCGTCTATGCTTATCTCTTTGAGACTCAGGCTCAGTTGAATGCTATTTTAAGTAGCAAGGTGGATGTGGGACGACGCATTCGTCAAGCCTATCATGCAGGCGATAAAGAGAGCTTGCAACAAATTACTCGAGAAGAACTGCCAAAACTCAGAAGCCAGATCGAAACCTTCCACAATCTCTTTAGCGACCAATGGCTGAAAGAGAATAAGGTCTTTGGCTTGGATACAGTAGACATTCGTATGGGAGGCCTCTTGCAACGGATCAAGCGCGCAGAAAGCCGCATTGAAACCTACCTTGCAGGTGAAATTTCTCGTATCGACGAACTAGAAGTAGACATCTTGTCATTTAATGATTTCTACGGAGATAAGGACTTCGCCGCAACGACAGCTAACCAGTGGCATACTATTGCGACAGCTTCGACTATTTATACGACCTAAAAAATGCCAAGTTGGATGACAGAAGTCTCATCCACGGTCGATAGGAGTAAAAGAGGAGCTGTGTTTACGATCGCCCTTTTCTACTCCTTTTTTAAATCTATGTCATAAATTTGTAGAATTTTTTCTATAATTAGGAGTTTGAAAATCGAAAGGGGCTATCTTATAATAAGTGATGTAAACGCTATCAATGCATAAACACGCTCAAGACTCAAAGGGGGGAGTTAGATGAAAAAGTTTGTGAGAACTCTGAGAGAAAATTTCATTTTTCTTTTAATGGTCTTACCTGGTGCAGCGTGGTTAATCTTATTCTTCTATATCCCGGTTTTTGGGAATATCGTAGCATTTAAGGACTATCATATCACAGGAGAAGGCTTCGTCGACAGTGTTATGAAGAGTAAGTGGGTTGGTTTTGACAACTTCAAGTTCCTCTTTAGTTCCAAAGATGCCTACATTATTACAAGAAACACGGTATTGTACAACTTAGGCTTTATCTTCCTAGGATTGATTGTTTCCGTTGGGATCGCCATCATCTTTAGTGAGTTGAGATCAAAAAGAGTGGTCAAGGTGCTTCAAACCTCCATGCTCTTCCCATATTTCCTATCATGGGTTATCATCAGCTTCTTCACCGATGCCTTCCTAAATGTAGACAAAGGATTGGTCAACCACATCTTAACTTCATTTGGCATGAAAGCCATCAATTTCTACTCGGAATTGTGGATCTGGCCAGCGCTTCTGCTCTTCCTAGGGATATGGAAAGGCTTTGGTTATAGCAGTGTCATGTACTATGCGACCATCATGGGAATCGATCCAACCTTCTATGAAGCAGCGACCGTGGATGGTGCCTCTAAGTGGCAACGCATTCGCAACATCACCATTCCTCAGTTGTCTTCCTTGATTACAGTCTTGACCATTCTTGCAGTCGGAAATATCTTCCGCGCAGACTTCGGTCTTTTCTACCAAATCCCACACAATGCTGGAGCACTCTATAGTGTGACCAACGTTATAGATGTCTATGTCTACAACGGTTTGACCAAGTCAGGGGATATCGGGATGACTGCAGCAGCAGGGCTTTACCAATCAGTTGTCGGTCTGGTTCTTGTGTTAATCTCAAATATCATTGCCCGTCGCATTGATAAGAATGCTGCTCTCTTCTAGAAAGGAGGATCGTATGAAAAAATCAACCATTCAAAAAGAAAAAATTGATAATGTCGGGATCCATTCTTTCAGTAAGAAGAGCAACTTTTTCTTCACTTTATTGTTGACCCTAGTCGGCTTGACCTGTGTGCTTCCCTTCATCTTTGTTGTCATGATCTCTTTGACAGACGAACAAAGTTTGGCAGTCCATGGTTTCCAATTCTGGCCAGCAAAATTTGGATTTGACGGCTACCTTTTCTTGGTACAGTTTAAAGAAAAAATCTTGCAAGCCCTCTTCATTACCTTGTTTGTGACCATTGTGGGTACAGCATGTAATGTCTTTATCACAACAACCTATGCTTATGCGATCTCACGGACGACCTTTAAATACCGCAAGTTTTTTACCGTATTTTCACTCCTTAGCATGCTCTTTAGTGCAGGGTTGGTACCAAGCTACATTGTTACCACTCAACTCTTGCAGTTAGGTGATACCATCGGGGCTTTGATTATCCCAATGTTGCTCAGCCCATTTAACATCATCTTGATGCGGACCTTCTTTAAACGGACCATTCCGGAAGCCATTCTGGAATCTGCTCGGATCGATGGGGCAAGTGAAACACGGATCTTCTTCCAAATCTGCTTACCATTGTCTCTCCCAGGTATTGCGACTATTAGTCTCTTCACCGCTTTAGGATTCTGGAACGACTGGTTCAACGCCCTTCTCTATATTAAGAGTGACAACCTTTACCCATTGCAATACCTCTTGATGCAAATCCAAAACAATATGGATTACATCGCTAAAAATGTCGGGGTATCCGGCCAATTGGCAGGAGCTGTACAATCCATCCCACGGGAAACAGGACGTATGGCCATGGTGGTTGTGGCAACAGTGCCAATTGCCATTCTCTATCCATTCTTCCAACGCTACTTTGTAAAAGGCTTGACCATCGGTGGTGTGAAAGAATAGGAAAACAATCGAAAATCAACATGATTTTCAACTCATAACTTAGTCTATAAAGAAAATAACATAAAGGAGATTTTTCTTATGAAAAATTGGAAAAAATACGCGTTAGCATCTGCTAGTGTCATTGCTCTTGGAGCTACTCTTGCTGCTTGTGGGAACCTTACAGGGAACAACAAGAAATCAGCAACAACAGAAGATGGTAAACCAATCATCAAGATGTACCAAATCGGTGACAAACCAGATAACTTGGATACCTTGTTAGAAAATGCCAACAAGATCATTGAAAAGAAAGTTGGCGCAAAATTGGATATCCAATATCTTGGTTGGGGTGACTACGCACAAAAAATGAACGTCATCATCTCATCTGGTGAAAACTATGATATTGCCTTTGCCAATAACTACGTGATCAATGCTCAAAAAGGTGCTTACGCTGACTTGACAGAGTTGTACAAGAAAGAAGGAAAAGACCTTTATAAAGCGCTTGACCCAGCTTATATCAAAGGAAACACTGTAAACGGCAAGATCTATGCTGTTCCAGTAGCAGCCAACGTTGCATCTTCTCAAAACTTTGCCTTCAACGGACCACTTGTTGAAAAATATGGTATCGACATCTCAAACGTGAAAGACTATGCTTCTCTTGAACCAGTCTTGAAAGCCATTAAAGAAAAAGATCCAAACGTTGTTCCATTTGCAATGAACAAGAGTTACGGTGGACCTTCAGATGACTTCGACTATGTGGCTGTTGATGGACTTCCATTCGTTGTTGACTTGAAAGGTGACACTACGAAGATCGTGGACCGTTACACAATCCCTCGTTATGTAGAAAACTTGAAGACTCTTCACAAATACTACGAAGCAGGATACATTCCAAAAGACGTAGCAACAAGCGATACTGGTTATGACCTTTCTCAAGATACTTGGTTGGTTCGTGAAGAAACAGTAGGGCCAGCTGACTACGGTAACAGCTTGCTTACTCGTGTAGCAAACCGTAAGATTGATATCAAACCATTTACTGAACTTTACAAGAAGAACAACACCACTCAAGTAGCTAACTTTGTTATCTCAAACAACTCTAAGAACAAAGAAAAAGCGATGGAAGTGTTGAACCTCTTGAATACAAACCCAGAACTCTTGAATGGTCTTGTGTACGGACCAGAAGGCAAGAACTGGGAAAAAGTTGACGGTAAAGAAAACCGTGTGAAAGTCTTGGATGGCTACAACGGAAACACTCACATGTCTGGATGGAACACAGGTAACAACTGGATTCTTTACATCAACGAAAATGTAACGGATGAACAAATTGCACAATCTAAGAAAGACTTGGAAACTGCAAAAGAATCTCCAGCATTAGGTTTCATCTTTAACACAGATAATGTGAAATCAGAAATCACTGCTCTTACAAATACTTTGAACCAATTCGCAGGTGCGATCAATACTGGTACTGTGGATCCTGAAGTAGAAGTTCCTAAGATGCTTGAAAAATTGAAATCAGAAGGTGCTTACCAAAAAGTGCTTGACGAAATGCAAAAACAATACGACGAATACCTTGCTTCTAAAAAATAAGAAACAGGTCGTGTAAAAAGGCTTTGGAGGGATCTCCAGAGTCTTTTTGTTTCCTTATGAAAATGAATCATGTAAATGAAAATTAAAATGTTAGAGTACCATTGTAAGTGTGTGAAAACGTTTTATAGTTATGATATAATAGAATGACGAATAGGAAAAGAGGTTGAACGATGGGGAAAATGATCGAGCTCATATTTACGAGAGTCTACGTTGCCATGCTGGTAACAGGGATTTTTTGGATCTTGACGATTTGTGGAGGAGTCCTTTTTGGAGTGGGAGCAGCCGGTGCTACTGTCATGAGCCTCTATGCGGAAAATGGTATGACCTACAAAGACTACCATTGGTCACGCACTTGGGAATTGTTCAAAGAAAATTTTGTACCAGCCAATCAAGTCTTTTACTCCTTTTTCGCTGTTGAAGGAGTGCTAATCTATGGCATGTATCTCATGATCCAGATTCCTCACTTGAATTTCTTCCAAATTTTGGTTCTCTTGTTTAATCTGGTTTTCCTTTTGGTTGCGCCTCTAGCTTACGCCGTTTATTTGAAATTGCAAGTTCATTTCGATCTCTCTTATGTCAATAGTATTAAGCTCAGTTTGATCGGAATGTTGTTAGACATTCGTCCGATTCTCAAGCTGATTCTTGGAACAGCCTTACTGGGGGTTATCAGTTACTATATGCCCGCCCTTCTCTTTTTTGTCTTGATCGGCGTCTGGCATTTCTTTGTCAATGATATCTTTGATCCTGTTTATCAAAGTATTCACGAAAAATTGGTACCCTAACGATGAAAAAAATCTGGTTAAGTACGCTTTTAAAATTCTATGCCTATGTTATGGTAGTCATTTTGACCATTATGGGTCTGGTCGTAGCAGGGATCTCTTGGAAAAACCAACAAGCGGAAGCTGATCGGATCGCCCAACGGGTCTTGACAGAAGTCGTGACGGATCTTGAGACCTCTTACCAACGGGTTACCCAAGAAGGGCGTAGTCTTGTTGAAAATCCTGCAAAATTAGAAGGGCTTTATCGCTATTTTACCTTGTCACCATCGGAGTATGAGACCTGGCGGCTGAATGCCCAATTCCCTTCTTATATCCAATTGTCCCTACATAAGAATATTGATAGCCTCTATTTGAGCAATAAAAATATCGAGGGGATCGATATCACCTTGTCTGACTACAAGACAGTTTTTGTCTCTACGCGGCAATCCAAAGGTGGCAAACAGGTCTCGGCAGATCATTACCAGGCTCCTGCGACCGCCATCCCTGTTCCTTTGACAGATCCGACCACGGGTGCGGGAATTGGGATTGCTTATTTGACTTTGGACCAAGAAATATTGACAGCAGCGATTGACAATGCCAGAGGCGATCTTCCGATCGCTGTACGGATCTTCACTCCCTTTGGGAAAGAGATGTACCATGAAGGGGATAAGGAGCAATCAAAAGATGTTAAATGGCAAACCCGTAGCACGATCTATGGCTACAAGGTGGATGTAGCTGTTTCTGAAAGTTATCTGGTCAAGAAGGGTCTAGCTAACTTGACCACTTTTCTCTCCATTGCTTTCCTGATTTTCTTGATCCTTTACTTGTTATTAGGTCAGATTTTCAAAAATTACCGGCGTCAAGTCCTCGATTTGGTCGATACCATGAATCTGATCAGTCAAGGCGATAGTGAACGACGGATTGATACCTCGACCAAGGACCAAGAACTGCTGGTTATTGGTAATATGATCAATACCATGTTAGACAATATGGATAAGAATATTCGGGATATCTACCAGCTGCAGCTCAGCCAAAAAGATGCCAATATGCGGGCACTACAAGCCCAGATCAATCCCCACTTCATGTACAATACACTGGAATTTATCCGCATGTATGCCGTCATGCAAGAGCAAGAAGAGTTGGGTGATATTATTTATGAGTTTAGTAGTCTCTTGCGCAATAATATCTCAGATGAGCGAGTGACGACAGTTGACAATGAGCTCGAATTTTGTCGCAAATACAGCTACCTCTGTATGGTGCGTTATCCAAAATCGATTGCCTATGGCTTTAAGATCGATCCAGGCTTGGAAAAGATGAAGATTCCAAAATTCACCATCCAGCCTTTGGTTGAGAACTATTTTGCCCATGGGGTGGACCACAAACGCAAGGACAATGTGATTAGTGTCAAAGTCTTGCAAGGAGAAGGGCAAGTCATGATTCTAGTTACTGATAATGGGCGCGGGATGGAAGAAGAACAGCTAGAAAGCATTCAAGAGATACTAGCCAATCGCAATCCACGCTCAGAAATCGAAGAAAAGAGTGGGCGGCAGTCCATCGGAATTATCAATGTTCATGAACGCATGCTACTCTATTTTGGAGATCGCTACCATATCCAAGTCTTCTCCCAACCTCACCATGGAGTGACCTATACGATAACCATTCAAGATGAATAAAGGAGATAGAATGTACAAAGTCTTATTAGTAGACGATGAGTATATGATTACAGAAGGGTTAAAAAAATTAATCCCCTTTGACCACTGGAATATGGAAGTGGTCGCAACTGCTGAAGATGCAGACCAGGCCCTTGATTATGTGCGAGAACATCCGGTGGATGTGGTGATCACGGATGTCAATATGCCTGGAAAGACCGGACTTCAGATGATTGCAGAGATGAAGGATTTGATCCCAGATGCTGCCTATATCATTATGTCAGGCTATCAGGATTTTGAATATGTCAAAACAGCCCTCAATTTGCGCGTGGCAGACTACCTGCTCAAACCTGTCAATAAGGTGGAGATGGGCAATATCCTAGAAAAAATTCAGCACCAAATCCAGCAACCAAGCCAAGAGTTGGCCAATCGTTTGATTCACGATGACATCTCTGAGGAAGAGTTTTGTCGGTATATCGCAGGCCGGAACTCATTGTGGATTGGAGTCGCTAAGGAGAAAAAAGGCTTTATCAGCTCGTCTTACCAAGTTCTTGGGCAAAATCTTCAACTCTTTATCTCGGATCAAAAAGAAGATGCCATGATTGAGAAGGCCTTTGAGCCTCCTTATAAGGAGCACTTTCATCAATTTAAGGACCTAGTGGAGCGGAGTCTCTTTTATGGGGCGACCCCTCTCAATCAAGATGAAGAGGTCTTCCATTACTACGAGCCGGCCTACCGGGTGATCATGCAAGGAAATATCCAACAGATCTTAGAAGAACTGGACTGGTTGGAAAAAATGATTCTTGAGAAGACACCTAAGGTTTCGCTGACCAAGCAGCTCTTTATCCAATTTTTGATGGATGTCTTTCATTTGTTTGAATACCTGCAAGGAGATGATTTGGCTGATGTGGTCAAGAAAGTCCAAGAAGCTGCTACCTTTAGCGATATGCTTGGCTTCATCCAGGAAGAGTTGTCCCGTTTCTTATCCCACTATCGGATGAACGAAAATGTAGCGAGTGTCCTCCAAGTGATTAGCCGTGATTACCAAAAAGAGCTGTCACTCAAAGACATCAGTCGTGAACTCTTTATCAATCCAGTCTATTTAGGACAATTGATTAAACGCGAAACCAACGCAACTTTCGCAGAACTCCTAAACAAACAGCGGATCAAGGCTGCCCAGCAGCTCCTCTTATCGAGCAATGACAGTATTGAGGATATCTGCTACAAGGTCGGCTACAGTAATGTTGGCTATTTCTACAAGGTTTTCCGTAAACTCTGTGGAAAATCTCCTAAAACCTATCGTTTACAAGTTATGATAGAGCATACAGAAGATGAGTAAAAGGCTGAGACGATTTGTCTCAGCCTTTTAATTGAAGACAAAGTCTTCTTAAAAACTTTCCTTAGGTGAGTACGGACGTTAGGTGAAATTGTCCAGTGGATGATTTCAGCAATCCAGGAAGTTCCATGACTAATTATTGAACCTAAGGTTTCAATAATTCCGAGTACTTGAAACAAATGTGTTTCAGGTAATTTTTCACGGCGGAAAGTTCAGTAGATGATTGGATAATTCTAACGAATGAAGTTTTTTAGGATTTGATTAGATTTATAAAGATGTATCCTCCTAGAATCTAATGATTCTGCATCAAATACCCTATTTTGACTTTATCCGCTACGTCCTTTGTGTCTTGATTTTCCCAACCAGAAGCTTAGCTTCGATGGTGATTTCTGTGAGTTGGGTCCAATCGATTTTTTCTTGGTCTACGTGAAATAGAAGGGGGGTCATGGCGAGGAGCGCTTGGCGTTCTTCAGGAGTTAAATTCTTGGTGAGGCTGATCGTTTCGGATGAGAGGATCTGGCAGTGGTCTTCAAAGTGCTCCAAAATTTCCTGGTTGGAGTAGGATTGCTTGGTCAATTGATCTTGGGCCAACTGACGAATTTCTTTCAGATGAGAAGAGGTTGGGACGACCTTAATGATCACCCCTTCATCCTTTAAGACACGCTCAAATTCAGCGTAATTAGCTGGGGAGAAGATGTCCAAAATGACCTCCATACTTTTGAATTGAATGGGTAAATGAGCCAAGTCTCCTACAAACCAATTGACCTTCCAGTTAGCGTCACTCTTGGCAGCTAGTTGCACAGATTCCTTGGAAAGATCGAATGCATAGAAAGTAGCTTCGGGATAAGCCTCTTGTAGTTTACGGGAGTAATAGCCTTCCCCACATCCGATATCTAAAATCTTAGCATCACTGGTCGGAATTTTTTGTCCGATCGCTGTTAGAATCGGCTCATAAAAACCTGCTTCTAAGATCAGCTGGCGATTCTGGAAATTTTCTTTGTCATAGTCCTTCGATTGTTTGATCTGGGGAGCTAGGTTGACATAGCCAAATTTCGCTAAATCAAAAGAATGGCCCTTGGGACATTTAAAACTGGTCCCCGCAAGTTCTAGGTCCAATTGACAGATGGGACAGGCAAAAGCAGTGGCTGTTTGAAATCGTTGTAATTTTGGTTTAATCGGTGTATTCATATTAGTAGTGTAACAAAAGAGATTCTAGATAGCAACCGATGCTCTAATAGAGCACCATACAGAATATGAGCTGACAGAAAAAGGCAAATCACTGATGCCGATTTTAAAGGACTTGAATCAATGGGGAAAAGAATGGCTGCAATAAATTTTCTTCTTCTTTTTGTCTCTTTCATCTTGCCACTCATCTCTTCATTTTGACCACTTATCCCCAAAAGTCGTTTTTTAAGTGGCTTTTTTGCTAGACTGATACTGTCAAAAAGGAGAGAGAACATGATATTACAAGCTAAAAACATCAGTAAACGGTATGGAAATCATCTAGTGGTTGATCATATTCACCTACAGTTTGAAAAGGGAACGTTTAATGCGATTCTAGGACCAAATGGGGCGGGGAAATCAACGACGATTTCTATGTTGATCGGTTTGAAACAACCAACGCAAGGCGAAATAATCTATGAACCCGGTACTAAAATTGGTGTGGTCTTCCAAACCAGTGTTTTAGATGAGATGCTGACGGTTAGGGAAAATCTGACCATTCGTGCCAGACAGTATAAAGGACTAAAACCAAATCGTGTGTCTGATCTTATTGATCGACTAGGGCTATCAGCTTTTCAAAAGCAGAAATATGGGACGCTTTCAGGTGGCCAAAAGCGTCGGGTTGACATTGCGCGTGCTCTACTGCATGGTCCAGATCTTCTGTTCTTAGATGAGCCAACGACAGGTTTAGACATTCAAACTCGGAAGTCTATTTGGGATTTGCTCTATCAATTGCAGAGAGAAGAGGGAATGACCGTTGTATTGACCACGCATTATCTTGACGAAGCAGATGAAGCTGATCAAATTTATATTGTAGACCATGGGGAAGTGATTGCTCAAGGATCGGCACTAGATATTAAGAGTCAATATGCAAAAAACATCTTGAAGATTCGTTTCAAGGAGATGCAGCAGATAGAAAGTCTCAAATCTTCGGGAATGTCAGTAGAGCAACAAAGTCAATTGGAGTATATTTTTCAACCCAAGAGCGAAAGGGAAGCCATTGATTACCTGGCGCAAGTTAGAGATAATCTAGCCCATTTTGAGTTTCGTCCAGGGACCATGGATGATGCCTTTATTGCACTTACAGGAAGGGAGGTTCGCTAATGCTAGCCTTACTAAAGCGAAATTTTTTATTGTATTTTAGGAATCGTTCAGGAGTTTTCTTCTCCCTGTTGGGAGCCTTGATTTCCTTTGTTCTTTATATTATTTTTCTTCAAAAAAATCTAACAGATGCTTGGGCTCAGCTCCCCAATAGTGGTCCTGTGCTAAATAATTGGTTAATGAGTGGGACGCTGGCAGTGACAGGGATTACGACAAGTCTGGCTGCCCTGACTCAGCTAGTAAAGGATCGCGAACATCAAGTAGATCAGGATCTTTATTTATCGGATCAAGGGAAGTGGCGGTTAGCATTTTCGTATCTAACGAGTGCAATCATCATTTCTTTTTCCATGCAGATCCTTATGTATGTGCTGATGTGTGGCTATTTTAGAGAAGTTCCAACCCTTTCTCTATTACCTGAGGTGCTCCTCATCATGCTGCTTAGTAGCCTGCTTTCTAGTTTAGTGAATGCCATTTTTGTTTATTTTTTCCAATCCGTAGACAGTTTGGGGAAGTTTGCGACCATAGTGGGTACAGCTTCTGGTTTTTTGGTAGGGACTTATGTACCTTTAGGTGTTTTACCTGATTTTGCACAACTACTAATGAAATGTACTCCAGCAACTTATATTGCTGCACTTTATCGACAAGTACTCATGAAAGAAGCAGTGAGCGAAACCTTTAAGGGGCGAGATGATCTTCTTCGAGAATTTCAAGAAAAAATGGGTGTTCAGCTCAAATGGCAAGCTTTATTGACAAAGGAACAAACATACCTTATAGTGTTAGGAGGCATTCTTCTAGCTTTGGGGATTTGGATTTCCTTGGCAAAAAGATCGAGTAAAAGAAAGTAAGTGAGAATTGGAGTAGGAATGAAGATTCGTTTTGAGGAAAAACAGGATATCCCAGAAAGCAACCCCTGTGTGGTCATTCAAGCCAAGCAATTATCTGATCAAGCACGAGAGGTGATGGACTATCTCGAACAGTTTTCGACAGTGAATCAAGTAGTGATTCCTATCAAGACAGATGATCATTTGATCATGGTGAAAATTGATGACATTATTCTAGCCGAGATTGATAAGAATCAGCTAACCATTTATACGACAGACAAAACGTTCACCGTCAGAGATACTTTGACAAATTTTCAACATCGGATTAATCGTCGTAATTTTTTACAGATATCCCGCCACGCGGTGATGAATATCGACCATTTGGAATCGCTATCGGATAGTTTTTCAGGCAATATGATGGCTAAACTGACACGCGGAGTAAAATCAAGTGTCAGTCGGAAATATGTCAAATCCTTGATGGATTATTTAGGGGTATAGGAGAAAGTGATGAAACGAGTTATAGCTTATTTTGTATCTGGTATGAGGACAGGATCCTTCTTTTATTTGTGTTTGGTGTTATTATCCCATGTCTACACCAACATCGTATATCCTGCCGTGAATGTACGCAACATCTTAGCGATCTTTTTAATGAGTGGAACAATGGGAGTCTTGACGTTCATTCTTGAGGAAGAAGAGTTTTTGACCTATAGTTTGCGTGTGGTCCTGCATTTAGTTGTGACAGCTACCATTTTAGCATTGACCTACTTATTTTTTGGCTGGGGGGCAGCCTTACGGAGTCCGATTCCTTGGTTGATCTTTCTAGCAATATACGGCCTGATCTGGCTTTACCAGATTTGGCAGCTCCATAAAAAAACTCAACGAATCAACCAGGCATTGTTGCATCGCAGAAAAGGGAAATAGTCTCAGAAAAAAGTGTATAAGAAAACCACGAAGTTCATACCAAACTTCGTGGTTTTACTTTCTTAATAAGTCAAAACAAAGTATTTTTTCTTACCGCGACGGATAACGGTCAATTCATTTTCTAATTTATCGCTATCGCTCAAGACATAGTCAAGGTCTTGGATGCGTTCGCCATTGACGTAGATAGCTCCATTTTGAACATCTTCGCGGGCTTGGCGTTTAGAATTTACCACACCAGCTGTGACCAAGAGTTCAACAATGTTGAGGTTGTCTTCTGCTTGGACCTGGTAGTTTGGCACACCACGAAGGCCTTGTTTGAGTTCTTTGACAGAAAGGTTTTTGATGTTTCCTGCAAAGAGTTGTTCTGTGATGTTGAGGGCTTCCTTGTAGGCTTCTTCGCCGTGGACAAGGGTAACCACTTCACGCGCCAAGATCTTTTGAGCCAAGCGTTCGTGTGGCGCCGCTTCAAACTGTTTGCGGATCTCTTCAATCTCATCAAGTGACAAGAAAGTGAAGATTTTCAAGAAGCGCACAGCATCCGCATCCATCACATTCATCCAGAATTGGTACATTTCGTATGGAGATGTTTTGTCTGCATTGAGCCAGACGGCGTTTCCTTCTGATTTTCCGAATTTCTTACCAGTTGCATCTGTGATCAAAGGCACAGTCATAACATGACCAGTTTTATCTGCTTTACGGCGCATCAACTCAGTACCGGCTGTCATGTTTCCCCATTGGTCAGATCCACCGATTTGAAGGGTTACATTGTGTTCTTGGTTGAGGACGTAGAAGTCATAGCCCTGCATGATTTGGTAGGCAAACTCTGTGTAAGAAATCCCTGTCTCAATCCGTTTTTTAACAGATTCTTTACTCATCATAGCATTGACCGTAAAGTATTTTCCGACATCACGAAGGAAGTCAATAAAGCTAATGCTTCCGAACCAATCGTAGTTGTTGACCATTTCGGCTTTGTTGTCACCATTTTCAAAATCGAGGAAACGAGACAATTGCCCTTGAATGGAGCGAACCCATTCTTGTACAGTTTCTTTTGTTTGGAGACTACGTTCAGCATCTTTGAAGGACGGATCACCAATGAGACCAGTCGCACCGCCAACGAGCGCATAAGGTTTGTGGCCTGCTAATTGAAGGCGACGGCTCGTCAAGATGGCAACCAAGTGACCAAGGTGAAGGCTGTCAGCAGTTGGATCATAACCAGTATAATAAGAAACCTGACCTTCTTCCAGTGCTTTGCGCAAGGCTTCTTCATCCGTCGTTTGAAATACCAAACCACGCTCTTTTAGCTCATCAAAAATGTGCATGTGTCTTTTCTCCTTTATAAGTTTATTCATTTCTCTATTCTACCATAAACCATGGAAATGGCAATGCTTTCCAGTATTTTCTTAGGCTTCCTCAAAAACAATTGGCGACGATTTCCACGCTCTTGTGATTGAAATCAAGGTGCCTAATCTGCTATAATATAGGGAACAAGGAGAAAGAATCAGTGAATCAATTAAAAGAGAAGCTGCAAGATTTTTGGAAGAAAGTCCAGAAATTTTTTGCAAACATGAATACAGATACTCCGAAGAAGGAAAAAGATGAAGAGAGCAGATGGTCTGTTGGCGATATTTTTGCGACCTTTTTACGGACCCTCAAACTCCTGTGGGATGTGATGATTGCCCTGTTGATTTGTCTCTTCTTATTTGGTGCAGGGATCGGGATTGGCTATGCGGCGAGTCTCTTTAGTAATGTCAAAGTTCCAAAGACAGAGGAGTTGGTCCAACAGGTCCGCAATGTAAGCAGGGTTTCAAAACTGACCTATTCCGATAAGAGCCTGATTGCTGAAGTAGATAGTGATTTAATCCGGATTCCCGTCACTGGAGATGCCATTTCAGACAATGTCAAAAAGGCTGTCATTGCAACCGAAGATGAGAATTTTGAAAGTCACAAGGGGGTTGTGCCCAAAGCAGTTCTGCGGGCAACACTTGGATCGGTAGCCGGTGTGGGTTCCTCTAGTGGAGGATCAACCCTAACTCAACAGTTGATCAAACAGCAAGTTGTCGGAGATGCTCCAACCTTTACACGTAAGGCGACAGAAATTGTCGATGCTCTGGCCTTGGAGCGGGGGATGGATAAGAATGAAATCCTCACCACTTACCTAAATGTCTCACCTTTTGGACGGAACAATCGGGGACAAAATATTGCAGGTGTCGAAGCAGCAGCCCAAGGGATCTTTGGGGTTTCTGCAAAAGATTTGACCATTCCGCAAGCGGCCTTTATCGCTGGGTTGCCACAGAGTCCAATTGTCTATTCTCCTTACGCGGCAGATGGTAGTTTAAAGAGCAAGGAGAACCTCGAGTTAGGTTTGGCGCGTGCCAAAGACGTCTTGTTTAATATGTACCGGACAGGAGTTTTGTCGAAAAAAGACTACGAGTCCTACGTTCAGTATGATTTAACCAAAGATTTCATTGCCCCTGATGGCATCGAGAAAACACCTCATGATTACCTCTATTTCCAGGCCATGCAAGAGGCCAAAGAGGCCATGTATGATTACTTGATCAAGCGGGACAATGTGACCAAGCAAGACTTGAAAAATAATGAAACCGTCAAAGCCTATCAAGAATTGGCTGAAAACGAGTTGCGTGAAGGTGGCTATACCATTCAAACAACCATTAACAAACCGGTTCACAATGCGATGCAGGCAGCAGTAGCAAATTTTGGAAGCGTCTTGGATGATGGAACGGGTCTTGTAGAAGTCGGTAATGTCCTCATGGACAATCGCACGGGCGCGATTTTAGGCTTTATTGGTGGACGTAATTTTGATGGTAACCAAAACAACCATGCTTTTGACACAGAGCGATCACCTGGATCGACGATTAAACCATTATTGGCCTATGGGATTGCCATCGACCAAGGTTTGATGGGAAGCAATAGCATCCTATCAAACTATCCAACCAATTTCTCTAGTGGTGAGCCGATCATGCACGTGGATAGTCGAGGAACGGCTATGATGGACCTCCGTGAGGCTCTAAATACCTCTTGGAATATCCCTGCTTACTGGACCTACCTGGCCCTTCGTGAACAGGGCGTAGATGTTCCCTCCTACATGAAGAAGATGGGTTATGATATTTCAGAGTACGGAATTGAGAGTCTGCCGATGGGGGGAGGAATTGAGGTCACGGTTGCCCAACATACCAATGGCTTCCAAACCATTGCCAATAATGGGAACTACCTCAAGCGCTACATGGTAGAGCAAATTATCGATCGTGATGGAGATGTGGTCTACAAGCATGAAGCAGATCCTGTTCGTGTTTACTCTCCAGCAACAGCAACTATTCTGCAGGATCTCTTGCGTGGGGTGATTACGTCAGGTGCCACAACGACCTTTAAGTCACGGATTAGCCAAGTCAACCCAACGCTGGCAGGTGCTGACTGGATTGGAAAAACTGGTACCACCAACTCAAACGGGGATATGTGGTTGATGTTGTCCACTCCAAATGTTTCTTTAGGAGGTTGGATCGGTCATGACAACAATGCTTCCATGCAAACCTTGACCGGATACAACAACAATGCTCAATACATGGCGCAGTTAGCCAATGCAATCTACCAAGCAGATCCAAGTCTCTTTGGGATTCAGGAAAAATTCACCTTAGACAAGAGTGTGATCCGTTCGGAAGTTCTTAAATCAACTGGTGAAAGACCAGGTCGTGTCAATGTCAATGGCCGAGATATCGATGTGAGTGGTCAAACGGTGACCAGTCTGTGGGCCAAAAATGGAGCCCCTACCACTCAATACCGCTTTGCCATCGGGGGATCGGATAGCGATTACCAAAGCGCTTGGGCAGCGATTCTAGGCAATGCAGGTGGCAATCAAAGCAACAATAAGAACAATACGACGACCAATAGTTCCAATCGAAGCAACTCAAATCGAGGCAATCAACGGTAATCGCATCCAGTAGAAAACCTGGCCAAAGCCTTGATTTTTGAAGGGAAATACGGTATAATAGGTGTAACTAATTTGTCGTGTGCTTTATTTGAAATATTGTCCAAATAAGAGCTTACAGCAGTTAAATCTTACTTGAATAAGTCGATTTAGCTGCTCTTTTTGTGTCTATTTTTTAGAAAAAAATCTAGTTTGTTACACAAACTTAATTTTTCTAAAAATTACAAAAACGGCAAATGAGGTGAAGAGACAGCTCTTCACGTGATGCAAGTCACACAAATGTAGTTAAAACCGGATAGGTGGTGAAGTCATTTTACCTAGCTATCCTAGTATGGAAAAAGGAGCTAAAAACTTTGGCAGGACATGACGTTCAATACGGGAAACATCGGACCCGTCGTAGTTTTTCAAGAATCAAAGAGGTTCTTGATTTACCAAACTTGATTGAAATCCAGACAGACTCATTCAAAGATTTCTTGGATCATGGCTTGAAGGAAGTATTTGAAGATGTGCTTCCCATCTCAAACTTCACGGATACAATGGAATTGGAATTTGTGGGCTATGAAATCCGCGAACCGAAGTATTCGTTAGAAGAAGCCCGCATCCACGATGCCAGCTACTCAGCACCAATCTTTGTGACCTTCCGTTTGGTCAACAAAGAAACAGGTGAAATCAAGACCCAAGAAGTCTTCTTTGGTGATTTCCCAATCATGACTGAAATGGGAACCTTCATCATCAATGGTGGAGAGCGGATCATCGTATCGCAGCTCGTCCGTTCACCAGGTGTCTACTTCAATGATAAGGTGGACAAGAACGGTAAGGTCGGTTATGGATCAACGGTTATCCCCAACCGCGGGGCATGGTTGGAGCTAGAAACAGACTCAAAAGACATTGCCTACACGCGCATCGACCGTACGCGTAAAATTCCATTTACAACTCTTGTACGTGCTCTTGGATTCTCAGGAGATGATGAAATTATTGATATCTTTGGGGATAGTGAATTGGTTCGCAATACCATCGAGAAAGATATCCATAAAAACCCAATGGATTCACGGACAGATGAAGCTCTTAAAGAAATCTATGAGCGCCTTCGTCCAGGTGAACCAAAAACAGCAGAAAGCTCACGTAGCTTGTTGGTAGCCCGTTTCTTTGATCCACGTCGCTATGACTTGGCTCCTGTTGGTCGCTACAAGATCAATAAGAAACTCAATATCAAGACCCGATTGTTGAACCAAACCATTGCTGAACCATTGGTAGATGCTGAGACAGGGGAAATCCTTGTAGAAGCTGGTACAGTCATGACACGCGATGTCATCGACAGCATCTCTGAACAATTGGATAATGGTTTGAACAAAATTACCTACATTCCAAATGATGCTGCTGTTTTGACAGAACCAGTTGAATTGCAAAAATTTAAAGTTGTCGCTCCAACTGATCCAGATCGCGTTGTCACTATCATCGGAAATGCCAACCCATCTGACAAAGTTCGCATCGTAACTCCAGCCGATATCTTGGCAGAGATGAGCTATTTCTTGAACCTTGCAGAAGGTCTTGGCCGTGTGGATGATATCGACCACCTTGGAAACCGTCGGATTCGTGCCGTTGGTGAATTGCTTGCCAACCAAGTGCGTCTTGGACTTTCACGGATGGAACGAAACGTTCGCGAACGCATGTCTGTACAAGATAATGATGTCTTGACACCACAACAAATCATCAACATCCGTCCCGTAACTGCGGCGATTAAAGAATTCTTTGGTTCTTCACAGTTGTCCCAGTTCATGGACCAACACAACCCACTTTCTGAGTTGTCCCACAAACGTCGTTTGTCTGCCTTAGGGCCTGGTGGTTTGACACGTGACCGTGCCGGATATGAAGTCCGTGACGTACACTACACTCACTATGGTCGGATGTGTCCAATCGAAACACCTGAAGGACCAAACATCGGTTTGATCAACAACTTGTCATCTTATGGACACTTGAACAAATACGGCTTCATCCAAACGCCATACCGGAAAGTGGACCGTGAAAAAGGTGTGGTCACCAACGAAATCGTCTGGTTGACAGCCGATGAAGAAGATGAGTACATTGTCGCTCAGGCCAACTCTAAGTTGAACGAAAAGGGTGGCTTTGCTGAGCCAATCGTTATGGGACGTCACCGTGGTAACAACCAAGAATTCCCATCTGATCAAGTCGACTACATGGACGTTTCTCCAAAACAAGTAGTTGCCGTTGCGACAGCATGTATTCCTTTCTTGGAAAATGATGACTCCAACCGTGCCCTCATGGGTGCCAACATGCAACGTCAGGCTGTTCCATTGATTGATCCAAAAGCGCCTTATGTGGGTACTGGTATGGAATACCAAGCAGCCCATGACTCAGGAGCTGCAGTCATTGCGCAACACGATGGTAAAGTTACTTACGCAGATGCGGACAAGGTAGAAGTTCGTCGGGAAGATGGATCTCTTGATGTCTATCATATTCAAAAATTCCGTCGTTCAAACTCAGGTACGGCTTACAACCAACGTACCCTTGTAAAAGTTGGCGATGTTGTTGAAAAAGGCGATTTTATCGCAGACGGACCATCGATGGAAAAAGGGGAAATGGCCCTTGGTCAAAACCCAATCGTCGCTTACATGACTTGGGAAGGGTATAACTTCGAGGATGCCGTTATCATGAGCGAACGCTTGGTGAAAGAAGATGTCTATACATCTGTTCACTTGGAAGAATTCGAATCTGAAACACGCGATACCAAGTTAGGCCCTGAAGAAATTACCCGTGAAATTCCAAACGTTGGGGAAGATGCTCTTCGCGACTTGGATGAAACAGGTATTATCCGTATCGGTGCGGAAGTAAAAGAAGGCGATATCCTTGTCGGTAAGGTAACACCGAAGGGTGAAAAAGACCTTTCTGCTGAAGAACGTCTTCTTCACGCGATCTTTGGAGATAAATCTCGTGAAGTGCGGGATACCTCTCTTCGTGTACCTCACGGTGGAGATGGAGTCGTTCGCGATGTTAAGATCTTTACGCGTGCAAACGGAGATGAATTGCAATCGGGTGTCAACATGTTGGTTCGTGTGTACATCGCACAAAAACGTAAGATTCGCGTCGGAGATAAGATGGCCGGTCGTCACGGAAACAAAGGGGTTGTATCCCGTATTGTTCCTGTAGAAGATATGCCTTACCTTCCAGACGGTACACCAGTTGATATCATGTTGAACCCTCTTGGGGTGCCATCGCGTATGAATATCGGTCAGGTTATGGAACTTCACCTTGGTATGGCAGCTCGTAACTTGGGTATTCACATCGCAACGCCAGTCTTTGACGGAGCAAGCTCAGAAGATCTCTGGGATACTGTGAAAGAAGCTGGTATGGATAGCGATGCTAAGACCATTCTTTATGATGGTCGTACAGGTGAGCCATTTGACAACCGTGTCTCTGTCGGTGTCATGTACATGATCAAGCTTCACCACATGGTTGATGATAAACTCCATGCCCGTTCAGTCGGACCATACTCAATGGTTACCCAACAACCACTCGGAGGTAAAGCTCAGTTTGGTGGACAACGTTTCGGGGAAATGGAAGTGTGGGCCCTTGAGGCTTATGGTGCGTCTAATGTCCTTCAAGAAATCTTGACCTACAAGTCAGATGATGTCAACGGACGTTTGAAAGCTTATGAAGCGATTACCAAAGGTAAACCAATTCCAAAACCAGGTGTGCCGGAATCCTTCCGCGTTCTTGTCAAAGAATTGCAATCTCTTGGTCTTGACATGCGTGTCTTGGACGAAGATGATCAAGAAGTGGAACTTCGTGACCTCGATGAAGGGGAAGATGATGATGTGATTCATGTGGATGACCTTGAAAAAGCACGTGAAAAAGCAGCTAAGGAAGCAAAAGCTGCCTTTGATGCGGAAGAATCAGAAAAATAATCAAGACTCAGAGTTATCCTGTGAGAAAGGAATGTCTCTAACAGGATGATTTGGAAACAAGATACAGACACTAGGAGGTGGAAAGAAGGTTAACTTTCTTTCCCCACCTAAGGCTGTATCCAAATGAAACAAGTATGAAAACAAGGAAAGGTAAGAAATAGTGGTTGATGTAAATCGTTTTAAAAGTATGCAAATCACCCTAGCTTCTCCAAGCAAGGTCCGTTCATGGTCTTATGGAGAGGTCAAGAAACCTGAAACAATCAACTACCGTACATTGAAACCAGAACGTGAAGGTCTCTTTGATGAAGTCATCTTTGGACCGACAAAAGACTGGGAATGTGCGTGTGGAAAATACAAACGGATCCGTTACAAAGGGATCGTTTGTGACCGCTGTGGTGTGGAAGTAACACGTGCCAAGGTTCGTCGTGAACGCATGGGTCACATCGAGTTGAAAGCACCTGTATCACACATCTGGTACTTCAAAGGCATCCCTTCTCGTATGGGATTGACCTTGGATATGAGTCCTCGTGCTCTTGAAGAAGTCATCTACTTCGCAGCTTACGTGGTCATCGATCCAAAAGATACACCGCTAGAGCACAAGTCTATCATGACAGAACGTGAATACCGTGAACGCTTGCGTGAATACGGAGCAGGTTCCTTTGTTGCCAAGATGGGTGCAGAAGCGATCCAAGACCTCTTGAAACAAGTAGATTTGGAAGCTGAAATTGCTGTCTTGAAAGAAGAATTGAAGACTGCAACTGGTCAAAAACGTGTGAAGGCTGTTCGCCGTTTGGATGTTTTGGATGCCTTCTACAAATCTGGTAACAAGCCAGAATGGATGGTTCTCAACATCCTTCCAGTTATTCCACCAGATCTTCGTCCGATGGTTCAATTGGATGGTGGCCGTTTTGCCGCCTCTGACTTGAACGACCTTTACCGTCGTGTGATTAACCGGAACAACCGTTTGGCGCGTTTGCTTGACTTGAATGCTCCTGGTATCATCGTGCAAAATGAAAAACGGATGCTCCAAGAAGCTGTCGATGCTTTGATCGACAACGGTCGTCGTGGTCGTCCAATCACAGGACCAGGTAGCCGTCCACTGAAATCATTGAGCCACATGCTCAAAGGGAAACAAGGACGCTTCCGTCAAAACTTGCTCGGTAAACGGGTTGACTTCTCAGGACGTTCCGTTATCGCCGTTGGTCCAACTCTTAAAATGTACCAATGTGGTGTGCCACGTGAAATGGCCATCGAGCTCTTCAAACCATTCGTGATGCGTGAAATCGTTGCGCGTGATATCGTGCAAAACGTCAAGGCTGCAAAACGCTTGGTCGAACGCGGAGATGAACGCATCTGGGATATCCTAGAAGAAGTGATCAAAGAACACCCAGTTCTCTTGAACCGCGCACCGACCCTTCACCGTTTGGGGATCCAAGCCTTTGAACCTGTCTTGATTGACGGGAAAGCTCTTCGCTTGCACCCACTTGTCTGTGAAGCCTACAATGCCGACTTTGACGGGGACCAAATGGCCATCCACGTACCGCTTTCAGAAGAAGCCCAAGCAGAAGCTCGTATCTTGATGCTGGCTGCTGAGCACATCTTGAATCCGAAAGATGGGAAACCAGTCGTTACCCCATCTCAGGATATGGTATTGGGGAACTACTACTTGACTATGGAAGAAGCTGGTCGTGAAGGCGAAGGAATGGTCTTCAAAGACCGTGATGAAGCGGTCATGGCCCTTCGCAATGGCTATGTTCACTTGCATACTCGTGTCGGAATTGCGACCGATAGCTTGAACAAACCATGGACAGAAGCGCAACAGCACAAGATTCTATTGACAACTGTTGGTAAGATTCTCTTTAACGATATCATGCCTGCAGAACTTCCATACCTTCAAGAGCCAAATAATGCCAACTTGACAGACGGTGTCCCAGCTAAATACTTCTTGGAGCCTGGTCAAGATGTTAAAGCAGCGATTGAGAAATTGGAATTGAACGTTCCATTCAAGAAGAAAAATCTTGGAAATATCATCGCTGAAATCTTCAAACGTTTCCGTACAACTGAAACGTCTGCCTTCTTGGACCGCTTGAAAGACTTAGGTTACCATCATTCAACCCTTGCTGGTTTGACAGTGGGGATTGCCGATATTCCGGTTGTTGAAGACAAGGCTGAAATCATTGAAGAATCTCACAAACGTGTGGAACAGATCACCAAACAATTCCGTCGTGGTTTGATCACAGATGACGAACGCTACAATGCCGTTACAGCTGAATGGCGTGCAGCCCGTGAGAAATTGGAAAAACGCTTGGTGGATAACCAAGATCCGAAGAACCCAATCGTTATGATGATGGATTCTGGAGCCCGTGGTAACATCTCAAACTTCTCGCAACTTGCCGGTATGCGTGGTTTGATGGCCGCTCCAAACGGACGGATCATGGAATTGCCAATCCTTTCAAACTTCCGCGAAGGTTTGTCAGTACTCGAAATGTTCTTCTCAACTCACGGTGCCCGTAAAGGGATGACCGATACGGCCCTTAAGACAGCCGACTCAGGTTACTTGACTCGTCGTTTGGTTGACGTTGCCCAAGACGTCATTATCCGTGAAGATGACTGTGGAACAGACCGTGGACTGGTGATCCGTGCCATTACTGATGGTAAGGAAATGATCGAGCCACTCGAAGAACGCTTGACTGGTCGTTATACCAAGAAATCTGTTAAACATCCTGAAACAGGTGAAGTCATCGTTGGTCCAGATACCTTGATCTCAGAAGACCTAGCACGTGAAATTGTCAATGCTGGTGTGGAAGAAGTCACTATCCGCTCTGTCTTTACATGTAACACCCGCCATGGTGTCTGCCGTCACTGTTACGGTATCAACTTGGCGACTGGTGATGCGGTTGAAGTGGGTGAAGCAGTCGGAACTATCGCTGCCCAATCTATCGGGGAACCTGGTACACAGCTTACCATGCGTACCTTCCACACGGGTGGGGTTGCCTCAAATACCGATATCACTCAGGGTCTTCCTCGTGTCCAAGAAATCTTTGAAGCCCGCAATCCAAAAGGGGAAGCGGTCATCACTGAGGTCAAAGGGGAAGTCACAGCTATTGAAGAAGATGCTTCTACACGGACCAAGAAAGTCTTTGTTAGCGGAGCAACTGGAGAGGGTGAATACGTTGTCCCTTACACTGCCCGCATGAAAGTCGAAGTGGGAGATCAAGTCTCTCGTGGTGCGGCTCTGACAGAAGGGTCTATCCAACCAAAACGTCTCCTTGCCGTTCGTGATGTCTTGTCTGTTGAAACTTACCTTCTTGCGGAAGTACAAAAAGTTTACCGTAGCCAAGGGGTAGAAATCGGCGACAAACACATCGAGGTAATGGTGCGTCAAATGATCCGTAAAGTACGTGTCATGGATCCAGGAGATACGGACCTTCTCATGGGTACGCTCATGGACATTACAGACTTTACAGATGCCAATAAGGATGTCCTTATCTCTGGTGGGGTTCCTGCGACAGCTCGTCCAGTCCTTATGGGAATCACTAAAGCCTCTCTTGAAACCAACAGTTTCTTGTCAGCGGCTTCCTTCCAGGAAACAACTCGTGTCTTGACAGATGCGGCGATTCGCGGTAAGAAAGACCATCTCCTTGGACTGAAGGAAAATGTTATCATTGGTAAGATTATTCCTGCTGGTACAGGTATGGCTCGTTACCGTAACTTGGAACCACAAGCGATTAACGAAGTTGAAATCATCGAAGAAGTGCCAGTAACAGATGGAACTGTAGATGAAGTTCAAACAGCTGAAGTCGTAGAAGAATAAGAAAAAAAGTCGGAACTATGTGTTCCGACTTTTTTTGAGAAAATAATAAAAATTTATTATTTGAAAAATAATTGTATAATTATTGAATTGTTTTTTTACCAAAAATATTAGCCCCTTAAAAGAGATGTTGTAATTATTTACAATTAGTGATTATGTGGATATGTATTCTAAACACCAAAATAATAAAATGACTAACTATTAGTAATTTCTTTATAAAACCCAAAATCGGTTTGACATTTAAAGTCATTGGCGGTAGAATGGAAAAAGATGTACACAAATTAAAAAAATGTCGAATTACATGTATGTCGATGGGGGAAGTTTATGGGAAAATTGAAGATTATGGTTGTGTTTGGGACGCGACCGGAGGCCATTAAAATGGCCCCTTTAGTGCTGGAATTGCAAAAGCAGAAGGAGACTATTGAGACCATTACGGTGGTGACTGCTCAGCACCGTCAAATGTTGGATCAAGTCCTAGAGACTTTTAAAGTTGTACCAGATTACGACTTAGATATTATGGGAAAGAGCCAGACCCTATTAGAGATTACCTCTAAAATTTTGGATAAATTAGATCCCGTTATCAAAAAAGAAAAACCGGATATGGTCTTAGTCCATGGAGATACGACAACTACCTTTGCGGCGAGTTTGGTTGCCTTTTATAACCAAGTGAGTATTGGCCACGTCGAAGCCGGTTTACGGACCTTTGATAAATATTCTCCATATCCAGAAGAAATGAACCGCCAAATGACGGATAACCTAGCGGATCTGTATTTTGCGCCGACAAGTGAAAGTAAGGACAATCTCTTAAAAGAAAATCATCCAGAATCTTCTATTGTGGTGACGGGAAATACAGCTATTGATGCCTTAAAACTAACCGTTCAAGAGGACTACCACCACGAGGTACTGGATCAAGTAGATCCAGCTAAAAAAGTGATTCTTGTCACCATGCATCGAAGAGAAAACCAAGGAGCGCCGATGCGAGCAGTCTTTGGAGCCCTGCGAGAAATGGTGGATCAAGAGCCGAATATTGAAGTAGTCTATCCGGTTCATCTTAGTCCAGCGGTCCAAGAGGCGGCGAACGATCTATTAGGAGATCACGATCGGATCCATCTCATCGCACCCCTGGATGTGCTTGATTTCCATAACTTGGCTTCTAGAAGTTACTTTATCATGTCGGATTCAGGTGGTGTGCAAGAGGAGGCGCCATCACTAGGGAAACCGGTATTGGTATTGCGCGACACGACAGAACGCCCAGAAGGTGTTCGAGCAGGAACCTTGAAATTAGTTGGGACAGACCCTGCAGTCGTTAAAGCTACGATGACAGAGCTCTTAACCAATGAACATCTTTATCTAGAAATGGCGAATGCGCGAAATCCTTATGGGGATGGAAGAGCGTCTGAGCGAATCGTACAAGCTATTAAACATTATTTTGGCCAGGGAGAGGCTGCCGAAGAATTTTACGAGGGAGAGAAAGAATAAATGAAAAAAACGGAAAAGTTAAGTAGATGGTTGCTGATTTTGATTGTTTTCGAAGTACTTCTTTTACTTTACTGCTTGTTTTTTGCAAGAGGGATTCTTCTTGAAGAAGGATTATTCTTTGTTTTAGGATTATTTTCTGCCATTGTTTTATCTGATTTATTGTTGACCTGGACCATCCTTTTGTCCTTTGCCTTTGGGATTGTCTTTTTGGTAGCGGGAGTCGTTTATATCCCCTTTCACCAAGCCTTGCTCTTACTTTTTAGTTTTCCAGCTTTAATTGGAATCTTGCTAAATATTCGCTATCATCTCTTTAAAGAGATCGCAAAAGTAAAAGACCAAGAGCCAGAAGCCTATGCGGCTTACCGCAATCTCATTGCTTCTTATGGTGGGGAAAATAAGGGACAGATTCAAGCCTTACTTATCCACTGGTCTCACGAGGAATTGTTTTTCCAAGTGCAACCGAGGGAGTATAATCGGACCTTGAACCAAATCAACTATTTGTTAACGCATCATCTAAAACCAAATGAAGGTTTGTATTATGTATCAGACGGTAATTTTTTGATCTTATCTGCTGACAGCGAGCGGGATCTGAAAAAGGATTATGTGACGGTCTTGAAACCACAATTGGAAGGCCTTGTATTCCAAGGCGAAGATGGGGTTCAAGCCATTCAATTTCAGTCCGGCTTTCTTGTAGTGGATCAATCAAATCGAACCAAATACCATCGCTATAAAGAAATGATTCGTTACTTAAAACGTCAACTTGAAACAGATATTATTGTGGAATATTAGGAGGAAAAAATGACTCTTACAAATATATTTTTTAATATAGCTGTGGGCATTAGTGTATTTTTTGCCCTGTGCTTTATTGTATTATTTGTAGCTTATATGGTAATTTACCATCGTGTGAATAAAAACTTTAAGGCGGTGGACCATGATTAGTCAAATTATGATGATTATTGCCTTGATTTCAATTTGGCTTTCCTTAGCTTGGGGCTTGGTCATCCTCTTTTCGGCTGTTCATTTTTGGTTTAAACATAGTGATTTTCGTGTCAATACGGATCCGCTTCCTTATTATCCAAAAGTGACCATTGTCGTGCCAGCCCATAATGAAGATGTCGTTATTGCACAGACAGCCAAGGCTATTCTTGAAATGAACTACCCTCATGATCGGGTAGAATTACTGCTGTTTGCGGATAATTGTTCCGATCGGACCTATGAAGAATGTCTAGCCGTCAAAGCATTGCCAGAGTATGCAGGACGTGATTTGACCATCATCAATCGTAGTGGAACAGGTGGGAAAGCAGGTGTTCTGAATGACGCTTTGAAAATGGCAACTGGGGATTATATCTGTGTCTATGATGCGGATGCCATGCCTGAAAAGAATGCTCTTTATTTCCTTGTGAAAGAAGTCTTGAAGGATCCAGAACGACATGTGGCCTCTTTCGGTCGGAACAAAACGCGGAATGCAGGTCAAAATTTCTTGACCCGTTGTATCAACCAAGAAATTGTTGTGACCCAACGGGTGCATCATGTGGGGATGTGGCACCTCTTTAAGATTGGACGGATTCCAGGAACCAACTTTATCATCCAAAAAGACTTTGTAAAAAGTATTGGAGGCTGGAAAAATGGTGCCTTGACAGAGGATACGGATATTTCCTTCAAGATTATGCAAAGTGGGAAATTGATTGCGCTAGCCTATAATTCAGAAGCCTTCCAACAAGAGCCGGAAACTCTGAAGAGTTATTATATGCAACGGAAACGTTGGGCCAAAGGGAATTATGAAGTGGTTCTTTCTAATTTCAAGCATTTATTTGGTAAGGGAAATTGGCGCGTGAAGTTGGAAGTGACCAACTATTCTTGTATCTTCTTCTGGTTTAATGCGGCGATCGTGTTATCTGATTTGATCTTTTTTGCCAACATTCTCGCCATGTGTCTCCATACAGTAGTACCAGGTATTCAAATTCCGTTTGCTTTTGATGCTGATAATATCTATATTGCACAATTGATGTTGTTCAATTGGATCTTGATGATTGGGCTCTACTTGCTTCAGATTAATGTAGCTCTCGCTTCACAGTTTGGTCAAGCAACTACCAAGCAAATTTGGTTGGCCTTGGCTGCCTATTTCACCTATTCTCAACTGTTTATCATTGTGTCAATTGATGCCATCTCCTCTATTGTGATGGATAAACTATTGCACCGTAAAGAAACCAAATGGGTTAAAACAAAACGATTCGCAGGATAGGAGAAAATATGAAAACGAAAAAGATGAGATATGTATGGTTTCTAGTCATCCTTTGCATTTTCTGTTTGACCTTGTTTTTAGCTAGAACGAGAAGTAAGGTGGAAATGAGAAATCGAATTTATCGTCAGTGGAGTGAGCATTTTGTTGTTTCGAAAGGAAAAGAGTCCTTTGTTCGGACAAGCAATGATACCGATCAATCAGTAGTCTTATCTGAGGGGCAAAGTTATGGGATGCTCATTACAGTTGCGGCTGCCAGAAAAGGGCAAGCCCAACAAGAAGACTTTGACCGACTCTACCAATATTATCTAAAGCACCGCTTAGAAGGCACCCAGTTGATGTCTTGGAAACAAACCATCAACAATGGAAAAACAAAGGCTGAGGATCATAACGCTACAG
Organism: Streptococcus sp. OMI870; assembly: GCF_047460295.1. Classification (NCBI taxonomy): domain Bacteria; kingdom Bacillati; phylum Bacillota; class Bacilli; order Lactobacillales; family Streptococcaceae; genus Streptococcus; species Streptococcus sp. OMI870. The sequence continues at coordinate 41,778 of NZ_JASHGM010000004.1, forward strand.
ATGGGGATCTATACATTGCCTATGCCTTGTTAGAAGCTGCTCAGCAATGGCCAAAGCAAGCTAAAGAATACCAAGCTCAAGCCAAAGCGATTCTAGAAGATATCCTCACTTACAACTACAATGAAGAAACTGGTGTGTTGACAGTGGGAAATTGGGCTAATCAGAATTCAGAATTTTACCATTTGATGCGAACGTCTGATACACTACCAGCGCAATTCCAGATCTTTTATGAAGTGACAAAAGATTCGAAGTGGTTGGATATCAAAGAGAAGATGTTGCAACAATTAGAAACAATTAGTTCCCAAACAAAAACGGGCCTATTGCCTGATTTCATCTGGGTTGATGAGCAAGGCACTCGCGTAGCGGATCCTAAGACGATTGAATCCAAGTATGATGGTGCCTACTCTTATAACGCTTGTCGTCTTCCATACAATCTTGTTCAAAGCAAGGACGCAACTAGTCAAAAACTGGTGAAAAAAATGTTAAACTTTTTCAAGAGTCAAAGAAACCTGTATGCGGGTTATGATTTGAAAGGGAAGGCCTTGAACAATCATCAGGCAGCAAGTTTTTTGGCACCGATTGTTTATGCGTCTGAGCATGAAAAAGGCTATTTGAAGTTGGTTCAACAGAATAAGTATATCTTCACACAAGATTTACCTCTGAACAACTATTACGATGCAACCATGACAACCATGATTGCGCTTGAATTGTTCTAAGGAGTTAAAAAGAGAGAGCCCCGCAAGATGGCTTGACCATTTTGGTGGGATTCTCTTTTTGTTATTTTCGAAAAAAGGAACCTAAAGGAAAGGGATGGTCTATTTTTGGAAAAATATAGAGAAAAACATCTGAAAATTATCTGAAAAATTATGTTATGAGCAGAAAACTTTTATTCTCAAATGATTTTCTATATAATAGAGAATACAAAGGATGGAAGAGTTTATGTATCGAGTGATTGAAATGTACGGGGACTGTGAACCCTGGTGGTTCTTAGATGGTTGGGAAGAAGATGTCGTCGGTAGTCAAACTTTTGACGACTATTACCTAGCGCTTAAATTCTACAAGCAAAAGTGGTTGGAGTTGAATGATCACTTTCCTAGTTACAAGAGTAGGAGTGATTTGATGACGATCTTTTGGGATTCCAAAGAACAAGAATGGTGTGAGGACTGCAATGAAGATGTGCAGTTATTCCATTCGATCGTTCTCTTGGAGGATGAACAAAAAATTCCTAAAAGCAAACTCCGTCCTGGTTACGAAAAGGAAAAAGGAAGTCGGAAACACCGTTCTTGCCAATATAGTCCTGATCCCCAAAAAGGTGCAAAAACCCTGTTATAAGTAAAAATTAGAAGATTTTTTAGAGCGATCTAGAAAGTCTTCTTTTTTTCTTTTCTTTTTCGAATAGTATAAGTGAGAGGAGGAATTATGGTTCAAGAAATTGCTAAACAATTGATCCGTATGGGTAGAAATGAAGAGGCCCAGGATCTCTACTTCATCCCTCGGAGGGAAGAGTACCAAGTCTTTATGAGGGTAGGAGATGAACGGCGCTTTGTGCAGGCTTTCCCTTTTGAGGAGATGACGGCTATGATTAGCCATTTTAAGTTCGTGGCAGGGATGAACGTGGGAGAAAAAAGGCGTAGCCAGTTAGGATCGTGCGATTACCCTTTGGAGGATGGAATGGTTTCGATGCGTTTGTCGACGGTGGGGGATTATCGTGGCTATGAAAGCTTAGTCATTCGACTCCTGCATGATGAGGAACGCGAATTGCGTTTTTGGTTTGATCAGTTGCCGGAATTGCAGAAAAAATTAGCTGGCCGTGGTCTCTACCTTTTTGCGGGACCAGTTGGTTCGGGGAAAACTACCCTCATGCATGCTTTAGCCCAAGAGCGCTTTGCGGGCCAGCAAGTTATGTCCATTGAAGATCCGGTCGAAATCAAGCAGGACAATATGCTGCAGCTTCAGCTGAATGACCAGATTGGCATGACCTATGACAACTTGATCAAACTCTCTTTACGTCATCGGCCGGATCTTCTTATTATTGGAGAGATCCGAGATAAGGAAACAGCTCGTGCAGTTGTACGAGCTAGTTTGACAGGTGTGACAGTCTTCTCTACTATCCATGCCAAGAGCGTTCGAGGTGTTTATGAGAGGCTTTTAGAACTTGGAGTGAGTGAGGAAGAGCTCAAGATTGTTTTACAAGGTATTTGCTACCAACGATTAATTGCAGGAGGAGGGGTTGTTGATTTTGCAACAGAAAACTACCAAGAGCATTCAGCCAGCCGCTGGAACCAACAAATGGATCTCTTGGCTCAATCGGGATATATCCAGCTGGCTCAGGCACAAGCCGAAAAAATTATCTACCGCTAAACAAAAGCAAATCATTGAATTGTTTTTGAATCTTTACTCGAGTGGTTTTCACCTATCTGAAATTGTCGATTTTTTGGACCGTTCCCACCTAGTGGAGAGTCGCTTGGTTTCCCAGATGCGAGAGGATCTCTCTCGAGGGCTGAGTTTTTCAGAGATGATGGCGGGGATCGGTTTTTCAGATGCGGTCACGACACAGCTCTCTCTTTCTGAGCTCCATGGAAATCTTGCCTTGAGCTTGGAGAAAATTAGTGCTTATCTGGAGAATATGCGAAAGGTCAAGAAAAAGCTGATCGAGGTGAGTACCTATCCTCTTATCTTACTTGGGTTTTTAGTTCTGATTATGCTAGGCTTGCGCAATTACTTGCTTCCGCAAATGGATGCTCAAAATATCGGTACCCAACTGATCAGCTCTTTTCCCCAGCTCTTTTTGGCGCTAGGAGCGGGACTGGTAGCTTTCGTCTTACTCGGCTTTCTCTATTATAGACAGTCTAGTAAGATCAAAGTTTTTAGAAGCTTGTCCCATCTGCCTTTCGGGAAAGGCATGATTCAAGCTTACTTGACAGCCTATTATGCCAGAGAATGGGGCAATCTGATTGGACAAGGATTGGAGCTGTCTCAGATTTTTACCATGATGCAGGAGCAAAAATCCCAACTTTTTCAAGAGATTGGGAGGGATTTAGCTCTTTCTTTAGATCGTGGCCAGTCTTTCTCAGATACAGTTGGACGGTATTCCTTTTTCAAAAAAGAATTGCCCCTTATGATTGAATATGGTGAGGTTAAATCAAAGCTCGGAAGTGAGTTAGAAATCTACGCTGAAAAAACCTGGGAAGATTTCTTTCGTCGGGTTCACAAGGCTATGAATGTGATACAACCTTTGGTCTTTGTCTTTGTAGCTCTTGTGATTGTCTTACTCTATGCAGCCATGTTGCTGCCGATTTATCAAAATATGGAGGTTCATTTATGAAAAAACTAAAAATATATAAGGTAAAAGCCTTTACCCTTATTGAAATGTTGGTGGTCTTATTGATCATCAGTGTACTCTTATTGCTCTTTGTGCCAAATTTGACCAAACAAAAAGATTCTGTGAAAGAGACAGGAAATGCAGCGGTTGTCAAGGTGGTCGAAAGCCAGGCAGAATTGTATGAACTTAATCATACCAATGATCAAGCCACTTTAGCAAAACTGATTGCTGATGGAAATATTACCAACAAACAAGCAGAATCCTACCGTGCCTATTATGCAAAAAATAGTGGAGAAACTCGTGCGGTTGCAGATTAAGGCCTTCACCTTGGTGGATACCCTTCTGACCTTGATGATCGTCAGCTTCATCTATTTGGGCTTGTCGGGATCGATCAAGACGAGTTTTCAACAAGTGGAAGAAAAAGTATTTTTTGCAGAGTTTGAACACCTCTATCAAGAAAGCCAGAAGATAGCACTGGCAAGGCAAAAGGAATTGGATGTTGAAGTGACTGCAAGGAAGATTCAAACGCCTTACCAGACGGTGGAAATTCCTGATTCTGTCACGTTGCAAGATCCTAAAACTATTCGCTTGGAACGAGCAGGTGGCAATTCATCCCTGGCCAATGTTCACTTTCAGACACAGAGAGGAGTGGTGACCTATCAACTGTCGCTTGGAAATGGGAAAATTAAAAAGAGCATTCGTTCCCGCTAGTATTCTCTTAGAATCCTTAGTTGCCTTGAGTTTATTTGCCATGATTACAACCTTATTACTAGGGGAGATCCGGCGTTCGCGCAAGGAGCGACTAGCAGATTTCAAGGAAGTAGAAGTCTTGTCTGTCGTCCAAATGGCTCTTCAGGCAGGACAAAATGATCTTGAGGCCAATGGCATTCAGGTTCATGTCGAAAAAGATGCTGATCAAATCACGGTCTATCATCAGGGGAAGGTGGTGCTGCATGTGGAATAAAAGGAGGGTCAAAGCCTTTACCTTGCTCGAAGCCTTGGTTGCTCTCTTAGTGCTGAGTGGAGGTGTGTTGGTCTTTCAAGGCTTGACCAAGCTCCTGCATGCTGAGTTGGACTACCAAGCACAGCAAAAGCAGGAAGAATGGATCTTATTTCAGCAACAATTGCAGGTGGAATTGGATCGGAGTCGTTTTGAAAAAGTGGAGAATAACCATATCTACTTGGTTCAGGATCAAAAACCGATTGCGATTGGCCAATCTAAAGGAGATGATATCCGAAAAACAGATGATAAGGGCAAGGGCTATCAGCCTATGATTTCAGGTGTTCACTCCAGTCAGATTTGGCAGGAGGGGGAGTTGATTCATCTGCGTTTGAATTTTGAAGAAGGTCTAGAAAGGGAGTATGTCTACCATGTGGTACCAGCGATACAAAATGAAAAAAGTTAAGGCTGGTGTCTTGCTCTACGCCCTCTTGATGGCAGCAATTTTCAGTCTCTTGCTTCAGTTTTACCTTCACCGTCAGGTTGCGGAGAGACGGATCTTAAAGGCAAGTCAAGATCGCCTTCGAGCCTACGCTTTGGTACAATTGGCTCTTGAAAAAGGAAAGAGTGATGAGAAGGCAACAGAGATTCACTTAAAGTCTGGCACCGTTCAGCTACAGCAGGACACTGGTTTTCTTCATGCTCAGGCCGAGATAGATGGTGAAAGCTATGAGTTTGTCCTTTCTGTAAGGGAAGAAAAAGATAGTAGAAAGAGCAAAAAAGAAAAGAAGAAGACACAGAAAGATAAAGAGCAGATAGGGAGCGAAAAGCCTTCTGAAGAGAGGCCAAAAGAGACGAAGGAGCCATCAGAAAATAGCGAAAATGACTAATTTTTGGTATGATAGGGTGCGGAGGAAATCATGAATTTCGAAAAAATTGAACAAGCCTATACCTATCTATTGGAAAACACTCAAAGTATTCAAAATGAATTGTCGACCAACTTTTATGACGCCTTGATTGAACAAAATGCCATGTATTTAGAGGGCAAGACAGATCTAGACATTGTCAAAAACAATAGCCAAAAATTAAAAGAGCTAGGTTTAAGTAAGGAAGAATGGCGTAGAGCCTACCAATTCCTTTTTATGAAAGCTGCTCAAACAGAGCCTTTGCAAGCGAATCACCAGTTCACCCCAGATGCGATTGGTTTTATCATTACCTTTTTGATCGATCAGCTGTCCTCAAAAGAAGAACTGGACATTTTAGAAGTGGGAAGTGGAACAGGGAATCTCGCTGAGACCATTGTCAACAATAGTCGCCTCAAGATCAATTACTTAGGATTGGAGTTGGATGACCTCTTGATTGATCTATCTGCTAGTATCGCTGATGTAATGGAGTCTAGTGTGGTTTTTGCGCAAGGAGATGCCGTTCGTCCACAAGTTTTGAAAGAAAGTGACTTGATCGTCAGCGACTTACCAATTGGCTATTATCCAGATGATGCCATTGCCCAGCGCTATCAGGTAGCCAGTGCAGAAGAACATACCTATGCCCATCATCTCATGATGGAACAAGCATTGAAATACTTGAAACCTCAAGGGGTAGCCATCTTTTTAGCTCCCAATAACCTCTTGACGAGTCCTCAGAGCGATCTTTTAAAAGCTTGGTTGAAAGACAAGGCTCAGATCCTGGCCATGCTAACCTTGCCGGAATCCCTCTTTTCAAACCCAGCCTATGCGAAGACGGTTTTCGTCCTACGAAAACAAGAAGAAGAGTCTGTTCAACCTTTTGTTTATCCTTTCACGAATCTACAGGATCAAGATCAAGTGGTCCACTTTATGGAAAGTTTCCAAAACTGGTTAATGGATAGTGAAATTTGATCAAAGATCTGATATAATAGAAAAAGTGAAAACGCTTAATGAGGTGAATATATGTCGAAAACAATTTCTATTAATGCAGGAAGCTCTAGTTTGAAATGGCAATTGTACCAAATGCCAGAAGAAACAGTTCTTGCAAAAGGATTGATTGAACGGATTGGTTTGAAAGATTCTATTTCAACTGTTAAATTTGATGGACGTTCAGAAAAACAAGTATTAGATATCCACGACCATACACAAGCTGTAAAAATTTTGTTGGATGATTTGATTCGCTTTGATATTATCAAATCCTACGATGAGATTACAGGGGTGGGTCACCGCGTCGTTGCTGGTGGAGAATATTTCAAGGATTCTGCCTTGGTAGATGATGAAGTTCTTCAAAAAGTGGAAGAGTTATCTTTGCTAGCTCCACTTCATAATCCTGCAAATGCGGCTGGCATTCGTGCCTTCAGAGAGATCTGTCCAGATATTACCAGTGTTGTGGTATTTGATACTTCTTTCCATACAACCATGCCAGAAAAAGCTTATCGTTACCCTCTTCCAACTAAATATTACACAGAAAACAAGGTTCGGAAATACGGTGCCCATGGAACAAGCCATCAGTACGTAGCTGGTGAGGCGGCTAAAGTTCTTGGGAAACCATTGGAAGAGTTGAAATTGATCACCTGCCATGTCGGAAATGGTGTATCTGTCACTGCAGTTGATAAAGGAATCTCTGTCGATACCTCAATGGGCTTCACCCCTCTAGGTGGAGTGATGATGGGAACTCGAACAGGAGATATTGATCCAGCAATCATTGCCTACTTAATGGAACACACAGAGGATTTCAATACGCCTGAAGATATCAGTCGGATCCTCAACCGTGAGTCAGGTCTTCTTGGTGTTTCAGAAACTTCTAGCGATATGCGCGATATCCATACAGCGATGCACAATGGCGATGAAAAGGCTCAGTTAGCTTTTGACATTTTTGTAGATCGTTTGAAAAAATACATTGGTCAGTACTTTGCTGTCTTGAATGGTGCAGACGCTATTATCTTCACAGCTGGAATTGGTGAAAATGCAGCGAATGTTCGCTCTGCGATCATCAATGGTCTCAGCTGGTTTGGTTGTAAGGTCGATCCTGAAAAGAACGTCTTTGGAGCTGTAGGAGATATTTCCACAGCTGATTCGAGTGTGAAAGTCTTGGTAGTACCAACAGATGAAGAGTTGGTCATTGCACGTGATGTTGAACGTTTCAAAAATAAGTAGACTGAAATGAGATAGGTTGGAGGCGAAAGTCCCAACCTTCTTATTTTATGCTAGAAAGAGGTTCTTGATTGAAAAAAATACAGTCTTTTGTTCGAGAGCACCAATTATGGAGGAATGCCCTCTGGCTCCTTCTTTTTGTACCCCTGTTTTTCCTTTCGCAATTGCCACTTGTTTCCATGCTCTTTTCCATACGGAATGGGCTTGATGCAAGGATAGTCACCATTCTCACTGTGTTGGCTACAGTTGTAATACTCTTTGTTTTTTATGTGGTCATTAAAAAGAGTCCTCTAGAGAACCTAGATGTTCGTGTGATTACCTGGCCAGCTTTGGGAAGAAATTTCCTTTTTTTCCTCTTGTTGATAGCCAATAACATGCTAGCCTATCCCCTATTGCAACAAGAGGGGAGTGATACGACGAAAAATCAAATGGCTCTGATGGAACTTCAAGCCCATGCTCCTTTTCTTGCCATGGGGATGGTCGTGATCCTTGTTGCCCCGATTCTAGAAGAGTTGCTCTGTCGAGCCATCATCCCCCGCTTGATTTTTCGAGGGGCAGAACCGATCGGTTACTTAGCTGGAGCCCTCTTTTTCACCTTCTTGCATGGGCCTAGCACCTTAGGAGAATGGGTAGCTTATGGAGGAATGTCCTTGATCATAACTTGGGTGGCTTATCGCTACAAGCGGATCGAGTACAGCATCTGTCTCCATATGACCTTGAATGCGTTGGCTTATTATTCTCCGGCTGTCTTACTCCTCTGTTTATTGCCGGTATCGAGAGTTTTCTTCCCGGATAAATTATGATAAAATGGTAGGTACCAATGAGTTTTAATGCACACCCAAAGTCGATAGGCTAAGGGCAACTAGAAAGCTGATACAGTCCATCAGGAGAGCTAACTCGGAGGTTTGAACTCTTGTTCTAGCCTCTTTCTCATCTCGTTGCTCTCTAGTTCAAGGAAAAGGAGTTGAAAATGGGGAGAAGAGTAGATAGGAAATGGCTGAGTGCCCAAGGGACGCTTCTTTGTGGCATCTTAAATGTCACTCCTGATTCATTTTCTGATGGCGGCAAGTATACAAGTATAGATACAGCCTTGCAGCAGGCTAGAAAACTGATCCAAGAAGGGGCTCAGATCTTGGATATCGGAGGGGAATCAACCAGACCAGGTAGTCATTATGTGGAGATTCAAGAAGAGATTGACCGTGTGGTTCCGGTGATTGAAGCCATTCGGAAAGAAAGTGATGTCTTGATCTCAGTGGATACCTGGAAGTCCCAAGTGGCAGCCGCAGCGCTGGAAGCTGGAGCCGATATTGTCAATGATATTACTGGTCTTCTTGGAGATCCTAAGATGGCCACTGTGGTTGCTCAGCATGAAGCTAGCGCGATTCTCATGTTTAATCCCGTCATGGCTAGACCGAGTCATCCAAGTTCCACTATTTTTCCAAGTTTTGGATTTGAACCGGCTTTTTCAGAGCAAGAGCTTCAAGAGATGGCTCAAGAACCTATTCAAGACTTGATGTGGACCTTCTTAGAACGTTCGCTTGCGGTAGCAAAAGAAGCTGGTATCCAGAAGGATCATATCCTGCTGGATCCTGGGATTGGTTTTGGTTTGACCAAGCGCGAGAACTTACTCTTATTGCAAGAGCTAGAGACGATTCACCAAAAGGGCTATCCAATCTTTCTTGGAGTCTCTCGGAAACGCTTTGTGGTCAATATTATTGAGGAAGCTGGATTTGAGACAGATCCTACTACTGAGACTGGTTTTTGGAACCGGGACTTGGCTTCGAGCCATTTGACGAGCATTGCAGCTAGCCAAGGGGTTGAAGTGGTGCGGGTGCATGATATTCCCCTTCACAAGATGGCAGCTAGTCTGGGCCAAGCTATTTTCCAAGCCCAAGAGGCAGCAGATACGAATTTAAAACAATACAAGTAAATGAAGACAAAAGAACATCAGTTGGATCTTCGTTGGCTAGAAGCCTATCGGTCCCAAGATCCACATTTCGGTTTGGAGCGCATGGAAGCTCTCTTGGCTTTGAGAGGGAATCCTCACCTAGACTGTCGGGTCATTCATGTTGCGGGGACCAATGGCAAAGGGTCTACCATTGCCATTTTATCCCAACTCTTGAGACAGGCAGGTTTACGTGTTGGAGTCTTTACCTCTCCTTATCTGATCCATTACAATGACCAAATGACCATTAATAGCGAAGCCATCTCCGATCAAGACCTGCAAACCTACCTGGATAGCTACCAACAGCTCTTGGAAGCTGAAGAATCAAGAGACATCTTTCAAGGTTTGACGGAATTTGAAGTGATGACGGCGACCGCCTATGATTATTTTGCTCATGAGGAGCTGGATTATGTGATTATGGAAGTCGGTATGGGGGGACGACTAGACAGTACCAACGTCTGCCAGCCCGTTCTGACTGCGATCACATCGATAGGCTTGGACCATGTTGCTCTTCTTGGGCCAGATTTGGCTTCTATTGCCCGTGAAAAGGCTGGTATCATTAAGCCAAAAATCCCTCTGGTTCTAGGGAAATTAGAAGCAGAAGCTAGCCAAGTCATAGAAGACATTGCGAATAGTCAGCAGGCTCCAATGTTTACCTATGGCAGAGATTATCAGGTTGAACTAGAAGCCTCTTGTCTATCGGGCCAATCCTTTTCTTATCACAGTTTAAAAAGAGAAAAGGCCTCCTATCAAGTGGCGCTCTTAGGTTATCACCAGGCTAGAAATGCAGCTCTTGCTATCAGTATCTGTGATGTACTTTTTGAAAGAGAAGGGCGTGAACTCTTGTCAAGAGAGTTAGTGGATGAGGCCTTGCATCAAGTCATCTGGCCTGGTCGTCTGGAGATGATCTGTCAAAATCCTCTGATCTTGCTAGATGGGGCCCATAACCCCCACGCCGTTGCACCTTTGATTGCAAGTCTTCAGGATCTCTTTCCAAGACAAAAAAAGACCATCCTTTTTACCTGCATCCGAACCAAAGCCTTAGAAGAGATGTTGCTTCAATGGCAGGACCTTGAAAATAGTCGCTTGATCCTCACGACTTTTGAAGATCCAAGAGCTTATTCTCAGGAAGAGATGGCAACTGTTGCTAGAAAGCACCAGCTGAAAGATGTTAACTGGCAAGAGTTTATACAAAATTGGCAAGCTGAAGGAGATGAGCTCCTTGTTGTAACAGGATCGCTCTACTTTCTCAGCCAAGTTCGACCTTATTTATTAAAAACAGAAAAATCCAACTAGGAGATGATATGGATACAAAGAAAATTGAAGAAGCAGTAAAAATGATCATCGAGGCAGTCGGTGAAGATGAGAACCGTGAAGGGCTTCAAGAAACCCCGTCCCGCATTGCAAAGATGTACCAAGAAATTTTTTCAGGACTAGGACAGACGGCAGAAGAGCACCTGTCTAAATCATTTGAAATCATTGATAACAATATGGTGGTTGAGAAGGATATTTTCTTCCATTCCATGTGCGAGCATCACTTTTTGCCCTTTTATGGAAAAGTGCACATTGCATACATTCCAAATGGCCGTGTGGCTGGGCTTTCAAAACTGGCTCGTACGGTCGAAGTTTATGCTAAAAAACCACAGATTCAGGAACGTTTGACGGTAGAAATCGCAGATGCCTTGATGGAATATCTTGGAGCACAAGGAGCACTTGTCTGGGTAGAAGCAGAGCATATGTGTATGAATATGCGTGGTGTCCGTAAACCCGGGACTGCTACAGTGACAACTGCTGCGCGTGGACTGCTTGCGACAGATAAAGACTTGAAAAATGAAGCCTATAAACTCATGGGCCACTAATGGCCGGCTATAAGAGGTGAAGAGAGTGGATCAATTACGGATCAAGGACTTAGAGATATACGCCTATCATGGTGTTTTTCCGGCAGAAAAAGAATTGGGACAACGCTTTGTCCTAGACCTATGGGTGGATTATGAGATGACTCGTGCTGCCCGTACAGGTGATTTGGAAGCTTCGATCCATTATGGGATCTTGGCGGAACAGTTGACCGAGTGGATGCAGGCAGAAAAGATCGATCTGATTGAAACGGTTGCCTTCCAATTGGTGCAAAAGATTTTCGAAAGCTATGCCTTTGTAGAAAAAGTTCGTCTGGAGTTGAAAAAACCTTGGGCTCCTGTTCCCTTGCCCCTCGAGACTTGTTCGGTGACAATCGAACGAGAGAAAAAACGAGCCTTTATTGGCCTTGGTACCAATATGGGAGATAAACAACTGCAGCTAGAGACGGCGCTAGAAAAAATCAAGGATCGAGGCATTCACCTTCTTCAAACGTCCACAAGGATTGAAACGGAACCTTGGGGAGGAGTGGAGCAAGACGCCTTTTTGAATCAGGTGGCAGAGGTTGAAACCTGGATGACCCCAGAGGATTTACTAGAGACCTTACTTGCCATCGAGCAGGAAATGGGGCGTGTCCGTGAGATCAAGTGGGGACCGCGTGTAATTGATTTAGATCTGCTTTATATGAAGGACACGATTTGTTACAGCCCTAGCTTGATCTTGCCACATCCCTATGTGGCAGAACGAGCCTTTGTATTAGAATCTTTAAATGAAATTGCCCCTCATTTTGTGGATCCTGTTCAAAGAAAACAGATCCGACAACTGTGGGAGGCTGTAAAAGAAACAAAAGGTAGTTGATCCAAGGGTCAACTATTTTTTACATTGACAGGTTAATTGAGCAGGAGTATATTAAGCTTAATTAGACGAAGAGTAGGAGGGCGTCATGAAATCTTATCTTGTAAAATGGTTGATCGCGATTATTTTGGCTATTCTTTTCCTTTGGTTGAGTTTGGAAACGAACTTACTTCCAAAAGAAGTGTATCCCCTTCTCCTTGTCCCCATGCTGGTTGTGGGTCTCTATCTTTTTAAGGAGAGGTAATTCTCCATCCAACTAAACTATGAAAAATCCCCTGAGTGCTAACTGTTTCAAGAACTCAGGGGATTTTCTGTATATGGAGCTAGAACCAACAGTCTAGCCTTGCTTTTCTTTATTTCCGATACAAGCGATCGTATTGGTAGATGGGGTCCATGGTGACGTTGATGCCGAGTTTGCGAAGGACATTTTTATCTTCGTCTGTCAGCATAACCGTTGAGTGGGCTTCGCTACCTTTCAATTTGCCTAATTCTTGCATAGCAAGGTTGGCATCTTCATTGCTCATGGCCGTAATGGCAAGGGCAATGAGGATCTCGTTCGAGTGAAGGCGAGGATTTCGACTACCCAAATGATTGATCTTCAAGCCTTGGATCGGTTGAACATACTCAGGCTCGATTAATTTGGTTTCTTTGTCAATATGAGCCAATTTCTTGATGGCATTGATCAAGAGGGCTGCCGTTGGGCCAAAAAGGTCAGAAGTTTTCCCTGTTACCATTTCTCCGTTTGGTAATTCAAGCGCCATTGCTGGTTCGCCTGTTTCTTCTTCTTTTTGACGGGCCAGGACAGTTACTTTTCGATTATTTGGTGTAATGCCAAGATCATTCATCAAGAGTTTTATCTTCTTAACTGCCCCTTCACCGACGCGTTCAGCTTTGACGTCCAAAATAGTTTGGTAATAACGACGGATGATTTCTTGTTGAGAGGCTTCGATCGCAGCATCATTGTCCACAATGGCAAAACCGACCATATTGACACCCATATCTGTTGGGGAAGCGTAAGGAGATTCTCCGAGGATGCGTTCCAACATCCGCTTCAGTACAGGGAAGATTTCGATGTCGCGGTTGTAGTTGACCGTTGTTTTCCCGTAAGTTTGGAGGTGGAAGGGATCGATCATATTGACATCGTCTAGATCGGCAGTCGCTGCCTCATAAGCCAAGTTGACTGGGTGATGCAAAGGAAGATTCCACACAGGGAAGGTTTCAAACTTAGCATAACCTGATTTGATTCCATTCAATTGGTCATGGTACATATTAGACATACAAGTTGCGAGCTTACCAGAACCAGGACCAGGAGCTGTCACCACGACCAAATTGCGACTGGTCTTGATGTAGTCATTTTTCCCCATCCCTTCAGGAGAGATGATGTGGTCCATATCGGTCGGATAGCCCTTGATCGGATAGTGGAGATAAGAGGCAATGTCACTCTTCTCCAGTTGTTTGCGAAAGGCGTCTGCGGCAGCTTGTCCAGCATATTGGGTGATAACAACGGACCCAACGTAGATTCCTAATTCATTGAATTTGTCGATCAAGCGAAGCACTTCTTGGTCATAAGAAATTCCTAGATCCCCACGAGCTTTTGAGTGTTCAATGTTGTTAGCGTTAATAGCAATGACAATTTCCACTTGTTCGCGTAATTCTTGGAGTAGTTTGATCTTATTGTCTGGTTCGTATCCAGGGAGGACACGAGCGGCATGGAAGTCCTCTAACATCTTACCACCAAATTCAAGGTAGAGCTTGCCATCAAATTGGTTAATTCGCTCAATAATGTGGTCACGTTGCAAGTTCAAATACTGTTCAGAACTAAAAGCTTGTTTTTTCATGTAAAACTCCTGTATATAAGGGAAGTGTCTGTCACACGTACACTTGGCTTTGTACGACAGTCCACTATTATTTCATTCTTTCATATTATATCAGAAAACAGATGGAAGATAAAATATTCTAAGATACTTTCCTTAGATAAGCGTAGATGCCAAGGGGTTCAATGGATACTCATGGTAGAAGGTTTCCAAGAGGACTTTGTTTCCCTCCTAAAAAAGCCTCTTACGAGGCTTCTGATTGGATTTTTTTAATACTGTTTGATCAGATCAACTGTAGAGCGATCCAATTTCTTAACCAATGCTTGCAGAAAGGCTTGCGCTTGCAAGAAATCATCCATAGCATAGAGGGTTTGATGAGAATGAATGTAACGTGCGCAGACACCAATGGTTGTTGATGGCACCCCACCGTTCTTCAAGTGTGCTGCACCTGCATCAGTACCACCTTTAGCACAATAGTATTGGAATTTAATGCCTGCTTCTTCAGCAGTTGTGAGCAAGAAGTCTTTCATATTTGGTAGCATGATGTGACCTGGATCGTAGAAGCGAAGCAGTGTTCCTTCCCCGATCGCGCCCGGATCCCCAAAGACATCGGCTGCTGGCGAACAGTCTACAGCAAGGAAGATCTCAGGATCAAATTTAGTAGTTGAGGTGTGGGCTCCACGAAGTCCCACTTCCTCTTGAACGTTGGCCCCTACATAGAGTTCGTTGTTTAAGGCTTGTCCAGAAAAGCTCTTGGCTAATTCGCTGACCATCAAGACGCCGTAGCGGTTATCCCATGCTTTAGAGATGACGTTTTTACCATTCGCAGTGAGAATCGCAGAGCTATCTGGGACCAAGGTATCCCCAGGACGGATGCCATAACTTTCAGCTTCGGCTTTAGAGCTAAATCCTGCATCAAAGACAATGTCGCTAATAGCAGGTACGGTTGGCCCACCTGTACCACGTGTCAAATGTGGAGGAACAGATCCGGAAATAGCAGGGTATTCACGTCCATCGCGTGTAAAGAGTTTGAAACGTTGGCTGCTGACCACCATCGGGTTCCAACCTCCGATTGGAACAACACGGAAAGTTCCATCAGCTTTGATTTCACTGATCATGAAGCCAACTTCATCCATGTGGGCAGCTACTAAGATACGAGGAGCATCGGCTGCTGTTGAGTGTTTTACCCCGAAGATCCCACCGAGACCATCTGTCACGATTTCGTCCACATGAGGGGTCAATTGTTGGCGCAAATAATCCCGAACAGGGGCTTCATGACCTGAGATGGCAGGGATTTCAGTTACTTCTTTGATTTTCGAAAATAAATCAGTCATAGGATACCTTCTTTCTGATGCTATTTTATCACTTTTTTTACAAGGATGGTAGCGTTATTATAGAAATCGGTCCCGAAAAACTGAAGGAGGAGATCCAGCCTAGACCATTGTCCCTCTGCTTATTTTGTGTTACAATAGGCACTATGAAAGCTAAAAAAATTATTTTGTCTAGTCTGGCTCTAGCAAGTGCAGGAGCTCTTGCGGCCGGTGTTTATAAAATTGCCAAAGATCAAAAGCGTCTCCGTACCCAAGAAGAGTTGGTAGCAGAAGTACGGGAGCAAATGGAAGCCATGGGGACGATTGCGACTCTGTATGTGGAACTCTACGAGTCTAGTGAAGAGCGCTTAGTAGGAGGCGTTATTTTTGAAGATGAGCGCCATTACCGCTTTGTTTATGAGGATAGCCTCTTGCGCTATGAAGAGGAAAAACTATGATCACACCGAGTTCTCTAGAAGAAATTGCTTCTTATGTAGAGCAAGAGGGCAAGAAAGTCTTTGTCTTTTCAGCTGACTGGTGTGGGGATTGCCGTTATCTCAAGCCTTTTTTGCCGGAGATTGAGGCTGAAAATCCCGAATTTATCTTTATCTTAATTGACCGAGATGCCTATATGGATCTGGCGAAAGTCTGGGATGTTTATGGGATCCCTAGTTTGGTGGTTCTGGAAAAGGATAAGGAAATCGGACGGTTTGTCAATCGGGATCGGAAAACTAAAGCCCAGATTACAGCATTCTTAGCAGGATTAAAATAGGAGAAGAACATGATTGTAACATACAACAAAGAACAAGTCGGCGATGTATTGATGCTGACCTTGAAAAATAGTGGAGAAGCCAAGCTAGCGGTGGAGAGAAAAGGAAAGGTAGCTCGCGTTTACCGTGAGGACAACCAAGAAACGGTTGCCTGGAATATTTTTGATGCCTCATCTTTCTTCGCCATAGAAGGCAAGGGCCAAGTTTTTTTGACAGATGAGCAAGTAGCTCGTTTGAATCAAGAATTGGAAGCAGAAGGCTTCACAGAACGATTGGTCAACGATCAAGAACCAAAATTTGTGGTGGGAGAAATCCTTGAGATGGTGGCCCATCCAGATAGTGACCACTTGAATATCTGCCAAGTAGCAGTTGGAGCAGATAAGACAGTTCAGATCGTAGCAGGAGCTCCAAATGCGCGGGTGGGCCTCAAGACCATTGTCGCTCTTCCAGGTGCCATGATGCCGGATGGTAGCTTGATTTTCCCAGGAGCACTTCGTGGTGAAAAAAGCTATGGCATGATGTGCAGCCCTCGCGAATTGCACTTGCCAAATGCTCCTCAAAAACGAGGCATTATTGAATTGGATGACGCAGAAGCAGCAGGGACACCTTTTGATCCTGCTCGTCACTGGCACGAATAAAGAGAAGAATCTAGGATGTTTTGGATCCTAGATTTTTTTGATTTTGGTTTGCAACCTCCATTTTTTAAAATTTTTTCGAATAAATAGATAGGAGGTAAATGATGTATAATAAAGTTATTTTAATCGGTCGCCTAGTAGCGGCTCCAGAATTGCATAAAACCAGCACAGACAAATCCGTTGCCCGAGTGACCGTTGCGGTCAATCGGCGCTACAAGGACCAAAACGGGGAGCGAGAGACTGATTTTGTCAATGTCGTTGTCTGGGGGAAATTGGCTGAAACCATGGCTAGTTATGCCAGTAAAGGTAGCTTGATCTCTTTGGATGGAGAGATTCGGACGCGCCGCTACGAGAAAAATGGGGTCATGCAGTATGTGACAGAGGTCCTTTGCCAAAGTTTTCAGTTGCTAGAGAGCCGGGCTCAGCGGGCTATGCGTGAAAATGGTGGAACAGGAGATTTGGCCGATATCATCTTAGAAGAGGAAGATCTTCCCTTTTAGAAGCAAAAAGGAAGCTGGTTCGTTTATAGACCAGCTTTTTTGATACTTGCTAGGGATTTCATTCGGGAACGACTCTTTTAAAAATGAATCAAATAAATGCATCTGTACAATAAAAACCAGCACTTTTCTTGAAAAAGTAGTAAAATAAAGTAATATATATTCAAAATTTTCAGAAAAGGAACGGAGTTTGAAGGGGAAAGAAGAAAGAAAAGAATTATTGAAATGGCTGATAAAACGGGTTCTACTGCTGATTCCAGTTGCCTGCATCCTCTTGTGGATCTATGCTGCTTGTCAAACCAGTAGCATCAAGGATCAGATCAAGATCGGTGTCACCTATATGACCATGAACAATGAGTTCTATAAAAGTATTCATTCGGAAATAAGTCGAATTGCCGATGAGAAAGGGGCTCTTGTTTATGTCCGAGATCCAGAATTGGACGAAAAAAGGCAGAGCCAGCAGATCAATGATTTTTGTGCCCAAAAAGTAAATGTGATTGTGATTAATCCGGTCAAAGGGGATAGTCAGCCGATTCTAAGGGCTCTTAAAAAAGCTAGAAAACAAGGAATTAAGATCATTGCAGTTGATACCCAGCTCAAGCATTTTAAACCGGACGCCAGTATTGTATCTGATAATTATCAAGCAGGGGTCTTGATTGCAAAAGAGTTGATGAAACGCTCTTCTAGTGCTCGGATCCTTCTCTTGGAACATAAGGGGACTGTTTCAGCAGATACACGGATTCAGGGATTTAAGGATACCATTAAAGGGCATGGAGCTTATCAGATCGTATCGGAACTAGAAACCAAGGGGCAGACGGAGATCGCCATGCCAGCTGTTCGAGACTTCTTGCGATCTGAGACTGACATAGATTCCTTGGTTGCCTTAAACGACCGCTCGGCTATAGGAGCTTTAGCGGCGATCAAGGAGCAAGGAATCACCCATCCTATTGCGATCTATGGGATTGATGGCTCACCAGATATGAAAGCCTTGCTGCACTCGACAGATGATGTCGTGGGAACCGTTGCCCAGTCTCCGTTGAAGATGGGAGATCGCGTGATGGAGGTCATCCAAGATATGACGGCTGGGAAGAGCTACCAAAAAGAAATAACCATTCCGGTTCAAATGATGACAAAGGAAAACATCGATCAATTTGATGTGAATGGGTGGCAGTAATGAGAAAATTTAGAGGTGTGAGGTACAGTTTGGCCATTCTGATGGTCGTGAATTTTATCGCTGTTATGCTCAACAGTATCATCTATCTTCAAGCAACCAACTATATCATTGCCCAACGGCAAGCCTCCTTATTATTGGAGCGTTTGGAGCGTATTCCTTTTGCGCCCTCTACGACTTTTTGGTTGTCTGCGGTCTTATTTGCTGGGATTGCCTTGATTTCCATGAGTCGTTATCGGTCTCAAACGAGTCGATGGTCTATGTTTGATCAGTGGAACATTCTGGAGATCCTCCTGATGTTGCTTTTGATGTGGGTCCAAAATGTAGCTTATAACGGGCTAATTCTCTTGGTTTTTGCGGATATCTTCTATGGTTCCAAAGAGTTGAATACCAAGCGAGACCGCAAGTATTGGTTTGCTTTTATCCTAGTAAGTTTCTTGATGCTCCTTGTGACCAATTCAGACGTCTTTTCGCTTTTCTTTCCGATTCCTTCTCTTGATGTCTATATTCATTTTTACCCTGCCTCCATCCGGATTCTGGCCTTTTTCTTGAAGAATTCCCTCTATGCCTTGAATATGGTGCTCTTTATTATTTCGCTTTTGTTCTATATTATGAATGTTCTTGCGGAAAACCACGAAGTAGAAGAAGAGTTGGCTATGGTTTCGAAGGTCAATACGGAGTTGAACAACTATCTGGCCTTGTCTGAGAAGATTGCAGAAGATCGGGAGCGTAAGCGGATTGCTCGGGAAATTCACGATACCTTGGGGCACGCGCTAACAGGGATCTCAGCAGGTTTAGATGCTGTTGGGGTCTTGATTGATATCGATCCCAATCGGGCAAAAGAGCAGGTGAAAAGTGTATCAGAAGTGGTTCGTGAAGGGATCCAGGATGTGAGGGGCTCTCTCAACCGCCTCCGTCCAGGTGCCCTTGAGGGACGAACCCTCAAAGATGCTTTAGAAAAGATGATCCGCGAGTACCAGACGCTTTCCAACTTGCAGGTTGATTTACACTATGAATGGGTCGATGTCGATATGGACGTCATGATTGAAGATACGATTTTTCGTGTGATCCAGGAGTCTATGACCAATGCGGTTCGCCATGGTCATGCCAGCCGGATGACCCTTCATTTTTTTGAGGATGAAGAAGATTACCTGATCGAGTTGCAGGACAATGGGGTTGGGTTTGAAACCTTAACCTATGGCTATGGGCTCAAGCAGATGATGGAGCGTATTTCCATCCTAGGAGGACAGCTTCAATTTGAAAGTCGCGATGGATTTTTCACGCGCGTTAGTTTACCGAAATATAAAGAAGGGAGATAGAAATGGTGATAAAAGTAATGGTGGCAGATGACCAGGCCTTGATTCGAGAATCTCTAAAAATTATTTTGTCGGCCCACCCTGATATCGAAGTGGTGGCCACAGTGGAAGATGGGAATCACGTCTTGTCTAGCATTCCACAGACACATCCTGACCTGATCTTGATGGATATTCGGATGCCAGGCATGGATGGGGTTTTGGCGACAAAAGAAGTAAAAGAACACTATCCGGATATCAAAATTATTATTTTAACGACCTTTGACGATGATGAATTTATCTATAGTGCACTCAAGTATGGTGCTTCAGGTTATCTTTTAAAAGGAGCCTCGACAGAGGAGCTCTATGAAGCGATTAAGGTGGTATACCAGGGAGGAGCCATGATCAACCCGAATATCGCTAGCAAGGTCTTTCAAATTTTCTCTCAAATGGCCAAATCCAACTTCTCTATTGCTGTGGATGAAGACAATGTCAAGGATTTGAGCACGACGGAATGGCGCATTATCCAAGAGGTCGGCTATGGGGAGTCCAATAAAGAAATTGCGGCCAAACTTTTCTTATCAGAAGGAACCGTGCGCAATTACTTATCAACGATTTTGGCGAAATTAAACCTAAGAGATCGAACGCAATTAGCGATCTGGTCTGTCCAAACAGGAGTGACCAGACGTGATTTTTCTAAAGGAAATACAGAATGAAATTGAAGCGAAAGCATCTTTGTTGGGGGCTTGGTCTCCTTTTAGCGCTCTGTGCGAGCGCTGGTTTTTATTGGTGGAAACAGCAACCGACCGTGCTTCATATTGGCGTGTATGCAGGTTCTAGTTGGGATGTGCCGACCAGTCAACGTTCCCATGCCTTGGATCGTGCGATTGAAAAATTTGAAAAATCCCACCCCCATGTCCGTGTAGAGTATGAAAACGGGATTCCGCAGTCAGATTATTCAGACTGGCTCTCTGAAAAGATTGTCTCAGGAAAAACGCCAGATGTGTTTATGGTCTCTGAGCAAGATCTTTCCTTATTAGCGGCGCGGGGGGTACTAGAAAAGTTAAACGGCTATATGGATCGAAAAGACCAAGCTGCCTTTTATCCCGTTGCCTTTGAATCGGGTGTCTATCAGGGCCAAACCTATGCCTTGCCTTATGAAAGCAATCCTATTTTGATGTGTGTCAATAAAGATCTCTTGGATAAAGAAGGCATCGCGGTTCCCAAAGAAGGTTGGACCCTTGAAGAGTTCTATACGATTTGCAAGAAACTAACCAAAGATACCAATGGAGATGGCCAATTGGACCAATTTGGAAGTACAGAATACACCTGGAAAGAAGCCTTAGCAGCAAATGGGGGTCATCTCTTTCAAGAAGGGATGCTTAAGCTGACGGCTCCAGAAGTCAAAGAATCCTTGACTTTCCTACAAAAATTGGAAGATTTAAATAAAAATTACAAGGTGAGCTCCAAAGATTTTGACCAGGGGAAAGTCGCCTTTTATCCTATGACCTTGGCCCAATATCGGACCTATAAACCTTATCCCTACCACGTTTCTAAATATTCAAACTTTACCTGGACCTGTATCCCGATGCCTGCTAAGTCAAAAACGACCAAGGCGACCTTAGTCACAACGACTTCTTTTGCTATGTCCGCTCGGACTTCTCATTCTAAGTTGGCTTGGGAGTTGATGCAGGTTTTGACAGAGGATCCAGAAATTCAACAAACCCTTTTTGCCCAATCTCAAGGGATCTCCGTCATGCCACGGGTAGTCAAGAGTCGCTCCAGTAAAGACCTTCTGCAGGTGGATGATTTTGGGACGGATTCCTTGACCAATAAGACCTTGAATCGTATCATGGAGCAAGCTGTTGAAAACAGCCCTAAAAATGTCTCGAAAGAGGTGTTAGAAAAGCTGGACTACTTGATCGGCAATGCCTTGCGCGATCAAGATGTCGAGAATCGTCTGCCTCAAATTCAGAGGGAGATGGAAAGCAGTCTTCAGGTGGGAGTTTAGGAGAAAAATAAGATGGCATTTTGTCAAGTGACAGATGTCATTTTTTTATTGCTAAATGTCATATTTGAAATGTGACATTTGACAATGTAAAAGCGCTTTCAAATAATCTACAATAGAGTCAAATAAAGGAGGCGTAACAAAATGAAATACCTCGTTTTAGTCAGTCATGGTGGACTGGCAGAAGGTCTAAAAACATCACTGGCCATGTTTGCTGGTGACAAGATGGATCAGGTCATCGCAGTTGGACTCAAAGAAGGAAAATCGGTTGATGACTTCGCAGTTGATTTTAGAGAGAGCATTTCAGGATTGACAGCAGAAGATTGCGTGTTGGTCTTGGCAGATATTGTAGGGGGGAGTCCATTAACCACTGCAGCTACTGTTCTAGAAGAAGCTGGAAAGCTTGATGGGGCCTTGATCCTTGGTGGGATGAACCTCACCATGGCCTTGACAGCAGTTGTGATGAAGGATGTGCTCGATGGAGACGATTTGTCAGCTACCATCTTATCCGAAGCACGATCTGCACTACAGCCTTTTGAAGTTTCAGCTACTAGTGCTGAAGAAGATGATGACGATATTTAATAGGGAGGTACCTTATGGTAGTAACATTTGTACGGATTGATGACCGCATGATTCACGGTCAGACAGTCACACGCTGGGCAAAAGAAAAACCATGTGATGGTTTGATTGCCGTAAACGATGCAGCAGCATCAAACAAGGTTTTGATCCAAGCTTACAAAGGAGCATCCGACAAGAAAACCTTTGTATGGACAAAAGAAGCCTTTAAGGAAAAATCAGCAAAAGTAACGGAATCAGATAGTCGTTACTTCTTGATCACTAAGAATCCAATCGATATGAAGGAAATTTTGGTCGACCAAGGGTTTGTCCCAGGTGATGTCAAAGAAATCATCGTAGGCCCTGCAAATGATCGTCCAGGTGCTGTGAAATTGGGGAATAACCAATCCATCACTCAGGAAGAAGCAGAAGCCTTCCAAGCCATTCAAGCAGCAGGCTACAAGGTGAAATTCCAATTGTTGCCAGATGTTTCCATCGGGTATTGGGATGATTTTAAATCAAAATTTGGTTTTTAAACCCAACAGTCTGATCTGTTAGGTAAATAAATTTACAAACAAAAGGAGCGTTTGTTATGACAATTTCATGGATTCAAGCAATCTTGCTTGGTATTTTCGCCAGCTTGTCTTCAATGCCTGGTATGGGAGGTACCAGTATCGGGAACTATACACTCGGTCGTCCCTTGATCGGTGGGTTGATTTCAGGTTTAATTCTTGGAGATGTGACAACTGGTATTATGGTTGGGGTTGCCCTTCAAGTCGTTTATATCGCCTTGGTAACACCTGGTGGTACCGTATCTGCCGATGTGCGGGCTATCTCTTATATCGGAATTCCTCTTGCTATCTTATTTGTGCATGCCAATCACATCACAGATGAAGCTGGAATCGCCGCAGCTGCAGCACCAATCGGTGCAGCCGTTGGGACCATCGGTACCGTTCTTTTCTACGGTACCGCTACTATGAACTTGGTATGGCAACATATTGGTTGGAAAGCCGTTGCAGAAGGAAACTTCAAAAAACTCTACGCAGTTGACTGGGTTTACCCTTGGATCTCTCACTTCCTCTTCTCTTTCCTTCCAACAATGATTATCACCAAATATGGTGAAAACATGGTTGATTTGATGAAACAATACCTTCCTATGGATGGTTACTGGATGAAAGCCCTCTTTACAGTCGGTGCTCTTCTCCCATGTGTCGGTATTGCCATCTTGTTGAAACAAATTGTTACAGAAGCAACTGACTTTATTCCATTCTTTGTCGGATTTACCTTGGCTAAATCTCTCGGTTTAAACTTGGTAGCTAGTGCCGTTGTTTCATTAATCTTTGCAGTAATCTACTATGAACTTGAAGTGATCAAATCGATGAAAGCTGCTCCAGCCGGAGTGGTGGACCTAGACGATGATGAGGAGGATATTTAAAATGGCTGATAGAAAGAAAATTTCAAAGAAAACATTAGCAAAAGCATTCCATCATTGGTATTATGGTCATTTGACTTGTTTCTCTCAAGAACATATGCAAACCTTCGGGTATTTGACTTCTATGCTTCCAATCGTAGAAGAAATGTATGACACCAAAGAAGAACAAAAAGATGCGATGCAAACCTATACGGCCTTCTTCAACACTGAACCACAACTTGGATCTCTTGTTGTAGGGATCACAGCTGGTTTGGAAGAAGCGCGTGCAAACGGAGATGCAGTAGATGGCGAAACCATCAACGGGATGCGTGCCGGTTTGATGGGACCAATCGCTGGTATTGGTGACTCATTGGTCGTTGGTACCTTGATTCCCGTTCTTTTAGGGATTGCCCTTGGCCTTTCTAAGGGTGGGAACATCGCTGGTGCTCTCTTCTACATCGTCGTATGGAACCTCTTGGTTTACTTTGGTATGCGCTTTGCCTTCTTCAAAGGTTACCAATTAGGGGATAAAGCCGTTGAATTCCTTGTAGGACCAAAAGGACAAGCTCTTCGTAAAGCGATCAGCGTTGTCGGTGGTATGGTTATAGGTGCCGTAGCAGCTACTTGGGTATCTGTTACAACAGCCCTTCAATTCAAGAATTCTGAAGGAAAAGTCTTCTTGAACATCCAAGAAAAGATCGATGGTGTTTATCCAGGTCTCTTGACAGCAGCCGTCATCACTCTTTGCTGGTGGTTGATGTCTAAGAAAAAAATTTCACCAAACAAAGTTATGTTACTTCTCGTTGTAGTTGCTTTGATCGGTGTTGCCCTTGGTATCTTTGACCCACATCTTAAATACTAAGGTAAAAAAAGAATTTGCTAGTAGGAGTTTTTGAGAATGAAGTGAATGGACCTCCTTTACTTGCACTTCATTCTCAATTTTTATCAGGAGGAATCCCATGGTTACAAAACAAGAACTTGTCAATGGATATGAAACAGAAATCAAGTACCAACGTCACATGCTTGAAAACCTTGGTCGTTGGTTTAGCTTACTCTTTATCATTGCCAGTATTGGTGTGGTATTGATCTATCTCTTTCACAAAAGTTTCCTCCCACTCTTGATCCTCGGGATTTTACTAGCCTTGGTTGGAATTTTAGGCATGATTGTTTTTGGATATGGTATCTACCGCGGGCGGATCAATCTTCAAAAAGTGATCGAAGATTTCAATCAAAAATTGACAATTTTAAATTGAAATTTGAGAAACATCTCATCTATTTTTGAGGTGTTTTTTTCTTGACTATTTCTGACCAAGTGATACAATAGAAACATAGGTTAGCACTTGAGTGACTAGAGTGCTAAAATACAAGTATGGAGGAACGACAATGTTAAAACCATTAGGAGACCGCGTGGTCTTAAAAGTAGAAGAAAAAGAACAGACTGTTGGAGGTTTTGTTCTCGCTGGTGCGAGCAAGTCCGATACAAAAACAGCTGAAGTAGTAGCCGTTGGTGAAGGTGTGCGTACCCTTAGTGGTGAACTCATCGCCCCAGCTGTAAAAGCAGGAGATCAAGTTTTGGTGGAAAGCCATGCAGGGATTGATGTTAAAGATGGGGACGAAAACTACATCATTGTCGGAACTTCAAGTATTCTAGCAATTGTAGACTAAGAGAAGAGAGGTAAAAAAATGGCAAAAGATATTAAATTTTCATCTGATGCACGTTCTGCAATGGTCCGTGGTGTCGATGTCTTAGCAGATACAGTGAAAGTTACTTTGGGCCCTAAAGGACGCAATGTGGTTCTTGAAAAATCATTTGGTTCTCCATTGATCACAAATGACGGGGTGACCATCGCCAAAGAAATCGAATTGGAAGACCATTTCGAAAATATGGGTGCCAAATTGGTATCAGAAGTTGCTTCTAAGACCAATGATATCGCAGGTGACGGTACAACAACTGCAACAGTCTTGACCCAAGCTATCGTCCGTGAAGGGATCAAGAACGTTACAGCAGGGGCGAATCCAATCGGTATCCGTCGTGGGATTGAGACTGCTGTTGCAACAGCAGTAGAAGCTTTGAAAAATACTGCGATTCCAGTATCCAGCAAGGAAGCCATTGCTCAAGTAGCTGCCGTGTCTTCGCGTTCTGAAAAAGTCGGTGAGTACATCTCTGAAGCCATGGAAAAAGTTGGCAAAGATGGGGTGATCACCATTGAAGAGTCTCGTGGAATGGAAACCGAGCTTGAAGTGGTTGAAGGAATGCAGTTTGACCGTGGTTACCTCTCACAATACATGGTTACTGACAATGAAAAAATGGTAGCCGATCTTGAAAATCCATACATTTTGATTACGGACAAGAAGATCTCAAATATCCAAGAAATCTTGCCATTGTTGGAAAGCATTCTTCAAAGCAACCGTCCGCTCTTGATCATCGCAGATGACGTAGATGGGGAAGCACTTCCAACACTTGTCTTGAACAAGATCCGCGGTACCTTTAATGTTGTAGCTGTTAAAGCTCCTGGATTTGGAGATCGTCGTAAAGCTATGCTAGAAGATATCGCCATCTTGACAGGTGGTACAGTCATTACAGATGATCTTGGTTTGGAATTGAAAGATGCAACCATTGAAGCCCTTGGTCAAGCAGCGAAGGTAACAGTAGACAAGGACACTACCGTTATTGTAGAAGGGGCTGGTAACCCAGAAACAATTGCCAACCGTATTGCTATCATCAAGTCACAAATTGAGACATCTACGTCTGAGTTTGACCGTGAAAAAATGCAAGAACGCTTGGCCAAATTATCAGGCGGGGTAGCAGTTATCAAGGTCGGTGCTGCAACAGAAACAGAATTGAAAGAAATGAAACTCCGTATCGAAGATGCCCTCAATGCGACTCGTGCAGCTGTTGAAGAAGGGATCGTTGCCGGAGGTGGTACAGCTCTTGTCAATGTTATCTCTGCAGTCGCAGGCCTTGAATTGGAAGGAGATGAAGCGACCGGACGCAATATCGTTCTTCGTGCCTTGGAAGAGCCAGTACGCCAAATTGCTCACAATGCTGGTTATGAAGGATCTATTGTGATTGATCGCTTGAAACATGCAGAAGTCGGAACAGGTTTCAATGCTGCGACAGGTGAATGGGTAAATATGATTGATGCAGGAATCATCGACCCTGTTAAAGTCAGTCGTTCAGCCCTTCAAAACGCAGCTTCTGTTGCTAGCCTCATTTTGACAACCGAAGCAGTCGTAGCCAACAAACCAGAACCAGCAGCCCCAGCAGGACCAGGAATGGATCCAGGCATGATGGGGGGAATGATGTAACCTGATACCAATGATTGGTGCTAAAGCACCGAATCATTGGACGGTAGCCGCTATATTGCGGTCTACCTAATCATCTTACTAGCTCAAAGGGAGGAAAGTATCGTTCCTCCCTTTTCACGTCGTAACCTATGTAAAATAAAGAAGGCAAGATCGGCCTTCTTTATTTTCTGTCGTAACCGGTACATGATTGAGGCTTTGCCTCTCATCATTTGACGCCAGCCGCTATGTTGCGGCCTACCTAATCATCTTACTAGCTCAAAGGGAGGAAAGTATCGTTCTCCCTTTTTATCGTACTTCTGGAATTTCATTTGTCATGGAATAATATTTTTATTTTAAATTTTGTAACAGAAATGATAAATACTAGTTAAAGAGGATTTGTGTAAATACCTGGGAATCAAGCGTTTGCGGTATTTTTTTGTGGAGGAGCATTTGCCAACAAATTGCAATACAAATTAACTGATTTTGTAATAATTCTAGTGTATACTATTAAGAGTAGATCACAAGTCTACATTGTTGCAAGGGGAGAACTTCCCACATACATGTCTATTGACAATAAAACTTGATCGTAATATCGCTGTTAGTAAAATGAGAGTTTGAACATAGTGTAGATTTTATCGACCTTTTTCATATTAAAAAATATTTTTCAAATTCCCCTTGCGCAAGCTCTTCCGGATTCCTCCGGGAGAGTTTTTTTGTTAAGGAGAAAAGGTAGAAGGCCTTTTGAGTCTACTTTGAAAGAGTGGCTCAGCAGCTATTATTTATGGTAAAATAGAACATATTCGTCGAGGGGAAGGAGTGAAGACTTTGTTGAAGATTTTTGTGTTAGAAGATGAGTGGATCCAGCAATCACGAATCGAATCGGTCTTGCAGGAACTGATTGCTCAGAAATCCTTGCAATGCAAAGCGCCAGAAGTGTTTGGGAAATCAAGCCAATTGCTAGATGCTATCACAGAGAGAGGCGCTCATCACCTATTCTTTTTAGATATCGAGATTAAAGGTGAGGAGAAAAAGGGTCTAGAGATCGCAAAAGAGATTCGTAAGAAAGACCCCCATGCGACCATTGTCTTTGTCACCACTCACTCTGAATTCATGCCCATTACCTTTCAGTACAAAGTAGCCGCCTTGGATTTTATTGATAAAACGCTGAGCGAAGAAGAGTTCAGAAAAAGAATTGACTCGGCCATCGACTATACCTTGGAGCAAGCTGGGACCACGATTGCGCAAGATGCCTTTACATTTGAGAGTGCGATGGCGCGTGTACAAGTTCCCTTTAATAAGATTTTGTATGTTGAAACGTCTCCAACCATTCACAAGGTTATTTTACACACCCAGGATGAGCGCTTAGAATTTTACGCCAGTATTGCCGATATCGAAAAAGCAGATCCCCGCTTGTATCGGTGCCACCGCTCCTTTGTGGTGAATCCACAAAATATTACGAAGATTGACAAAGAAGCCAAGAAAGCTTTTTTTGAAAATGGGGACAATTGCTTGATCTCACGGACCAAGTATAGAGGCTTACTAGAAGCTTTGAAAAAATAGAAGGGAGAAAGAATTGCTGTTAGATATTCTCATGTCTTACTTAAAGTTCTTCGTCAGCATGCTGATCTATCGTCATATCAGTAGACAAGAGTTCGCCTTACGTTGGCTCTTTTTGTGCCCCTTCTTCTTTGCAGTCGTCTTTACCCTTGTGCCACCGGTAGGCTTTTTTGGCTATTTCTTAGTATTTATTGCCTATAGTTTCTATCGGAATCATAACATACGACACCTTTTGAACATTTTTTACGGGCTCTACCCGGTTGTCATGGAGAGTCTCATTGGGCGTCTCTTAGCCTTTTATGTCTTTCCAATGCTCGGGATTGTACTTGTTCATGAGGCATCTGTCAGCTGGTATGATGCTCTACTTGAATTGCTGGTCTTTCCTGTCTATTTAGGGCTCACTAAATTGTTAAAACTAGATTTTACAGATTTAAAAGTAGGATTTCAACGGCAGTATTTTAATCGTTTCTTACTTCCAATGGATCTTTCTATGTTTGTGTATTTAGTCAGTGTTATAGGTCTGGTGGTTTTTGAGGATGCTATTCCTCATGCAGATGCTTTACGGGAACAGTTAAATAGTATTTATCTGATTTTGTTTTTTGTGATGCTCTTGTATTTCAATGCAGTGTCCAAAGAACGATTGAAACAAGAGATTCTAGAGCAAAAAGATAGGCAACTGCAGGAGTTAGCCACCTATAGCCAACACGTCGAAATGCTCTACGGGGAGATTCGTGCCTTTCGTCATGATTACCTGAATATTTTAACCAGTCTCAAGTTAAGTATTGAGCATGAAGATCTCAATGCGATCAGGGAAGTCTATGAGAACGTTCTTCGAGAGAGTGGCCAGCAATTTTACGATAGCAAGTTTGATATTGCCAAACTCAGTCACATCGAAAATCCAGCTGTAAAAAGTGTTCTGTCCGCAAAATTATTGGAGGCTCAAAACAAAGGGATTGGGATCTCTGTCGAGATCGATGAACCTGTTCGTGATTTATTCATCGAGGTTTTAGATTTCATCACCTTCTTATCCATCCTTTGTGACAATGCTATCGAAGCGAGTCTTGAATCAGAGGACCCACAGCTGACTCTTGCCATGCTCCAGGAGGAAAACTCCCTCCTCTTAATAGTTGAAAATAGTACAAAAGCTGAAAAAATAGATCTGGCGAGAATATTTGAAAAGGACTACTCAAGTAAAGGAGATGGTCGCGGTCTTGGCTTGTACAAGATCCAACAATTACTGGAAAAGTATCCCAAAACGACAGTGTCTACCAAGAGTTCAAACTACCGATTTACTCAGAGCCTGACCTTTTGGAAGGAATAATGGAAGAGAGAGTGGGACAGCTTCAACAGTCTGGGAGACTGTTGAAGGTTGCAGATAAAGGAAACATAGTTTCCGTCAACATAGGGCATCTTTGAAGCTTAAAAAGCGAACAAAGACTTAGGATACTTGCTTCGCAAGATCTATCCGCCACCTCAAAGCAGTGCTTTGAGCACTCAACCACTGCGTCTTGCTCGACAATCCAAAAATAATTGAGAGGCTAGGACTTTTGTCCCAGCCTCTTTTTTGACCATTCGCGATGATTTTTTGACCGATTCTGACAGAGAGCCTCCAAGGTTTTCTCCTTGAAGTATAATGGACACAAGATCAATAAGAAAAGAGGGATCGTATGTTTCAGTTAGCATCTATTACAAAATCATTTAAGGAGAAAGCTGTATTAAAGGGGGTATCTTTTTCGATAGAAGAAGGAGACAAAATTGCCTTGCTGGGAAACAATGGAGCAGGTAAAAGCACCCTGTTCAACATTATTGCTGGGCAGCTCCAGGCCGATTCGGGGACGATAAAGACTTCGTTTGATTTTCAAAGGGAAATTGGGATGATGCCACAGGGGGATCTGCTCATCGAGGATCTAACCCTTGCTGAATTCGTCGAATTAAAAAGCCGGATGAATCAGTTGAAGCAGGCTGATATCAATGGACTCTTAGAAATGGTCGAATTAAGAGAATCAAGAGAGCAGATGGTGGGAAGTCTTTCTGGTGGCCAAAAGAGACGCTTGTCCTTGCTGTTAACTATTTTGAATCATCCAAAGTTGATTTTTTTAGATGAGCCAACGACTGGCATGGACTTGGAAGCAGTGGATAATTTTTGGAAATTGCTGGAGCAGCAAGAGTTTACATCTGTTGTGGTGACCCATGATTTTAACCAAATCGATGCCTTTTTTACAAAAGTCCTGATTTTAAAAGAGGGGCGAATTGCTGCAACAAAGGCTGTTGAGGACATTCACCAGGCTGGTCAAACCATTGAGCAGTATTTCCGAGAAGAGATGAATAAAGGAAGGGAACAAGCATGAAAAAGATTCAATTAAAACAAGTTTTACGAAATAAGCGCTTCGTATTATTCACCATTATTTTACCCATAGGCTGGTATATCTTCTTTTATCAGCTTCAAAAAGGGATTTCACCAAGTATTTTATTAGGCATTGCCGTATTTATCGGGGTCATTGGCAATAGCCTTGCAACTTTTAGTAAGCGAATCGCCTCAGATATCGGGTTTTATTCTTTTGAATCCCGCTTTACAAGCTATAGTGTCAAGAACTATTTATGGGATCAAAGCATCGTACAACTGATTCTGAACAGCTTGATCTTTTTAGCGGTGCTAGTAGTTGCTGTCCTAGGTTTTCACTTTCCAGTGACGACTAGCCTGTTGGTACAATTTTTCCTCTTATCCTTGATGGGGATCTACTTTAGTGCGATTGGTTTTGTACTTGGGGTGAAAGTAGATGCCAAGACGATTGATACCATTGGCTTTCCAGTTATTATTTTAGCAGCCATGACCATTATTCCCTTTGATACGCTTGGCGCAAGTGGAGGATTTATGGACTTGGTTGGCAAGCTACAACGGGTATTCCCAGGCTATTATTATACAAAGTTGATCCAAGATTTGACTGAGAAACAAACGATTGATGCCACCCAATTAGCGCTCTTTGTTGCCGTATTTGGATTGAATTTGCTGTTTTTCTATCTGCTCGTACCCAAAGGGGAAATGGGGAACTAGGAGCAGTTAAAAAAGCCTTGAGTTGTTCTCAAGGCTTTTTGTGCATAAAAAATGCCCCCTACAGGGCTCGAACCTGTGACCCATAGATTAAGAGTCTACTGCTCTACCAACTGAGCTAAGGAGGCAAATATAAAAAGCTGTATTGGTGCCGAAACTTCACGATTTGTATTGAACCCGCGCAATTAAGCAGGTGGGCAACTCGCTCTGACTTAGCTGCTTCCGCGTGAAACGGCCTGCATACTGCCAGAAGTCTTTTGTTTCCCTAATAATACAAAAAATAGTCGGTCAACACTTAAGTGTGAAGTCGTACACCACAGCGTTTCTATATGTATATGATACCACATTTTGAAAATATTTCAAGGGAAAATCTTAATTTTTTGAAACCGATGTCACTTTTTCTTGAATTGATCAATCTTCTCCTTGGTAGCTCCGAGAGCACGCTCGTACTTGCCGTTTTCATTGGGAATAAAGTAGGAAGCGTGTTTGAGCTTTTCTGGCAGGTAGTCCTGCTTGACCCAGTTGCCGGGGTAGTTGTGGGGATATTTATAGTTTTGTGCATTTCCCAGTTCCTTGCTTCCAGCATAATGACCATCGCGGAGGTGGCGAGGAATAGGAAGGTTGCCAGAACTTCTAAGATCAGCCAGCGCCTTATCCATGGCGACGTAAGCTGAGTTGGATTTCGGCGAAAGGGCTAGATCGATGACGATGTTGGCGATGAGAATGCGGGCCTCAGGAAAGCCGATGCGCTCCGCTGCCTGAAGGGCTGTTACGGTATGGATCTGCGCATCTGGATTGGCCAGGCCGATATCCTCATAAGCGATGACAGTCAAGCGACGAGCTAGGCTGGGTAGATCTCCAGCTTCGATCAAACGAGCGGCATAGTGGAGACTAGCATCGACATCCGAACCACGGATGGATTTTTGCAGAGCAGAGAGCACGTCGTAGTGGCCGTCTCCATCTTTGTCCATGGTGATGTAGCTGCGCTGGAGGCTGTTTTCCATGATCTCTAGCGTAATATGACGGATGCCTTCTGCATTTTCAGAGGTCGACAGCACAGCCAGATCGAGAGAATTAAAGGCAGAGCGAAGATCCCCATTGGTCGAGGTAGCGATGAAATCCAAAGCATTCTCATCGAGCACGACAGGAAAGTCAAAGCCACGCTCGGGATCATCTAGCGCCGTTTTTAGAGCTTGCTTGACCTCCTCCATCGTCAAAGGTTCCAGCTCAAAGATTTGTACGCGGCTACGAATAGCGGGTGTGACAGAGAAAAAGGGATTTTCAGTCGTTGCACCGATCATGATGACCAAACCGCTTTCGAGCAAAGGCAAGAGAAAATCTTGTTTGGTTTTATCGAGGCGATGGATCTCGTCCAAAAGCAGGACCAAACCACCTGAAAACTTGGCTTCCTCTGCGATTTCTTGGAGGCGTTTTTTACTGTCGACGGTTGCATTGAAAGTACGAAAAGCATACTTGGTCGTTCCTGCGATGGCAGAAGCAATGCTGGTCTTTCCGATCCCCGGAGGTCCATAGAGAATCATGGACGAGAGACGATTGGCCTCGACCATGCGGCGGATGATTTTGCCTTCTCCGACCAGGTGTTCTTGACCGATGACTTGATCGATCGTCCGTGGGCGCATGCGCAGGGCGAGATTGTCCGGCATGAGGGTCTCCTTTCTAGCTTTGTCTCCTTTCAAAGAGGCAGTTTTTATGGTAAGATTGTAGTAACTATTGTATCATATTCCGCTCTAAGAGTGGGAAATTAGAAAGAGGACACGATGTCTAAATATGGATTTTTGGATGTTTTAGAAGAGGAAATGGAAAAGGTCTTTCCCTTTGACTTTGAGATCAATTGGGATAAGAAGAATCATGCGGTAGAAGTGGCTTTTCTCTTGGAAGTACAAAACACAGGAGGGGTTGCTTTGGTCGATGAGTCGGGTGAAGAGTCTGACGAGGATATCTTCTTTGAAGAAGCCGTCATCTTCTACAATCCAGCCAAGTCGCATGTGGAAGAAGATGCCTATTTAACGGCGATTCCGTATGAGCCTAAGAAAGGCTTGTCTCGTGAGTTTTTAGCTTATTTTGCGACCTTCCTCAAAGACACAGCCGAGCTGGCTTTAGATGACCTCATGGATTTCTTAGCAGACGAAGAAGCAGAGAGCTTTGAGATCGTCTGGAACCAAGAAGTTTTTGAAGAAGGCAAAGTTGGCCTGGAAGAAAGCACCTTTTATCCCTATCCGAGATATTAGAAAAGATTCTAAGTGTTTTTTTGAATACTGGATTCAAGGAGAAGGGGAAAACTATGCTAGAAAAAGTCAAACAGTTTTTCAGGAGAAGGTCAGATAAATCTGAGCAATCAGTTTGCATTCTGCCCCGCAATCGCTTTGCGAATTTAGATTTCGAGAGAATGTTAAAGTCTGGAACTCGTCGCCTTGTCGATGAGGAAGGGCGCTATGCAGAAGATGGCACAGTCACAGAACTTGAATTTCCTGAGGACTTTGCGGAATTTGAATTTTTAGTTGGTTTTAAGACGGAAGAGGAAGAGCAGTTCCAACAACTATTAGCTCGTTTAAATAGTATTGATAATGCCATTCAGTCCCATTTGGAAAGCGAGTTGCAACAACCCATCCCTCAGTATGCTAAGGATCTAGGCTATACTCAGAAGAGGTGGGAGAGAACCTTTTACTTCCATCCTTGGATATTAAGTTTTGAGGAAAACCCGCCTAATCTTCGCTATGTTGCCGATTATGTAAATGATGAGTTTACGGTTTATTTTGCTAAAAAACATGGCAGATGGCAAGCATACTGGGATGCAGAGTGCCAAAAAGTAATCGAAGAAAGCTAGCTCGTATTTTCCTAGAGAGTAATTGTTATCATAGAAAAGAGTAAAT
Organism: Streptococcus sp. OMI870; assembly: GCF_047460295.1. NCBI lineage: Bacteria > Bacillati > Bacillota > Bacilli > Lactobacillales > Streptococcaceae > Streptococcus > Streptococcus sp. OMI870. The sequence continues at coordinate 76,055 of NZ_JASHGM010000004.1, forward strand.
ATCATGGAATTATTGGATAGCAGAATGGATTTCCAAGGTTGCAAGATTGCCTTGATTTGTGGGGATAAGGTCTTGACTATCTTACGTGATGACAAGGACGATATCCCTTGTCCCAACATGTGGGAGTTGCCAGGTGGTGGTCGTGAAGGAAACGAAAGCCCTTTCGAGTGCGCAGCGCGTGAAGTTTATGAGGAATTGGGAATTCATTTAGATGAAGACTGTCTGCTTTGGAGCAAGATTTATCCTAGCGTAATCTTTAAAGACAAGCAATCGGTCTTTATGGTTGGTCAGCTAAGACAAGAACAATTTGACAATATTACCTTTGGGAATGAAGGACAGGCCTATAAACTGATGCCTATTGAGGAATTTTTGAAGTCTAAACAGGCAGTGCCTCAGCTACAGGGGAGATTGAGGGATTATTTGGAGGAAGGTTTATGATAACACTTGTTCGAGCGGGAGCAGAGGATTTAGAAACTATTATTGCCATTCAAAGAGCTAGCTTTAAGGCTGTTTATGACAAATACCAAGATGAATATGACCCTTATCTCGAGGACCGTGAACGAATCAAATGGAAACTAGTCGAACGTCCCAATAGCTATTACTACTTTGTAAAAGAAGATGAAGAAAACATCGGATTTTACGAGTTCAGACTAATGCCGAGTTAACGAAAGCTTGGTTGGGAACGGCAGCGATTTTGCCCCAGTATCAAGGAAAAGGGTATGGTTCTGAGGGACTGAGATTGCTAGAAGAGGAATTGTCAACCATCACACAATGGGATTTGTGTACGGTGTTACAGGATGCAGGCATGGTCGCGTTCTACGAGAAGAATGGCTACCATCAAACCCATATCGAGCCTGAAAAAGAAGGCATGGATATGGTCTACATGAAAAAATTGATAGAGAAATAGAAAGGATGGTTCGGTTAAATTTCTAAACTGAACCCGCCCTAAACACGGTGCCAAAAAGATAAACTTCTCTTAGACACAAACGTCTTCAGAGAGTTTCCTATTTTGGCTTTGTGTTTTACGGGCTTGGTATCTTAATGATGGAAACATGGCAAGAATTAAAAGTTACAGTCAAGCGTGAGGGAGAGGAATTAGTTTCCAATCTCTTGATTGAGTTAGGTGCCCAAGGGGTAGCAATTGAAGACAGCATGGACTATGTTGGAAATGTGGACCGCTTCGGTGAGATTTTCCCTGAGGTCGAGCAACAAGAAGAAATCGTGGTGACAGCCTACTATCCGGATACGGTTGATGTAGCAGTGGTTGAGGCTGACTTGCAGGCTCGCTTAGCAGAATTGACAGACTTTATGGATCTGGGAGAGGTCAAGATGGGAACGATTGCCTTGGCTGAGGAAGACTGGGCCGACAACTGGAAGAAATACTATGAACCAGCTCGCATCACTCATGACTTGACAATTGTGCCGTCATGGACGGACTATGAGGTGACTGCGGGAGAAAAGATTATCAAGTTAGATCCAGGTATGGCCTTTGGAACTGGGACCCACCCAACAACCAAGATGAGTCTTTTTGCCTTGGAGCAGGTTCTTCGTGGTGGCGAAACAGTGCTGGATGTGGGGACAGGTTCAGGCGTCCTTTCTATTGCTAGCTCACTTCTAGGTGCCAAGGAAATCTTCGCCTATGACTTGGATGATGTGGCAGTTCGCGTTGCTCAGGAGAATATTGAACTCAACCCTGGCATGGAAAATATCCATGTAGCCCCAGGTGATTTGCTTAAAGGGGTGGAGATTGAAGCAGATGTTATCGTGGCCAATATCTTGGCGGATATCCTTATCCATCTGACGGACGATGCTTATCGCTTGGTCAAGGACGAAGGCTACCTCATCATGAGTGGCATTATCAAGGACAAGTGGGACATGGTGCGTGACTCGGCTGAGTCAGCTGGATTTTTCCTTGAAACTCACATGATCCAAGGGGAGTGGAATGCCTGTGTCTTCAAAAAAACTAAGGATATCTCTGGTGTGATTGGAGGCTAGCATGCAACAGTATTTTGTAAAAGGTTTGGCTAGCTCACCTGTCACTATCGAGGATAAGGAAACCAGCAAGCACATGTTTCAGGTCATGCGCTTGAAAGAAGATGACCAGGTGACCCTAGTCTTTGATGATGGGATCAAGCGTTTGGCGCGCGTGGTCAATGTGGAGGCTCGTCAGTTGGAGCTAATCAAAGAATTAGCTGACAATGTGGAACTGCCAGTCCAAGTGACCATCGCATCAGGCTTTCCCAAGGGAGACAAGCTGGAGTTTATCACTCAAAAGGTGACGGAACTGGGTGCTAGTCATATCTGGGCCTTCCCTGCTGACTGGTCAGTCGCCAAGTGGGACGGCAAGAAATTGGTCAAAAAGGTTGAAAAACTAGAAAAAATTGCCCTTGGAGCAGCAGAGCAAAGCAAGCGGAATCTTGTCCCAGGTATTACCCTTTTTGAGAAAAAGGCAGACTTTCTAGCCCAACTCGACCAGTTTGATCGCATCGTGGTGGCTTACGAAGAGTCGGCCAAAGAAGGCGAAAGCGCTGCTCTTGTACAAGCTGTAAGTGGTCTTGAAAAAGGGAGCAAGGTTCTCTTTATCTTTGGACCGGAGGGTGGTCTTTCACCTGCTGAAATTGAAAGTTTTGAAGCCAAGGGAGCTGTTTTGGCAGGACTTGGTCCTCGGATTCTCCGTGCAGAAACCGCCCCACTCTATGCCCTTAGCGCAGTGAGTGTTGTCACAGAATTAATGAAAAACGCGTGAAGGTAGATCTTCACGCGTTTCTTTATGAGAACAAGAAAGAATTAGTTTTCTTCTTTCTTACGAGATGGGAGAAGGAAGCCAAGTCCGGTCATCACCAATCCGATAAGGGCTAAGATGGAAGCACGTTCTCCTGTTTCAGGCAAGATTTTTTCGCTGATAGAAGAAGCAACTACTGGCTTAGCAGTTTCTTGGCGAGCTTCTGCAGGGCGAGCTCCTTCTTGACTTGGAGCAGGAAGGGTAATGGTTTGTTGGCTATGAGATAAGGTGATGGTTTCATCTTGTGCCGGTTTCTGATGGTTCGGTACAAAGATAAATGGATTTTTTCCTGTTTCAGGACTTGTTGGTTCTTCTGGTTTTGTTTCAGGTTCTACTTTTGGTTCCATATAAACAAAGCGGAATTCTCCAAATCCTTCTTGTTTAGATGGTTCAAGGTAGACAACATCTCCGTCTTTACCAACCAGATCCTTAGCTTTGTCAGCAGTTAAGAAGCGGACATCTACCCCCTTGATGCTGTCTGTAAAGAGCCAGTTGCCGTCTGCACTTGGGTTGATGTTCTTTTCTTCCAAGATATAGTTGATGATAGCTTGGCGGTTTTCCAATCCAAGGAGTTGGTTCAAGCTAGCATCGCGAACGCCTGGGAATGTTCCGTTTGCCCGGTAGTTGTTGGTCACAACGATAAATTCTTGATCCGCGGCTACTTCTTTGCCTTGATATTTCAAGTTGCGGACACGGCTAGCATCGGGGTTAACTGTTTTTCCTTCGCGGTCGTATTTATTTGGCTGGGTCACGTCAAACTCATAGGTCACCCCATCGATGACGTCAAAGTTGTAAGTCCGATAGTTAGGGTTGACAAGCTGTTGAGGCTCTTTGCTCGTTGGGTCAATCGTGTTGAATTGTCCAGCAGACATTTCCAACCATTCCTTGAGTTGCGCACCGGTCACCTTGAGGATGGCAGTGACATTATCGTAGAGATAAAGGTCAGCGACGTTCTTGATGGCGATTGGTCCAGCAGGGATATCCGTATAGGCAGTAGCATCCCCACGGGTACCTGCCTTAAATGGCGCCGCAGCAGAGAGGATTGGAAGGTTGGCTTCAGGAGTTCCTGCCAACTCTTTCTTAGCGTACCAAGTTTGTGCATTGTTCACGATTTGGACAGATGGATCGTCTTTCACAAGAGCGAAGTAGCTAGTAATCGGAGCAGACGTCGTTCCGACTTGTTGGCGGACATATTTGACTGTTCCTTCGTGGGATTCCTTCGCGATCGCTGTAATGCGCTCATCGGCTATTTTTGACTTGGTGTCAATCTTACGGATGGCAGCCTTGCTTCCGACTACAGACCATTTGCCATCTGTGTAGCGCAGGTTGAGGTCGATAACTCCGAGGTGGTCGCCGTATTTTCCAGCCATGGTAACCGGTGTACCGTTGATTTTACCGTTTACGCCGTCAACGCCAGCATATTTTTCGTAGAAGCCAGTTCCATTTCCGCTTGGGAATTCTGCGTGTGAGTGACCAGTTACAACTGCATCAACACCTGGGAGGCTGGCAATTTGGTAACCTTCGTTTTCTTCGCCTTTTTCGTACTTGTCGTCTCCGATACCAGAGTGAGAAAGAACGAGGACGACGTCCGCTCCAGCTTTGCGCATTTCTGGGATGATGGCTTGGATGGCTTCGACAGAGTCATTGACCTTGACCTTGCCTTCGAGGTTGGCCTTGTCCCAGCTGAGGATTTGTGGAGGGACGATGCCTGTTACCCCGATATTGACATCGACTGAACGACCGTTTTTGTCGGTATAGGTCTTTTTGATGATCTTGTAGGGATCATAGACAAAGGCACCAGTCTTTGGATCCACGACGTTGGCATTGACGATTGGCATACCAGCAGTTGTGATGACCTTTTTGAGGTAGTCTAGTCCGTAGTTGAATTCGTGGTTTCCAAGGGTTCCTGCATCAAAGCCCAATTTTTGAAGAGCTGTATACATCGGGTGTTGTTCACCATCTTTGATGGGATTGACGATGGCCTTGTAGGTACCAAGAGGAGTTCCTTGGATAGTATCTCCGTTATCAACGAGGAGGACGTTGCTATTTTCTTTCTTCGCATCTTCGATCAAGACAGCTGTTTTTGCTAGACCAACGTTTTGCGCTGGTTTGTCTTGGTAGTAGTCATAGTTGACCAAGTTGGTATGAAGGTCCGTTGTCGCAAGGATGCGGACGTCGACTTCTTGCCCCTCAACTGGAGTGTTCGCTTTTGCGTCACTGGCGCTATTTTGAGGTGCTGCTGGAGTCGCTTCGGTTGCTGTAGCAGTGGCTTCTCCGCTAGCAGTCGGAGTGTTATTGCTAGTGGATGCTTCAGAGCTAGTCGCGGGAGACGCAGGAGTTGCGGCCTCTGTGACAGCAGTTGCTGACGAATCAGTTGAGCTCGTCGCTTCATCTGCTTGAGCAGTTGTCGTTGCCAAGAAAGCAGCAGCAAGGCTGAATAGGGCAGCCTGTTTACGGAATGATGACATGGTTGTCCTCCTAAATAAAATGATGTCTTTCTATTATATCTTATTTTGTTCGGAATGGATTCGTTTTCGTATCCTTTCTATATGATAAATTGATAAAAATTTTTCCAAAATAAAGGCTCAGTTTTCAAAAAAATTACGAATGATAAAAGTGAGGAGGCGATACAGATGAACAAAAAAAGAAAAGGATGCCGTTTGATATTTTCTTTGATGATTCTTGGACTCGTAGTATGGATTGGCTTGAAAATCAAGGACTATCTGGAATTCCAACAAGAAATGGTTCGAATTGTACATAGTCAAGAAGTGAAAAAGTTAATTGTAGATGATTTGAAACAGAAAGACTCGGCTGCGTTTACAGAAACAGGCAAGATCCAATCGTATGAAATTGATGACGAAACGATTGAACACAATCCGATGGGAGGAATTATGTTTGAGGTGATACTAAATGGAAATAAAGAGATAACTGGAAGTATGGGATTAAGGAAATATAGTGAGGATGGGCCGATTGAATCTGTGGGAATGGATGAATCTGAAGGCCTTCAATAACTGATGGAAGAGTAAGCTTTCGGTTTGCTGGTAAACAATCATCAATCTGAGAAAGTAACTCATACGGTTTGATATCTGTTCCAAAATTTTAAAAAAATTTAGAAATTGATGTTACGTTTTCGAAAATTTTTACGAATTATTAAAGTGAGAGTAATAAATTTGAAAACTTAATAGTGTAAAGTGATACTACTAGCACTTTATGGAGGATGAAGATGAAACAAAAAAGAAAAATTGGTCGTTATATATTTGGAGTGTTGCTACTAGGAGTCTTGATATGGGGAGGCATGCTTGTAAAAAACCATCTTGATTTTCAAAATGAAATGGTTCAGATCGTCCATAGTAAAGAAGTAGAAAAGTTGATAGAAGAGGAACTCAAGGTAACCGACCCAAATGCCTTAACACCAAAAGGCAAGATCCAATCGTATGAGATTGATGATGAAACGATCGAACACAATCCAATGGGAGGGATTATGTTTCGTATCATCATTAATGGAGATAAGGAAATAACTGAGAATTTTGGTTTACGAAAATATAGTGAGGATGGACCAATTGAACAAGTGGGAGTGAGTAGATCTGTCGAGTTGCAAAAATTATTGGAGGAGTAAGTTTGGTATACACAGACAAAGAAAAAAATGATATCTCTTGGCAAGAATATTCTAAATTTAATGTTGGTGAGGATGTTTTAATTGGGAAAGGCAAACAAGAAAGAAGAATAGGCTATGTTTCTGAAGTTTTTGGACAGGCACCAGAAAAAGATATGGTCACCTCTCCTCAAGACTTGGAAGCACGGATTCTAGGAGCCCTAAATGGTTTAAATGGCTACATTGTGACGGATAAAAAAATCACTCAGGAAACCAGACCAGAGGATGTGCAAAAAGTAACCATTTTGTTTGAGGGCTCGGAAGCAAAATTTGATCAAAATTTCAGGGGAGCTGTAGATGATTGGGTGCTCACCGATGCTCCAACTGCACTACAAATATCAATGGCCAAGAGACTTGGGATCAAAACTGGGAAAATTCCCCAGCTTGACGCGGCTTCGAAAGAAGTAAAAGCAGCAATGGATAGATATCCGAATGCGCGTTTCAAATTTTATGCCCATTCTTTAGGAGGCTTAAATCTCCAAGCTTCACTTGGATCTTTGGAAGATAAGTATTTAAATAGAGTGGATGGGGCTTATATATATGAAGCACCCAATCTTTATCCACTTTTAAGCGATGAGGAAAAGAAACAGGTCGATAAGATTAAATATAAAATTTATAATTATATAGACAAGCGAGACATTGTTACATGGGAACATTCTAAAGAAGGGAACGAGGGTGTTGTTGGGACACTTGTTCGAATTGACAGTAAGGATGTAGGCGATTTAGGAAAACAACATATGTGGGGAGGTTACGACTACAAGGCTGGCTACTTGAACGTCAAAGAAGAAAGTTTAGATGACTATCGATTAGCTCGAGTAAAGCAGGCGAAAGAACAACTGCAGTTAAAGAAACAAGCATTGGAATCTTGGAAAAAGAGAGGGCTTTCCGGACGTGATCTCATTTCCATGGACACAATTCAGGCCATAAGAATAGTGGAATCGTTGAAGGAGTTTGCTCTCATTGCCTCAGATTATATTTTAGCTGTCTGTGATTTCGGTATTGCGGATGTGAAAGGGACTTGGGATACATTATTAGCCTCTTGCCGTTCAACTGTATCTGGAAGCCGATGTACAGATAATGATATCGTCAATGCACTTGCTCAAGTTGGTGCAACAAAAGAAACGATTGAGATCAATCGCATCACAGAATTAGAGAAAATTAAAAAAGATACTCTAAAAATAAAGGATAGTATTTTTAGTCTATCAACAGACATAGCGAAAGGGATTGCAACTGTTGCAGCTACAGATATTGCTCTAGCAAGCCAACTTCAATTGCAATGGTAAAGAATGGGAAACAACGAGTTTAAATGTATTAATGCGATTAGAAAAGTGGAAGAAAAATGGAATAGGATTGAAGAAGAATTGAAAATGGAGATGAAAAAACTGGAAAATAGAATGCATCAGATCCATGACCAGTTCTGCTTTACAAAACAGAACATCGAAATGATGGAAGAGGAAGTTACATATTTCTCTAAAACGATGGAAAGTACGGACAGTCTATCGGATTATTTTCAGGAATTATCAGATGTTTATGAGGAATTGAATTCGGACTACTATGGAGAACTAGCTCATATTGAGGAAATATATCAGCTGAAACAAAAGGAACTACAGCTGGTTTCTGAAAAATATGCCAAGGATATTGCAAGATTGAGAAAGGAACTGTATGTCGAAAATTGATGTTTTAAATGATCTTACTTATGAAGATAAGCGTTACATGGCGGCTATCATTAGTGTTAGATTTATGGGGAAATTTGCATTAACCAAGGGAGCAATTGATCAACAAGGTATAAAAAGTAGAATTTCATCGAGTTTAACAGAACTTGAAAGTTCTCTAGATCAGGTCATTGGAAGTATTGATAAGGATTTGGCTGGAAAATTTTCAAACTCTGTTAAAGAAGGCGTTGGAAGAAAGAAAGCTGAGTTACATTCTTTGAAAGAGTTTTGCCAGGCTAAGTAAGATCCGTATATTAAAGTAACTTCATTGGTTTCCATCTGCTTCTAAAAGTGTTAAAATAGTATCCAAGAAACTGGAGAAAACGAATGCCAAAAGAAGAGAATTTAACTGGGGACCAAGTCGTTGCCCTTACAAAAAAATATTTATCACCTGAGGATGTTGCTTTTGTGCAAAAGGCTTTGGTCTATGCAGTTGATTGCCATAGTGGTCAATTCCGTCAGTCTGGTGAACCTTACATCATTCATCCCATTCAAGTGGCAGGAATTCTCGCCAAGCTGAAACTGGATGCTGTAACGGTGGCCTGTGGTTTTTTGCATGATGTCGTGGAAGATACGAATGCAAGCTTAGATGATTTAGAACGCGAATTTGGTCATGATGTGCGCGTGATTGTCGATGGGGTGACCAAACTCGGGAAGGTCAAGTACAAGTCCCACGAAGAGCAATTGGCGGAAAACCATCGCAAGATGCTCATGGCCATGTCTCAGGATATCCGTGTAATCTTGGTTAAACTAGCAGACCGCTTGCATAATATGCGCACCTTGAAGCATTTGCGTAAGGACAAGCAAGAACGCATTTCTCGCGAAACCATGGAGATCTATGCGCCACTAGCCCATCGTCTCGGGATTTCCAGTGTTAAGTGGGAGCTTGAGGATCTGTCTTTCCGTTATTTGAATGAGACAGAATTCTACAAGATTTCTCATATGATGAAGGAAAAACGTCGTGAGCGAGAAGAGTTAGTGGAAGAAGTTGTCCACAAGATTGAGACCTATGCAGGGGAACGCCATTTGCATGGAAAAATTTATGGCCGGCCAAAGCATATCTACTCCATCTACCGCAAGATGCAGGATAAGAAGAAACGCTTTGATGAAATCTATGACTTGATTGCCATCCGCTGTATTCTGGATACTCCAAGTGATGTCTATGCCATGCTGGGTTATATCCATGAACTGTGGAAACCGATGCCGGGGCGTTTTAAGGACTATATTGCCAATCGGAAGGCCAATGGCTACCAGTCCATCCATACGACGGTCTATGGCCCTAAAGGACCGATTGAATTCCAGATCCGTACCAAGGAGATGCACGAGGTTGCCGAATACGGGGTTGCCGCTCACTGGGCATACAAAAAAGGGATCAAGGGTCAGGTTAACAGCAAGGAATCTGCCATTGGGATGAACTGGATCAAAGAGATGATGGAGCTCCAGGACCAGTCAGGTGATGCCAAAGAATTTGTTGAAAATGTAAAAGAAGATATTTTAGCAGAAGAAATTTATGTCTTCACACCAGACGGAACTGTGCGCTCGCTTCCCAAAGATTCTGGACCGATCGATTTTGCCTATGAGATCCATACCAAGGTTGGAGAAAAAGCCATTGGTGCCAAGGTCAATGGCCGTATGGTGCCCCTTAATACTAAACTTCGGACTGGGGACCAGGTGGAGATTATCACCAATGCCAATTCCTTTGGTCCGAGTCGTGACTGGCTAACTATTGTCAAGACCAGCAAGGCGCGTAACAAGATCCGCCAATTCTTTAAGAACCAAGACAAGGAATTGTCTATTAACCGTGGACGGGAGTTGCTCATGGCCCAATTCCACGAGCATGACTTGGTAGCCAATAAGTTCATGGACAAAAAACACATGGACAAGGTCTTGCAAAAGACCAGCTACAAGACGGAAGAGGCCTTGTTTGCGGCCATTGGTTTTGGAGAAGTAGGAGCCATTTCTATTTTTAACCGTTTGACGGAAGAAGAACGTCGCGAAGAGGAAAAGGCCAAGGCGCGTGCAGAAGCCGAAGAGCTGGTCAAAGGTGGCGAAGTCAAGGTTGAAAATAAAAAAGACACCCTCAAGGTCCGCCATGAAGGTGGCGTGGTCATTCAAGGAGCTTCCGGTCTCTTGATCCGGATTGCCAAGTGTTGTAATCCCGTGCCGGGAGATACAATTGTCGGCTACATTACCAAAGGACGTGGGGTTGCCATCCACCGTCAAGACTGTATGAATCTGCGGGCTCAAGACAACTACGAGCAACGCTTGATCGACGTCGAGTGGGAAGACAATAACACGACCAAGGATTACATCGCCCATATCGATATATACGGACTCAACCGTGCAGGCCTCCTCAACGATGTCCTTCAAGTCCTCTCCAATACGGCTAAGATGATCTCAACCGTCAATGCCCAACCAACCAAAGATATGAAATTTGCCAATATCCACATTTCCTTCGGGATTCCAAACCTATCTATGTTGACAACGGTGGTGGATAAGATTAAGAGTGTGCCGGAGGTGTACTCTGTTAAGCGTACCAACGGCTAATCTTCTGCGAAAATCGACTTCATACTGCGTTAGTTTCGACTGGTCTAACTATAGTTATGCCTGCGTCTCACTGCCTTGTCTGGAGCCGATTTTCTTTGAAGCAAGTAGAACATGGTCAGAACTCTTTTATTAGTTGGTTAGCTCGTCTCGCTGCCTTGCTTGATGTCGATGTTCTTTGAAGGTAGCAGTGAATACCCAATAGATTGTTTAAATAGGATAATAAGATGAAATTAGTGATTCAACGGGTCAAAAGGGCCTCGGTTTCTATTGATGGTAAAGTCTATAGTCAGATTCAGGATGGGCTTCTGCTCTTAGTGGGAGTGGGGCCTGAGGATGACCAGAAGGATTTGGAGTATGCGGTGCGGAAGGTCACCCAAATGCGGATTTTCTCGGATGAAGAAGGGAAGATGAATTTATCTGTCAAGGATATTCAAGGGGAAATTTTGTCGATTTCTCAATTTACCCTCTTTGCCCAAACAAAAAAAGGTAATCGTCCAGCCTTTATTGGGGCAGCCAATCCAGAGATGGCCAGCCAGCTCTACGATGACTTCAATGATTTGTTAGAAAAGGAAGTCCCTGTCAAACGAGGGGTCTTCGCTGCAGATATGGCAATCGAATTCATCAATGATGGCCCAGTGACCATCATCCTCGATACGAAAAATCCATAAAAAAACAAGCCCTTGATTAAAGGGTTTGTTTGAATGTAGACAAATTACTTTTTACTTAGGATAGCTGGATAATTTTTCAAAAAATTCTTATATTACTTTGGATTGTCAAAGTAAATCCGAAACTTTCCGCCGTGAGAAAAATGCTTGAAACATTGTTGTTTCAAGCATTCGGGAGTTTTGAAACCTTAGGTTCAAAACTAAGTCATGGAACTTCGTAGAAGTTCGCTGACGTCCGTACTCACCTAAGGAAAGTTTCTAGGAATACTATTTCTTCAATCTGACATGCTCTTAATCAAAGGGCATGTTTTTCTATGTAAAGTTGTTGGGCAATCAGATGATTGATCTGGATATCTTGGTCTTTGATTTGGAGCTGATAGAGGCCAGTGTAATCGTCATAGCCTTTGAAGAGAATGTCATCTCCGATGGTCAGCTGGATCTGGTCTAAAAAATTCAGCAATTCAAAGCTATCCTGAACTCTTCGCAAACGATAGGTTCCCGGTTCGCTGACATCACTCAAACGGTCCTGGTAAGCCTCGATGAGAAGTTGTCCTTTGGGTGGAATGGTCCCCCCGTGAGGACAGGTCTTAGGATTTCCAAGCATGTGATCAAGCTTGTCAATGAAATGTTCAGAAACGGTATGCTCGAGAACTTCTGCCTCTTCATGGACTTCTTCAGTTGTATAGTCAAGATTTTCCAGCAGAAATACTTCGATCAAGCGGTGCTTGCGGTAGAGATCAGAGACCAACTGCGATCCTAAATCCGTTAGCAAATACCCACGAAACTTGTCCTTCACCAAGAGACCCTCTGAGATCATGCGCTTAATCATCTCGGTCACAGCGGGTGGAGAGACCTGCATGCGACTGGCAATTTCTTTATTACTGATTTTTTTTACTTCTGTGCCAATTTCGTAAATGCACTTGAGGTAATCTTCTTTGTTTGGTGTCATGCTTTCCTCTTTTCTTCGCTCACTTCTAGTATATCAAAAAAATCCTCAAAAACGCTAGTGGAGTAATGAGAATTGTCTCAAGCTCCAAAAGATGGTAGTATAGTAGCATAGAAAGGACGGCATTATGAACAGACAGGACTTGGCGAGACTAGGGTGGAGGGAGAATAGTTTAGCCTATTTAGAGAAATATTTGCAGGAATACAAAGATGTACAAGCCTACCAAGAACAATACCAGTCTGTCTTTTTCTTTGCTAGTCCTCTATTTCAAAAAATGTGGTTTCACGAACTTCAGAATATGGATGAAGCTGTTGCTCAAGACTTGCTGAGGGGAGTCATGAAAATTCTTCTCATGCCAAGTGACTTGTCTGGAACTTGTGAAGAGACAGCTTTTCTTCTAAGTAGAATGGCTCCAGCTTGCCCACCTCATTCACCTTTTTGGTCTTCTTTCTCAAGAGTGGTCCAAGTAGCATTTGCTCAGGATCCATTAGCTAGCAAAGAGGGAGACCAGCTCTTAAAACGCCAGATCCACCAGTTCCGCTATTTGCTCTCTGCCTACCAGGCCCAGTGGATTCGGGAGCATTATGCCAGAGCGGGGCAGACGGATGAAGAAGCGCTACAAGCTTACTTGCAGGAGACAAAAGGGATCAAAATCGATGCTTATGCAGCAGCTCGTCTCCACAATAAGGTTTATGTGGATCAAGACGGCCAACTCGCCTTCCCATCTCGTGCTCAGGCCCAGTTGAATTTTAAGGTCTTGCTCAACTTTCATACAGAGTATATCCTGGATCAGGGTGGCCACTTTCTTAATGAAGTGGATCCGTATCAGATTTCTGAAAATGGCATTGTCAATGGAGCCAGTTTCAACTATGGCTTAGCCCAGGGCCGGACCCATAAGGACTTGGATATTGATCCCGTTAAACCTTGGGATCCAGCTTTTCGCAAGAGGGTCCTCTATCAGCAGGGTGTTCGCTATCTAGCTCCGAAGAATGATCGCGGAGAGCAGGGCTATTGGAGCCGGAAGGGAACCTTTGCACAAGGAGGCAAGAGCTACAAGCAACAGGTAGCAAAACGCGTGCGGAGTTTCCTCAGAGGCATCCCACGCTTACGCTGGCGGGTTCTCTTACAGAATGGACTCCATCGGATTTTATAGCAATGAAAAAGAGGTCGTAGACCTCTTTTTCGTTTATCCAAGTGCTTTGACGGCTTCGATTGCAGCCTCGTAATTGGGCTCACTGTTGATATTGTCGAGGTATTCAACATAAGTGACCTTGTTATCCGCATCTAAGACCAAGACAGCGCGTGCGAGCAAGTGCCATTCATTGATCAAGAGGCCATAAGCCTTCCCAAAGGAATGGTCGAAGTAGTCTGAGAGCATGATGGCATTTTCGATCCCTTCTGCAGCACACCATTTGCCTTGGGCGAAAGGAAGGTCGACAGAGACGGTTAAGACCACAGTATCTTCCATGTCAGAGAGGGCCTGGTTGAAGTGACGTGTTTGAGTGGAACAGATACCTGTGTCAATGGATGGGATCACGCTGAGGACTTTTTTCTTGCCAGCAAAATCAGCCAAAGATTTTTTCTCCAAGTTAGGAGTGGTCAGGGAAAAGTCGTGAGCAGTATCGCCAACTTGAAGTTGAGAGCCGGTAAAGGTAACAGGGTTTCCTAAAAATGTTGTCATAGCAAAGACTCCTTTTTTCTTTTCATTGTACATCAATGAAAGAGGGAGGGCCAATCATTTGACTGGAAAATCATTTCGAGCCAGGAACCTTATTTGTTCAAACCTTCTGCGATTTTCTCTAAATTCCATTTCATCATGCTGTAGTAGCTGTCGCCTTCTTCCCCTTCTTTGGCAATCGAGTCAGTAAAGATCTTTGCAAAGATAGGGATATTGCTATCCTTAGACACAGTTTTCATAGGACGCTCATCGACACTGGATTCGACAAAGAGGGACGGTACTTTGGTTTGACGCAATTTCTCTAGCAGCGTTTTGATTTGTTCAGGTGTCCCTTCTACTTCAGTGTTGATTTCCCAGATATAGGCAGATGGGACGCCGTAGGCTTTGGAGAAGTACTTGAAGCAACCTTCGCTGGTTACGATCATCTTCTTGTCTGCTGGGATGTTATTGAATGCTTGCTTGGCTTCTTGGTCTAGCTTGCTGAGTTTTTCAGTGTAGGCTGCTAGATTTTTTTCGTAGAAGTCCTTATTTTTTGGATCTTTGGCGATTAATTGTTTGGCAATGTTTTTAGCGTAGATAATCCCGTTTTCGAGATTGAGCCAAGCGTGAGGGTCTTCTTTTCCAGCTTGGTTTTGGCCTTCCAGGTAGATGACCTCTACGCCATCGCTGGCAGCGAAATAATCCTTGTTTTCTACTTTATTGGCATTTTTGACCAATTTGGTAAACCAAGCATTGCCACCCGTTTCGAGGTTGATCCCATTGTAGAAGATCAGGTCTGCTTGTGAAGTTTTTTTGACATCTTCTGGGAGCGGTTCGTACTCGTGGGGATCTTGACCGACAGGGACAATACTGTGGAGCTCGATTTTATCCCCAGCGATATTTTTGGTGATATCGGCAAGGATGGAGTTGGTGGTAACCACCTTCAATTTATCGGATGAGGACTTGGAAGAAGAGCCTTTGCTACAGGCCATAAGACCAAATAAGAGCGCCACAAAGAGGGCGAGGACAGAAGCGATTTTTTTCATGTGTTTCTCCTTTAATGAGGCGAAAGAGCGTGCTTGTTCTTTCTCTGCTTAGGAGCGATAAAGAAGCTGATGAGAAAGAAGACAGCAGAAGTGAGGACAATACAAGACCCGACGGCTATGTTGAAGCTATAGCCAATAAAGAGTCCTAGGATGGATGCAAGAGCACCTAATCCGGATGAAAGGAGCATCATGGACCAGAGGCTGTTGGCATAGAGATAGGCCGTCGCAGCGGGTGTGATGAGCATGGCGACGATGAGAATGGTCCCGACACTCTGCATAGCAGTGACAGAAACCAAGGTCAAGAGCACCATGAGAAGGTAGTGATAGACCTTGACCCGGACGCCCATGGATTGAGCCAGAACAGGATCAAAAGATGTGAGCAGTAAGGGTCGAAATAGCAGGCAAATCACCAGCAAGACCGTAACCCCAATACCGATGGTCATCCACATATCCTGGTCTTGCACGGCTAAGATATTCCCAAAGAGGATGTGGAAGAGATCGGTGGAACTTTTAGCGACTCCGATCAGAATGACTCCTAAGGCGAGGAAAGAAGAAAAGGTAATCCCAATCGCTGTGTCGCTCTTGATGATGGAGTTGCTCTTGATATAGGTGATGAGGATGGAAGCTAAAAGCCCAAAGGCAATGGCGCCAATAAAGAAATTGATGCCCAGGATAAAGGACAGGGCTACCCCCGGAAGGACCGCGTGTGAGATGGCATCTCCCATAAGAGACATGCCCCGCAAAATAATGAAGCATCCGACAGCTCCAGCGACAATCCCGATGGCAATAGCTGTAATCAAGGCATTCTGTAAGAAGTGGAATTGCTGTAATCCATCGATAAATTCTGTAATCATCCGACGCCACCTCCTATAAAGAGTTCATGCCCATAGGCTGCATGCAGATTCTCCTTGGAAAAGGTTTCCTCTGTTTTCCCAAAAGCAATCAGCTTGCGGTGAAGGAGGAGGACCTGGTCAAAGTAAGCTGGGACCTTGCTGAGGTCGTGATGGACGATCAGAATGGTCTTGCCTTCTTTTTTCAAGGTCTGAAGGGTCTGCATAATGATGTCTTCGCTGACAGAGTCAATCCCTGCGAAGGGCTCATCCAAAAAGATGACATCTGCTTCTTGGACCAAGCAGCGGGCGATCAGGACCCGTTGGAATTGCCCTCCTGAAAGCTGGCCGATCTGGCGATCCGCTAGATCAAGAAGATTGACAAGTTTCAAGGCATTTTCCACCTTTTGGAGATCCTCTTTGCTTTTTCTCTTGAAGATCGAAAGATGGGGATAGAGACCCAGTGAGACACACTCCCGCACCGTGATGGGGAAGTGGAAATCAATAGCGGATTTCTGTTCGACGTAGGCCACTCGTTGAAGAACTTGGCCGAGATCTTTTTGATCGAGCAGGACCCTTCCCGAATGAGGGAGAAGTCCTAGCATGGCCTTGATCAGAGTTGACTTTCCTGCTCCGTTGGGTCCAAGAATTCCTAGGATGGTTGGACCCTGGATGGTGAGGGAAAGATCCTCCAAGGCCAGTGTTTGCTGGTAAGCAACACTTAGATGTTCAATTTGAATCATGATTTTTCTCCTTTACCATTAATATACATGAATGAAAAAATTAAGTCAAGTTAATTTTTAAAATAATTTAGATTAACTTACTTGTAATCATTGAAAAATTGACCTATTTTTGATAAGGTTAATAGAAAAGAATGAAAGCGAGAAGATCATGGTACGTTTACAAGATGATTTTTATGATTACGTCAATGGGAAATGGGCTGAGACAGCTGTGATTCCTGATGACAAACCGTCAACCGGTGGCTTTATGGACTTGATCCAAGATATCGAAAACTTGATGTTGGATATTACCGGAAAATGGCAAAGAGGAGAAGAATTGCCAGAAGACAGTATTCTGCAAAACTTTGTCAAATACCACAAGATGGTGGCAGATTTTGATGCGCGAGAAGCAGCTGGTGTGGCTCCAGCGATGCCCTTGATCAATGAAATCAAGGCCTTATCTTCTTTTGAAGATTATACCAGCAAGTTGGGGACCTATGAGCTAGCTGGCAAACCAAATCTCATGCCATTTAGCGTGTCACCAGACTATATGAATGCCCAAATGAATGTCTTGTGGGGAGAAGCGCCGGCTCATATCTTGCCAGATACGACCTACTATGAAGAAGGTAACGAAAAAGGCCCAGAATTACTGGCTATCTGGCGCCAAATGATGGAAAAACTTTTACCTAAATTTGAATTCTCAGAGGAAGAAATCAAGGATATCCTGGATAAGGTCATTGCGTCGGATGCAGAATTGGCCAAATATATCTTGTCAAATGAAGAAAGATCCGAGTACAATAAACTCTACCATCCTTATGAGTGGGCAGATTTCAAGGCCTTGGTTCCAGAATTGCCACTCGATACTTTCTTTACAGAAGTGATCGGACAAACTCCGGATAAAATCATCGTTCCAGAAGAGCGTTTCTGGAAGGAATTCGCACCAACATTCTATTCAGCAGCCAACTGGGAAACTATTCATGCAAGATTGAAACTCAGTGCAGCCGTAGATTGGACTTTATTCTTGACCGAAGAAATCCGTGTCTTGGCTGGTGAATATGGTCGTACGATTGCAGGTATTCCAGAACCTCGTCCAAAAGAAAAGGCGGCCTTGTCATTAGCAGAAGTACCATATAGCCAAGCGCTTGGACTCTGGTATGCGGGTGAAAAATTCTCACCAGAAGCGAAAGCAGACGTAGAGCATAAAGTAGCGACCATGATTGAGGTCTACAAGGATCGTCTTGAAAAAGCAGACTGGCTCGCTCCTGAAACTCGCGAAAAAGCTATTGTCAAGCTCAATGTCATCACACCGCATATCGGCTACCCTGAAAAATTACCAGAAACATACGCCAAGAAGATCATCGACGAGAGCAAGACCTTGGTGGAAAATGCTCAAGCCCTTTACGAAATTTCCATTGCCCATACTTGGAGCAAGTGGAACCAACCAGTTGATCGGAGCGAATGGCATATGCCAGCTAATATGGTCAATGCTTACTATGATCCGCAACAAAACCAAATTGTCTTCCCAGCAGCGATTTTACAAGCACCTTTCTATGACCTTCACCAATCATCATCAGCCAACTACGGCGGAATCGGTGCGGTCATTGCCCATGAAATCTCCCACGCCTTTGACACCAATGGTGCTTCCTTTGACGAGCACGGTAGCTTGAAAGACTGGTGGAAGCCAGAAGATTACGAAGCCTTTACCGCTCGCACGCAAAAGGTCATCGATCAGTTTGAAGGGCAAGACTCTTATGGTGCTAAGATTAACGGGAAATTGACCGTTTCTGAAAACGTGGCAGATCTAGGAGGAATTGCTGCAGCCCTTGAAGCCGCTAAGAAAGAAGCAGACTTCTCAGCAGAAGAATTCTTCACCAACTTTGCTCGCATCTGGCGCATGAAAGCTCGGACAGAGTACATGCAACTCCTCGCAAGTGTTGATGTCCACGCACCAGGAAAACTCCGTACCAATGTTCAATTGCCAAACTTTGACGAATTCTTTGAAACCTTTGATGTCAAAGAAGGAGATGGCATGTGGAGAAAACCAGAAGATCGTGTGATTATTTGGTAATGTAAGATAAGAGAGACGATTCGGTTTACCGAAACTTCCTGCAGAAAAATAGGAAATCAATGCCGCATTCCATGAATGCCAGTTGATTTATCTTTTTTCCAAAGGAAGTAGTCTCGACTTCAGTTAAAAACTATTCGAGAATGAAAGTGACTGATTACATGATCAGAGTTGTGAGGATGATATGGAAACCTAGGTTCCCATATCATCTTGTCTGCATTATAAAAGAGTTGAGACTGTTTTTCTGTCTCAACTCTTTTTCATATTAGAATCATTAGTTTCTTCTTTTTGGATCGGTTTGTTTAAAGATCAGATATAAGATTCCGGCTGGCAAGAAGCAGAAGAGCCACATGGCATCTAGTCCCTTCTGTTTACTGCTAGAGTTCGTTGCTTTAGAATCGCTTACGGCCATTCCCGCCTTAATGCTTGGAGATACCTGTTGCAAGCCGTTCTGGACGACCAGGCGGTTGTTTTCCAGTTTAATGGCTGGATTCGTGCCTTTCTTAACGGTAGCATAGAAGTCTTGCTTCAGTTGAATGGTCTTCCCGTCGATTTTATGCTCGCCTGCAGAAAGGACTTTTTTATACTGGTAGTCCGCAAACATTTTCTCAGCCAAGGTATTTCCGATTTGATTGCGGTAGCTTTCGGCGATCTCGACATCGTAGTTTCCAACGCCTAGGATGACTTCGATAATCCGCTGTTTACCCCGTTTGGTTGTTGCGGTGTAGTTGTAGTCGGCAGTTGGGCTGGATCCTGTCTTAAGGCCATCTGTCCCCTTGAGGGAGAATTTTCCACCTTCGAGGGAAGTGTTGTAATTATCATAGCTTTGCTCGTAGGGGGTTCCTTCCATGATGGTGGTGTGGGCTTGCTTGGTGTATTCCAACATCTCTGGCAGATCGTTTACGATGTGATAAGCCAGAATAGACATGTCCCGCGCCGTAATTTCGTTGTTGGCATGGACATCATAGCGCTGTGGATTGTAGTGGCCCTGGAGCACCGAAATCATCGCTCCATTTGGATTGTGCCATCTGGTATTGGTCATTCCCATTTCTTGCGCGTACTGATTCATTAGATCCAAAAACTTATCGGGATCATTGTCAGTGACAGCGTTGGCGAGCATAATTACAGCTGCGCTGGAAGAGGGAACAAAGAGCATCTTGATCAATTCCGATACTTTGTAGTCTACGCCAGCCACAATCGGTGAGTTGCTTAACAGATTGTTTTCCGAAATGGCTTGGTCCGACGCAGTTGCTGTAACCACGGTATCGTACTTGATCTTGCCTTCTTTGAGGGCCCGAAAGACCACATAGGCACTCATGAGCTTGGCCATGCTACCTGAGTCCCGGACCGTGTCGATATTGTCTCCGTACAAAATGGCTCCAGTATTGGCATCGATGACGATATCGGCCTTAGGCTTGTAAAAATCATCCAATACCAGTCCAGCATCGGCTGCGATTTTCATGACATCTTCTTGTTGGTAGAGATCGTCCGCAAAAGCAGTAGAGATAGGGCCTAATGTCAAGACTCCTACAAGGAGGGACAAGAGGCAGTGTTTTAGTCGTTTGTGTAAATGTCTCTCGTTATTCATAAATTCCATTATATCATACAGGTCAGGGATTAAAACGGAAAAAATTCTAGAAAAAGAAGAAAGAGAATAATTTCGCAGTAAAAGCGTTTACATTTCCCTAGAAAGTGCTATAATTTAAATTGAGTATAACATTTTTACAATGAGGTGAATCATATGAACAAAGGGAAGGTACTCTTAGCGACCAGCGCTCTGCTTTTATCAGCTGGTGTCCTAGTGGCTTGCTCAGGTGGAAAATCTGGAAGTTCTGGCGAACAGACGTTTAGCTATGTCTATACCACGGATCCAGATACTCTTGACTATTCGATTTCCAATAAAAAATCGACTTCTGAGTTTACAGGAAATGCGGTAGATGGCTTATTGGAAGTGGACAAGTATGGGAATTTGATCCCATCGCTTGCTAAAGACTGGACTGTTTCAAAGGACGGTTTGACCTATACCTATAAACTCCGCGAAGGAGTCAAATGGATGACTTCTGAAGGGGAAGAATATGGGGAAGTCAAGGCGCAAGACTTTGTGACAGGTCTTCAGCACGCGGCGGATAAGAAATCTTCGGCCCTCTATCTCGTCCAAAAATCTGTCAAAGGCTTGGATGATTATGTCTCAGGAAAAACCAAAGACTTCTCAACGGTTGGTATCAAAGCCATTGATGATTATACCGTTCAATATACCTTGAGCCAGCCTGAAAGCTTCTGGAATTCTAAGACCACGATGGGGATCCTGATGCCGGTCAACGAAGAATTCTTGAAATCCAAGGGAGATGATTACGGTCAAGGAACCTCTCCGTCTAGTATCCTCTACTGCGGACCTTATTTGATCAAATCCATCACTTCGAAATCTTCTGCGATATTAGAAAAAAATCCAACCTACTGGGATGCGGAAAATGTCAAGATCAGTAAAGTCAAACTGACCTATTATGATGGTCAAGACTCCGAGTCTCTGATCCGTGGATTTGATAACGGTGACTATACAGTTGCCCGTGTTTTCCCAAATGGTTCCAACTATAAGAGTGTAGAGAAGAAGCATAAGGACGACATCGTCTATACTGACCAAGGTTCCTCAACCTATAACCTTTCCTTCAACATTGACCGTCAGGCCTATGAAATCACAAAGAAGACCACGGATGCTCAAAAGGCCTCTACCAAGAAAGCAATCTTGAACAAGGACTTCCGTCAAGCTATTATGTTTGCCTTCAACCGCAAGGCTTATGTAGCGCAAACTAACGGGGAAGCGGGTGCCAATAAGGTGATCCGTAATA
Source organism: Streptococcus sp. OMI870 (assembly GCF_047460295.1). NCBI lineage: Bacteria > Bacillati > Bacillota > Bacilli > Lactobacillales > Streptococcaceae > Streptococcus > Streptococcus sp. OMI870. The sequence continues at coordinate 97,519 of NZ_JASHGM010000004.1, forward strand.
CCTTTACGCCACCAAACTTTGTCCAAATCGATGGCAAACAATTTGGGGATGCAGTAGAAAAAGACTTAGAAGCTTATGGGGATGAATGGAAAGGGGTCTCTGTCGCAGATGGAAAAGACACCCTCTACAATCCAAGCAAGGCCAAAGAAGAGTTTGCCAAAGCTAAGGCAGACTTGCAGGCTCAAGGAGTTGAATTCCCAATTCATTTAGACCTTCCAACTTCTTCGACTTATACGGAAGGAATCAAACAAGCCCAATCCTTCAAACAGTCGATTGAATCTACATTGGGAGCAGAAAATATTGTCATCGATCTGAATATGGTTTCTGAGGATGATCTTCAACGAGTGACTTACTTTGCTGAAAATGCTTCCCAACAAGACTGGGATCTAAACAATAACTTGGGCTGGGGACCAGACTATACGGACCCATCTTCTTACATCGACATCACCAGTGGTAAATCTGGTGAAAATGCCAATTCTTACTTTGGATTCGATGCTGGTACGGATAATGCGGCGGCAAAAGCAGCTGGCTTTGATGAGTACAATCAATTAATTGAAGACGCTCAAAAAGAAAACACAGATGTCAACAAGCGTTATGAAAAATATGCTGCGGCTCAAGCTTGGTTGACCGATAGTGCCCTCTTGATTCCGATTCATTCGGATGGAGCTTCTCCAGTCGTTCGTAAGACTGTACCATACTCTGCAGCCTTTGCTTGGACCGGCCACAAGGGTCAAACCTTTAACTATAAGTATTTAGAAGTTCAAGACAAGGTCGTAGCGGCGAAAGACTACGACAAAGCGCGTGAACAATGGAAGAAAGAAAAAGAAGAATCCAATAAAAAAGCGCAAAAAGAACTTGAAAAGCATGTGAAATAGACTTTTCTTAGCGAAAACAGGATGGACAGGTCCCGTATGGGACCTGTCTTTTTCTTTATCTGATCCTTTAAAAATCCCCTAAAAATGGTATAATAGGAGCATCACGAAAATTGGAGAGACGCTATGAGTTTTTACAATCATAAAGAAATCGAGCCTAAGTGGCAAAAATACTGGGCTGACCATCATACTTTTAAGACAGGAACTGACGCCTCAAAACCGAAGTTTTATGCATTGGATATGTTCCCTTACCCATCTGGAGCGGGTCTACACGTAGGACACCCAGAAGGCTACACAGCGACCGATATCCTCAGCCGTTTCAAACGTGCACAAGGCTACAACGTCCTTCACCCAATGGGATGGGATGCTTTTGGTTTGCCTGCAGAGCAATATGCGATGGATACAGGGAATGACCCAGCGGAATTTACAGCGGAAAACATTGCTAACTTCAAACGTCAAATCAATGCGCTTGGATTCTCTTACGACTGGGACCGTGAAGTCAATACGACAGATCCGAACTACTACAAGTGGACGCAATGGATTTTCACCAAGCTTTACGAAAAAGGCTTGGCCTATGAAGCGGAAGTGCCAGTAAACTGGGTGGAAGAATTGGGAACAGCCATCGCCAACGAAGAAGTCCTTCCTGACGGAACTTCTGAGCGTGGAGGCTATCCAGTTGTCCGCAAACCAATGCGCCAATGGATGCTTAAAATCACGGCCTATGCAGAGCGCTTGCTCAACGATTTGGATGACCTAGATTGGCCAGAGTCTATCAAGGACATGCAACGCAACTGGATTGGGAAATCAACTGGTGCCAATGTCACTTTTAAAGTGAAAGGGACTGATAAGGAATTCACCGTCTTTACCACTCGTCCTGATACCCTTTTTGGGGCGACCTTCACTGTTTTGGCGCCTGAGCATGACTTGGTAGATGCCATCGTAAGTGCGGAACAAGCTGAGGCTGTAGCTGATTACAAACACCAAGCTAGCCTCAAATCAGACTTGGCTCGTACTGACCTTGCCAAGGAAAAAACAGGGGTTTGGACGGGTGCTTATGCTATCAACCCTGTCAATGGCAAAGAAATTCCAATCTGGATTGCGGACTATGTTCTTTCTAGCTATGGAACAGGTGCTGTTATGGCCGTACCTGCCCACGACCAACGTGACTGGGAATTTGCTAAACAATTCGGCCTTCCAATCGTAGAAGTGCTGGAAGGTGGAAACGTAGCAGAAGCTGCCTACACAGAAGACGGCCTTCACGTTAATTCAGACTTCCTTGATGGGCTCAACAAAGAAGATGCGATTGCCAAGATTGTCGCTTGGTTGGAAGAAGCAGGCTGTGGTCAGGAGAAAGTAACCTACCGTCTTCGCGACTGGCTCTTTAGCCGTCAACGTTACTGGGGTGAGCCAATCCCAATTATTCATTGGGAAGATGGATCTTCGACAGCCGTTCCAGAAAGTGAATTGCCACTTGTCTTGCCAGTGACTAAGGATATCCGCCCTTCAGGTACTGGGGAAAGCCCATTGGCTAACTTGACAGACTGGCTGGAAGTGACTCGTGAAGATGGTGTCAAAGGTCGTCGTGAGACCAACACCATGCCACAATGGGCAGGTTCAAGCTGGTACTACCTCCGCTATATCGATCCACATAACACAGAAAAATTGGCTGATGAGGACCTCCTCAAACAATGGTTGCCAGTAGATATCTATGTGGGTGGGGCAGAACACGCCGTGCTTCACTTGCTTTACGCTCGTTTCTGGCATAAATTCCTCTATGATATCGGTGTTGTTCCAACTAAAGAACCGTTCCAAAAACTCTTTAACCAAGGAATGATCCTGGGAACTAGCTACCGTGACCACCGTGGGGCTCTTGTAGCGACTGACAAGGTTGAAAAACGTGACGGTTCCTTCTTCCATGTGGAAACAGGGGAAGAGTTGGAGCAAGCACCAGCCAAGATGTCGAAATCCCTCAAGAATGTGGTCAACCCAGATGATGTGGTGGAACAATACGGTGCTGATACCCTTCGTGTCTATGAAATGTTCATGGGCCCACTTGACGCTTCTATCGCTTGGTCTGAAGAAGGTCTGGAAGGAAGCCGTAAATTCCTCGACCGTGTTTACCGTTTGATTACAAGTAAAGAAATCGTTGCGGACAACAATGGTGCTCTTGACAAGGTTTATAACGAAACCGTTAAGGCTGTCACAGAGCAAATCGAGTCCATGAAATTCAACACTGCTATTGCTCAGCTCATGGTCTTTGTCAATGCAGCTAACAAGGAAGACAAACTCTATGTAGACTACGCCAAAGGCTTTATCCAATTGATCGCCCCATTTGCCCCTCACTTGGCAGAAGAACTCTGGCAAACAGTGGCAGCAACAGGTGAGTCAATCTCTTACGTAGCTTGGCCAACATGGGACGAAAGCAAATTGGTTGAAGACGAAATCGAAATCGTCGTCCAAATCAAAGGAAAAGTCCGTGCTAAACTCATGGTCGCTAAAGATCTTTCACGCGAAGAATTGCAAGAAGTCGCTCTAGCTGATGACAAAGTCAAAGCAGAGATTGATGGCAAGGACATCGTGAAAGTGATTAGTGTACCTAACAAGCTTGTCAACATTGTTGTGAAATAAGAAATGAGTCCTTCAGAGTTCAGCTCTGGAGGATTTTTGTATAAAATCGAAAGAATCAGTTTTAAGATAGATGTTGATTGTCTTTACGATATTAAAAAAGCTTCGGTAGGAAGAAACTACCGAGGCTTTTTAATAAATTTCATTCTGCATGATAGTGAACAGATGTAAAACTCAGTGTTGTTTTACAAGGTGTTTAAATGTTGCTCTTCTTCCAAGGAAAATGGTATTTCGATATCGAAATAGTTGACAGATGTAATTAAAAATATTACAATAAACAATAGAAAGTTCGATATAGAAGAAAAAAGGAGACAAAATGGACAAGATGCAAGGGGGCTACCAGGCTTTACAGATACGCTTGTTGAACGGGCGTATCTTTCAAAAACTCTTGAGCAAGGAACCAGATGCTCAATACCGAAGTGAACAGGGGAAAATTTTAACAGTCTTATGGCAAAAAGAGCAAGGAAGGGCAACTGCAACTGATATTGCTCTAGCGACGGGACTAGCTAATAATACATTGACCAGTATGGTTAAGAAATTGGAAGAACAAGGTTTGGTCACGATTCAACCTTGCACGCAGGATAAAAGGAAAAAATATATCTCTTTGACAGACTTCGGTTGGGCACAAAAAGAAATTGGAGACCGTGTCAGCAAAGAACTGGGAGAGATTTTTTATCAAGGGTTTTCGGATCAAGAAATCCGAGAATTTGAGGCCTATCAAGAGCGCATTATCTCAAATCTAAAAGCTAAAGAGAATGACATCTAAGGAAAGGAAGTAACAGTTATGATTGGTATTACAGGGGTAACAGGGAAGTTAGGTTCCTATGTGGCTGATCTTGTCGATCAGAAAGGAATCGCCTCAGTCCATCTAGCACGAAGTCCAGAGCGTTCAAAAGTCTACGCGTCTGCGGAAATCCGTAAAATAGTGTATGCCAATACACCAGAGGTGGTTGAGGCCTTGAAGGGGATTGATATCTTGTTGATGGTCTCTGCTCGGGAAAATCCAGAGCGTGTCAAGGAGCACAAGGACTTTTTAGATACTGCAAAGCTAGCAGGAGTAGAGCATATCGTCTATACCTCCTTTTATGGGGCAGATGAGAAGGCAACTTTCACCTTGTCTCGGGATCATGCCCAGACGGAAGCCTATATCAAGGAGTTAGGGTTCACCTACACTTTTTTGAGAGATAATTTTTACTTGGACTTTCTGATTGATATGGCACTTGAAAATGGAGAAATTCGTGGTCCGGCAGGCAGTGGTCTTGTGTCAGCTGTTGCCCGTAAGGACACATCTAGGGTTGCAGCAGAAATTCTTTTAAATCCTAAGGAGTGGGAAAATCAAACCTTGAATTTGACAGGGCCAGAGGATCTTTCCATGGAAGAAATCGTAGCGCTTCTCTCAAAAGAGACCGGTGACGCCATCGTGTATGTGGATGAATCAGTAGAAGAAGCCTATGAGTCACGTAAAAAATGGCCAGCACAAACTTGGGAGTACGATGCCTGGGTCAGCACCTATACAGCGATTAAAGCTGGGGAACAAGCTGGGGTTTCTACAGATGTCGAAAAAGTCCTAGGTCATCCAGCAAGTAGCCTATTGGATATTCTTAGAGACAGAAAAATCATTGAGGAATAATATGATTGAATACAAACATGTAGCCTTGCGCTACACGGATAAGGACATTTTAAAAGATGTCAATCTCCGTATTGAAGATGGAGAATTTATGGTCTTGGTAGGCCCTTCAGGATCTGGAAAAACCACCATGCTCAAGATGATCAATCGTCTTTTGGAGCCGACAGATGGCAATATTTATATGGACGGAAAACGCATCAAGGACTATGATGAACGGGAATTACGTCTTTCTACCGGCTATGTCCTTCAAGCCATTGCTCTTTTTCCAAATTTAACAGTTGCTGAAAATATTGCACTGATTCCTGAGATGAAGGGCTGGAGTAAGGAACAAATAGCCTCTAAAACCGAAGAACTCTTGGACAAGGTAGGTCTGCCTGCTGCAGAGTATGCAAATCGCAAGCCAAGTGAGTTATCTGGTGGGGAGCAACAACGGATTGGCATTGTGCGGGCCATCATTGCAGAGCCAAAGATTCTATTGATGGACGAGCCCTTTTCAGCCTTGGATGCCATTTCCCGCAAGCAGTTGCAGGCTCTTACCAAAGACTTGCACAAAGAATTTGGTATGACGACTATTTTCGTGACTCATGATACGGAAGAGGCCTTGAAATTAGGGGACCGGATTGCAGTGTTGCAAGAAGGAGAGATTGTGCAGGTGGCGGATTCTAAAACCATCCTAGCCCAGCCAGTCAATGACTTTGTGGCAGATTTGTTTGGAGGTGCTCACCATGTCTAAACTATTTGCAACCTTTCAAGAACGCTTTGGAGACTGGCTCACTGCACTGGGGCAACATGTGCAACTGTCATTACTGACCTTGCTCCTTGCGATTTTTCTGGCGGTCCCTCTGGCTATTTATTTAAGTACACGCAAGAGAGCCAGCAACTGGGTTTTGCAGGTAGCTGGGATCTTCCAGACTATTCCTTCCATGGCCCTTTTGGGGCTCTTCATACCCATCATGGGAATCGGGACGCTTCCGGCCTTGACAGCTCTCGTCATCTATGCCATTTTTCCCATTCTTCAAAATACCATCACCGGTTTACAAGGGATTGATCCAAGCCTTGAAGAAGCGGGAACCGCCTTTGGGATGACCAAGTGGGAGCGCTTGAAGAAGTTTGAGATTCCCTTGGCCATGCCCGTCATCATGTCTGGAATTCGGACAGCAGCTGTGATGATTATCGGGACGGCTACCCTAGCTGCCTTGATTGGAGCAGGGGGACTCGGTTCCTTTATCCTTCTAGGAATTGACCGCAATAATGCCAGTCTGATTTTAATCGGTGCCCTGTCTTCTGCCTTCTTAGCCATCGCCTTTAACCTTCTTCTCAAATGGATGGAAAAGGCCAAATTGCGGACCATCTTTGCGGCTTTTGCGGTAATGGTTATCGGATTGGGAGCTAGCTATACACCAAGTCTTCTTCCCAAACCGGAAAAAGAAAACCTGATCATCGCTGGGAAGTTGGGTCCTGAACCGGAAATTCTAGCCAATATGTATAAGATTTTGATCGAAGAAAACACGGACATGACAGTGACCGTCAAACCGAATTTTGGCAAGACCACCTTCCTCTATGAAGCTCTGAAAAAAGGGGATATTGCTATCTATCCAGAGTTTACAGGGACCGTGACTGAAAGTCTCCTCAAGCCGGCGCCGCAAGTCGACCATGATCCAGAAGCAGTCTATCAAGCGGCTCGAGATGGGATCAAGAAACAAGACAACCTGGCCTTGCTCAAACCCATGGCTTATCAGAATACCTATGCTGTTGCAGTCCCTAAGAAAATTGCCCAAGAGTATGGTCTCAAGACCATTTCAGATTTGAAAAAGGTGGAAGGACAACTCAAGGCAGGCTTTACCTTGGAGTTTAATGACCGAGAGGATGGGAACAAGGGCTTGCAGAAGGTTTACGGACTCCATCTACAAGTCTCCACCATGGAGCCAGCCCTTCGTTACCAAGCCATCCAGTCCGGTGACATCCAGATCACAGATGCTTACTCAACGGATGCCGAGCTGGCTCGCTATGACCTGGTGGTCCTTGAAGATGATAAGCAACTCTTCCCACCTTATCAAGGGGCTCCCCTCATGAAAGCTGCATTACTCGAAAAACATCCGGAGTTGGAAGCTATTCTAAATAAACTAGCTGGAAAAATCACAGCAGAGCAAATGAGCCAGATGAACTACCAAGTCGGAGTAGAAGGTAAGTCAGCTAATCAAGTGGCGCGTGACTTTTTGGCAAAAGAAGGGGTTATCAAAAATTAACAAAAAATTCTCAAGTCTTCGCACTTGAGGATTTTTTGATAAAAAGCAATTTTAACTCCTTTCAGCAAGCTTTTGTTATAGAGGGAGAGACCTTCTCTTTAAAAACTCTCCATTGAGTCTAGCTTAAAATTGTGTTACAATAAGCCTTGAAAACGAATGAAAGTATATGGAAACAAGTATGAAAAAAAGACCAGTGATTGGAATTACAGGAAATGAAAGACCCTTCCCAGATGATCCAGACGCGAACATGAGTTATGCGGCGACTGGTTTTGTCGAAGCGGTCAAAGAGGCGGGAGGAATTCCCTTGATCTTGCCAATTGGAGATGCGGACATGGCCAAAGACTATATATCGATGATTGATAAGCTCATCATTACTGGTGGTCAAAATGTCTTGCCCAAGTTTTATGGAGAAGAAATCGCCATTGATAGCGATGACTACCTCTTAAAACGTGATCTATTTGAGTTGGCCTTGATTGAGGAAGCGCGTGCGGCTAAAAAAGCTATCTTTACCGTCTGCCGTGGGACCCAGCTCTATAATGTTGCATTGGGTGGTACTTTGCATCAAGATATTGAGGATCATTGGCAGGACAATCCAGGTCAGTACACCAGCCAAGAGCTGGTGACCAAGGATCAGACGATCTTACAAGAGATCTATGGCAAGACCAGTCGCATCAATTCCTTTCACCATCAAAGTATCAAAGACTTGGCAGATGGCTTAGAAGTAATCGCGCAGGATCCCAAAGACGACGTCATAGAGGCGGTTCAATCCACAGATGAGAGTCGTTTTCTCGGCGTTCAATGGCATCCGGAACTGCGTTTTGACAAGAGTCCAGCAGACCACAAACTCTTTGAATATGTTGTGAATGACTTATAATGAGGACCAGAGAGTGGGACAGAAATCGTTAATTCGTTAGAATTCGATTTCGTCGTCCCACCTCCGCACAGTTGAGTAGGGCTGTAAAAGCTGATGAAATCAGCGTAGTAGAGCCCACTCAACCACTGCGTCTTGCTCGACAATCCAAAGACAATTGAGAGGCTAGGACTTTTGTCCCAGCCTCTTTTTCTTTAATCTGCGTAAGAAAGACTGTAAATTGTGCCTAGGTTTTGGGGGAGGATGCGCTACAATAGAGCTAGTAGAATGAGGAGGATTAGGACATGTATCAATTTCCAAAGGATTTTTTATGGGGGAGTTCGACCTCGGGCCCTCAGACGGAGGGACGTTTCGCCCAAGATGGAAAGGGAGACAATCTCTGGGATTACTGGTATAGGATCGAGCCCAACCGCTTTAATCAAGGGCAAGGACCAGAGAAAACATCGACTTTTTATGAACACTGGGAAGAAGATCTGGACCTCTTGTTAGAAACTGGGCACACCGCCTTTCGAACCTCTATTCAGTGGTCACGTATTTTCCCAGAAGGACGAGGGGAAATCAATCAAGCAGGTGTTGATTTCTACCGCCGTGTCTTTGAAAAGATTAAAGAAAAAGGGATTCACCTCTTGGTCAACCTCTATCATTTTGATTTACCGATGGCTCTTCAAGAGCAAGGGGATGGTTGGGAAAATAAAGAAACCGCCTATGCTTACCAAGAATATGCGCGTTTTTGTTTCAAGACCTATGGAGATCTGGTCGATCAGTGGATCACCTTTAATGAACCCATTGTCCCTGTGGAGTTTGGTTATTTTTATGATGCCCATTTTCCTCATAAGGTAGACGCAGTAGCAGCAGTTAAAGTAGCCTACCACACCCAGTTAGCAAGCTCTCTAGCAGTGAAGGCCTGTCACGAGGTGGATCCTAATTTCCGTATCGGAATTGTGCTCAATTTGACACCAGCCTATCCTCGGAGCCAGCATCCAGAAGATGTGAAAGCCGCGCGCATTGCCGAGCTCTTTCAAGCCAAATCCTTCTTAGATCCATCTGTTCTTGGTCATTATCCTGAAGAATTAGTGGAGATCCTACGGGAGCGTGATCTCTTACCGGATTATGATCCCTTTGAATTGCGCTTGATCGAGGAAAATACGGTGGATTACCTAGGGGTTAACTATTACCAACCACTCCGTGTGGCAGCTCCTCGTTATGCTCCAAATCCAGCATCTCCCCTACTCTTTGAACAATTTTATGAACCTTATGTTATGCCAGGCCGCAAGATCAATCCCCACCGTGGTTGGGAAATCTATGAGCAAGGCTTGTATGACATTGCCCAAAATATCAAGGAAAACTATGGCAATATCGAGTGGATCCTGACCGAAAATGGGATGGGGGTTGAAGGAGAGGAAAAATTCCGCAAGGATGGCGTGATCCAAGACGACTACCGGATTGACTTTGTCAAAGACCATCTTCGTGAGCTCCACCGGGCTATTCAAGATGGTGCTAACTGTAAAGGTTATTTGATCTGGACCTTTATTGACTGTTGGTCATGGCTCAATGGCTACAAGAACCGCTATGGCTTGGTTGAATTGGATCTCGAGAGTCAAAAACGTACCCTCAAAAAATCCGGCCATTGGTTCCGTGAGTTGAGCCAGCAGAATGGATTTGAAGAGTAGAAAAAGCAACCTATCAACCAAGATGTTGATAGGTTTTTCTTAACTCTCCCTTAACTAGACCAATTTTCTTATATTTCCTAGTTGACAAACTGGAAGAAGCATTGTATACTGACTCCGCTGGTTGCTTTTTTGGTAAATTAGACTAGACCAATTTACAGTAACTGAGAAATTGACCATAGGTCGTTTGACTAAGTAAAGGGGAAAGTATAGCAAGGCTATATCGTAAAGACTATGTGCGGAATCGTTGGTGTTGTAGGAAATACAAATGCTACTGATATTTTGATTCAAGGACTTGAAAAACTCGAATACCGAGGCTATGACTCTGCGGGTGTTTTTCTGGCTAGTGAAGGCAAGAGCCAATTGGTAAAGGCAGTTGGCCGCATTGCAGAATTGTCAGCTAAGGCAGAAGGTGTCGAAGGGGAAGCGGGAATTGGACATACCCGTTGGGCCACTCATGGAAAACCAACTGAGGACAATGCCCACCCACACCGTTCTGAAACAGGTCGCTTTGTTTTGGTCCACAATGGCGTCATTGAAAACTACCTTGAAATCAAGGAAGAATACCTAGCCGGTCACCATTTCAAGGGGCAAACCGATACAGAAATCGCAGCCCACTTGATCGGAAAATTCGCTGAAGAAGAGGGCTTGTCTACGCTTGAAGCCTTCAAAAAAGCTCTCCACATCATCCGTGGAGCCTATGCTTTTGCTTTGATGGACGCGGAAGATCCAAGCACCATCTATGTGGCAAAAAATAAATCACCACTCTTGATCGGTCTTGGGGATGGCTACAATATGGTCTGCTCTGATGCCATGGCCATGATTCGTGAGACCAACCAATATATGGAAATCCATGACAAAGAGTTGGTCATCGTCAAAGCAGACAGCGTTGAAGTCCAAGACTACGATGGGAATCGTCGTGAGCGCGCTAGCTACACGGCTGAACTCGATCTTTCTGATATCGGCAAGGGAACTTATCCTTACTACATGCTCAAGGAAATTGACGAGCAACCAACTGTGATGCGTAAACTCATCCAAGCTTACACAGATGAGGCAGGTCAAGTAGTGGTAGACCCAGCTATCATCAAGGCTGTTCAAGAGGCAGACCGCATTTACATCCTTGCGGCAGGGACCTCTTACCACGCAGGATTTGCTTCTAAGAAGATGTTGGAAGAATTGACAGATACCCCAGTAGAACTCGGTATCTCCTCTGAGTGGGGCTACGGCATGCCACTTCTCAGCAAGAAACCACTCTTCATCTTTATCAGCCAATCTGGTGAAACAGCCGATAGCCGCCAAGTATTGGTCAAAGCCAATGAAATGGGCATTCCAAGCTTGACAGTGACTAATGTGCCAGGTTCAACTCTTTCACGTGAAGCAGACATGACTATGTTGCTCCATGCAGGTCCTGAAATTGCGGTCGCTTCTACTAAGGCTTATACGGCTCAAATCGCAGCCCTTGCTTTTCTTGCCAAAGCTGTTGGGGAAGCCAATGGCAATGAAAAGGCCAAAGCCTTTGATTTGGTGCACGAATTGTCTATCGTTGCCCAATCGATCGAATCAACCCTTTCAGAAAAAGAAGTGATCGACGAAAAAGTTCGTGGCTTATTGGAAACAACCCGCAATGCTTTCTATATTGGACGTGGCCAAGATTACTATGTTGCTATGGAAGCTAGTCTGAAACTAAAAGAAATCTCTTACATCCAATGTGAAGGTTTCGCAGCGGGTGAGTTGAAACACGGGACCATTGCTTTGATTGAAGATGGCACACCAGTCATTGCCCTCTTGTCGGATCCAGTCCTAGCTAGCCACACTCGTGGAAACATCCAAGAAGTCGCAGCACGTGGGGCTCATGTCTTAACCATTGCAGAAGAAAATGTCGCGAAAGAGACGGATGATATAGTCTTGACAGCGGTTCACCCTTACCTCTCTCCAATCTCAATGGTGGTGCCAACCCAATTGATTGCTTACTTTGCAACCCTTCATCGTGGGCTCGATGTTGATAAACCACGGAACCTTGCTAAGTCTGTAACAGTTGAATAAATTTGTCTATATAAAAAAACATCCTCGTTAGGTTTTTCCTAACGAGGATATTTGTTTTTAAGGGGCAAAGCCGAATCCACAGCCCATGATTGGTTAGAGGATGGGGAAAACGTGATCCTTGGCCTCAAAATAAGCCAATCTTCCCCTAAAAGGAAGGGGTATAGTTGATTTTTATAACAGGGTCAAGAAAAGATCAAAGGGATCCATTTCTTCTAAAATGAAAGAATAGATAAGAATGCGCGCAAGTCTTTGTTTTCAAGGACTTGCGTGTTTTTTGATACCTGCCTCCATAAAGAAATGTTAAGGCTTTGATAGGGAAAATATATTAGTCAGCTAGTTTTCGAGGTGATATCATGGTTACAAATTTCAGAAGGGCAGCAGTCAGTTTTCCTTTTGAAGAAGATATTGAGGAGGTTTCATGGAATGAGTAAAAAAGAATTGGTTCTTCGTGCCATTCGAGGCGAAGCAGTAGAGCGAATCCCTGTAGGATTTTGGCTCCATTATGTGACTCAAGAAGAAAAAGAATTGGGGCTAGACAATCCAGCTGTACTTGAAAAGAGTATCAAAGGACACCAACACTATGTTGAAGAAAGTTCCCCTGATTTTGTCAAGATCATGAGCGATGGCTTCTTCCGCTATCCGAGTGCTCTTTATTCGAGAGAGATCACATCGATCCAAGAATTGAAGAATATTCAACCAATTGGAGAGCATCATCCTTGGATTGAAAAACAGATTGAAGTGGTCAAGGAAATTCGTTCTCATTTCCATGAAGAGATTGCTTCTTTCTACAATATCTTCTCGCCCATTTCTTATTTGAAACGCTGGTTCCGGACGGATCAATCCCGTGGAGACCAAGTGATTGCGGCCTTTCTCAAGGAAGATCCAGAAACTTTAGCTCATGTCCTTGACGTGATTGCAGGAGACATCGCCATTCTTAGTCGCCGCTTGATTCAAGAAGCAGGAGTGGAAGGGATTTACTTCTCAACCCAGCAGGTTCAAGATGAGCGCGTGACAGAGCAAGAATACCGTAAGTTCATTGAGCCAAGCAACATCGCTGTCCTAGAAGCAGCCAATGAAGCTGGGGGCATCAATATCCTTCATATTTGTGGTTTTGAAGGAGCCAGCAATGAAGTGGAACTCTTCAAGGATTATCCAGCTCAAGTCATTAACTGGGCGACTCATCATGAAGGTCTGAGCCTAGCAGCAGGGCGCAAACTCTTTGGTGATCGTGCTGTCTTGGGTGGCTTTGTCAATGGTAAGAAAGGATTACTCTACCAAGGGGAACGAGCAGCGATTGAGCAAGAAACTCGCCGCTTGGTGGCAGAAGCTGGAAGTCGCGGTTTGATCCTTGGGGCAGACTGTACCGTACCAGACGATTTCCAATTGGAACGCTTAGACTGGGTGCGTCAAGCAGCCGTCTTGTAAAAAAGAAAGGAGAGGGAGATGAAAAAGATCAATGTATGGTGTATCGTAGTAACCGTTTTGTTTTTGCTTCTAGGGCTAAGTAAAGTCGCTTTAGCAAGCAGTCATGGGATTGCACGGAAAGATCCGGACATCGAAAAATTGGAGAAAATTCCAGCCCATAGTCTCTCCCTCATGCGCCCATCTGATCTAGCTGGACTTCTACTTCTAGACGGACAGTGATAAAAAAGATGAAGAACTTGATAAAAAATATATATTAGTCAAAGAATGATTGAAGTGTTAAGATAACAAACAAGAAAAGAATAGAACGAGGTAAGAACATGTCAGCAAAAAGAGAATTAGTCTTAAAAGCATTCAAAGGAGAAAAAGTTGACCGTGTGCCAGTTGGATTTTGGCACCATTTTACAACAGAAGAAGAATGGTTGAAAGGATTTTCCAATCCGGAAATTATTGAAAAAAACCTGAAGGGTCATCAAAACTTCCTTCACAAGGTTCAACCAGACTTTGTTAAACTTATGAGCGATGGTTACTTTGCTTATCCAAACCCATCCATTCACAAAGGCCTTGAAAACATCTCTGACTTAGCAGGGATTGAACCGCTCGGAGCCGATCATCCATGGATCACAGAGCAGGTAGAGCTTGTGAAAAAAATCCGTGCTGGTTTTGAAGAGGACATTGTAGCCATCTACAACATCTTTGCTCCGGTGACCTACTTCAAATGGTTGGTCGGAGAAGTGTCAGGTGGAGATGACTTGATCGCAAACTTTATCGATCAAGATGCAGCAACTCTTAAAAAAGTTTTGGATACCATTGGGCAAGATATTGCAAGTTTGAGCCAACGAATTATTAAGGAAGCTGGAGCAGACGGGATCTACCTCAGTGTTCAAAGCATCCAAGATGCGCGTGTCAGTCAGGAAGTTTACAAACAAGTCATCGCACCGAGTGAACTCCATGTCTTAGAGACAGCTAAGGAAGCAGGTGGGGTAAATATCCTTCATATCTGTGGCTACGAAGGAGCTCGCAATGATATCCATCTCTTCACAGACTACCCAGCTCAAGTCATTAACTGGGCAGTCGGACCAGAAGGGATTAGCCTGGCAGAAGGACGTGAAATATTCGGCGGGCGTACGGTTCTAGGTGGTTTTGAAAATGGTAAAAATGGTCTTCTCTACACAGGAGACAAGGCAGCTATCCAAGCAGAAACCAAACGCATCATCGCAGAAACAGGAACCACAGGCTTGGTCATCGGTGCGGATTGTACCATCCCAAGTGACATTGATGAAGAACGAATCGAATGGGTTCGTGAAGCTGCAGCAGAATAAGGAAAAGAGAAAGAGAGAAAAGAGAGTATGAGTAAAAAAACATGGATTATCGGTGGGGTAGCCGTTCTTGCCCTTGCAGGTGCAACGATTATTGGTCGAAGCTTGAACCACGCAAACGACAGCAAAGGATTAACAGGATCTAATAAAGTAACAACCTTGAAAGTAGCCCACACGCAAAACTATGTGCCGTATGATTTCGTTGATGAAAAAGGAGAATCAGATGGCTATGAAGTAGCTGTGCTCAAAGCCATTGACGAAAAATTACCAGACTACAAGTTTGAGTACACTGGAACAAGTGATGACGACCTTTTGATCGGTCTAGAATCTGGTAAGTATGATATCGGAACCAAAGGAGCTTGGTATACCGAAGAACGCGCCAAGAAATTTATCATTCCAAAAGAACCAATCGGAGCAAGTATCATCGGATTTACCGTACGAAAAGAAGATGCGGATAAATACAAGAACATCGATGACTTTGCGAAAGAAAAAGGAAAATTGGTCCCAATTTCACCACAAAATGCCCAATGGAATGTTATTAAAGAATACAATGAAAAGCATAAGGACCAACCAATCGAATTAACAGCTGCCGAATCGTTCAAAGTCGCAGATGCTTATGCTTGGGTACTTGAAGGTCGTTACGATGCCTTCTTTGACATCAAACTTTCCTTTGAAAAAGCTGTCACAGATAAAGATGGTTCTTACCACCAATATGCAGACAAACTCAGCTGGTTTGCCTACAAAGGAATTCCAACTTATCCATTGATCCATAAGGATAAGAAAAACGAAAAATTTGCGGAAGCCTACAGCAAGGCTATCAAAGAATTGGAAAAAGATGGAACGCTTGCCAAACTATCCGAAAAATATTTCGGTGAAGATGTCTTCAGTTATGTAGATAAAGAGAAATAAGATGGAACTGGGTGCGTATTGCCCCAGCTTCCTTATTTCTATCCGGATACAGAAAGGAAAAGAAACATGGTCTCATACGACATTTCCAAGGTCTGGTCATTTCTTCCAACCTTGGTCCAGGCCCTACCGGCGACCCTAGCTTTGATGGTGTTAACGACGCTTCTCGGTTCTGCTTTTGGCTTGGTTTTGACCTGGGCACAAGTATCAGAAGATAAGGTAGGAGCAGGTCTGGCAAAAGGCTATGTCTTTACCTTGCGTTGTACCCCTCCAATTGTCTTGCTCTTTTTGGTCTTTTATGGACTGCCCCAATTTTTGAACTGGTGGTTGGGCATTGACATTGACCACTGGTCCAAGTTTGTCTTTGTCCTGGTTGCCATGTTTCTTCTCTTTGCCGCGATGATTTCTGAGGTCTTTAAGGCAGCCTATTTGGCCATTCCTAAAGGTCAGATGGAGGCTGGCTTGAGTATCGGCTTGACGCCAGCTCAAACCATTTGGCGGATTGTCCTTCCCCAAGCCTTTCGCGTGGCTCTTCCAAATATGACGACGGCTATCTTGAACCTCATGCGCGACGCCGCTTTGGCTTATACTATTGGCTTTATCGATATCATGGGAGCAGGAAATAACTTGATCAGCCGCAATCTCGGAAATTATTCCCTTGAGACTTATACAGCCGTAGCAGTGATTTACTGGGGCATTGCCCTTGTGATCTCCTTCTCCGCTCAATTCCTTGAAAAACGACTCAGCGTAACAGAAAGGTAGCTTATGGATTTCAATTTTATTAGTAAAACATTTCTAGCCACCTTGGGTGGTGTTCCAGTAACCCTTCTGATCATGGTCGTATCCATCCTCTTGAGTTTTTTTCCAGCCCTCTTTTTGGCGCTCGGTCAGATCTATAAGGTCAAAGGGGTTCGCAGTTTCTCAGTGGTTTACTTGGCATTTATCCGGGCGACGCCTCCGATCCTCTTGATTCTCTTCTTTTATAGTCTCTTTCCTAGTCTCTTAAATAGCTTTTTTAAGAGCATGGGCAGTCACTTTAATGTCTTTGAGATCAATCCCATTTACTATGCCTTTATCATCTTTAGCTTGATGACAACAGGAAGTCTAGCTGAAATTCTCCGGTCAGCTATTCTGACGGTGGATAAGGGTCAACTAGAAGCAGCGCAAGCCATCGGTTTGACCAATCGCCAAGCCTATATCCGCATTGTTTTTCCCCAAGCCCTACGTGCAGCCCTGCCCAATCTATGTAACCTGGTCATCAACTTGGTCAAAGGAACTTCCCTTGTCTTTGTCATGACCATCAAGGATATCACTGCCATTGCCAAGGTCGAAGCCTCTTATGGCTATCAATATTTTGAATCCTATCTCGTGATTTTTATTCTTTATATTGTCATTTGTGGGGTGATTCAGTGGGGATTCAATCGCTTAGAAAAACGCCTGACACTCGCATAGAAGAAGGAGAATTGAAAAGATGTTAGAAGTAGAACACGTATCGAAAAAATTTAAGGACCACCAAGTCCTGGTAGATGTTAATCTCAAGGTCAACCAAGGGGATGTCGTCGTTATTTTGGGTCCATCTGGATCAGGAAAAACAACCTTCCTTCGCTGCCTTAATCACTTGGAAAAGGCGGATACAGGCCGTTTGACTTTGGGTGGAAAAGAGTATGACCTCTCAAAGCTCAGTAAAAAAGAAATTCTAGAAATCCGCCAAAAGACAGCCTTTGTCTTCCAGCATTACAATCTCTTTGCCAATAAAACAGCCCTTGAAAATATCTTGGAAGGCCTGATTGTAGCCCGCAAGATTCCAAAAGAAGAAGCTCTTCAACGGGCAGAGTCCGCCCTTGAAAAAGTCGGTCTCCTCGCTTATAAGGATTACTATCCTTCTCAATTGTCAGGGGGTCAGCAGCAGCGGATCGGAATCGCACGTGCTATCGCAGTAAAACCCGACGTGATCTTGCTGGATGAGCCGACCTCAGCGCTGGACCCAGAGTTGGTCGGGGATGTACTAGCTGTTATGAAGCAACTAGCCCAAGAAGGAGTGACCATGGTTGTGGTAACCCATGAGATGAGCTTTGCGCGTGATGTAGCCAACCACGTCATCTTTATGGATGGTGGACACATCATCGAAGAAAACGAACCCCATGAATTCTTCAACAGTCCAAAGGAAGAGCGAACCAAACAATTCCTTTCACGGATTCTATCCGACGCCACCTATAGCGTCGAATACATGATTTAACAGGAGACACACCCTGGGAAGGGTGTAGCAGATTAAAGACAAAGTCATCTTAGAAACTTTCTTTAGGTGAGTACGGACGTCAGCGAACTTCGAAGAAGTTCCATGACTAAATTAAGATACAAAGGGCGTCTGCGGATAAAGTCAAAATAGGGAGCAGGACAGAAGCACTTTTGTATGGAATTACTTCGTTGTCCTGCCCCCACAAGGCTGATTAGGATTCTTCCGAGCTAAAAGGTGAGAGAAGAATTCAATCAGCTACTGTGTCTTGGATTTAGTACTAATGTATTTTATGCTTTTGACACAATCCGCAGCCCGTGTTCAATTCGTTTTGAGCCCCTTCGCTTTTCAATTTTAGGCTCAGGCTAAAACAGTTCCCCGAACTGTTTTACTCTCAAAACTCCCGAGTGCTAGAAACAACAGTGTTTCTAGCACTTTTCTCACGGCGGAAAGTTTCAGTGTATGTTTGAATGAGCCTAACGAACTCAGTGTTTATCATTTTTTTAGCATCACTGAGGTTGCTGGATATAATACAGTTTGTCTACATTCTAACCTCCAGTTTTTTTAGCTTGGAATTTTTTTAAAAAATTATGTAAAAAACTGTTGACAAAAAAATCATCTTGCTTTATAATAATTTATGTAAACAAAAAGAGGTTGGAAAATCTCAAGAGTTTACAGGATCAATAGTGGAAAGGAGATGGTGAGATGCTATTTCCAAAATATAGAAAACTAATTGATAAAAGAAGGAATATAAGATCTTAGCCCTCGAGGCTATTCATTTAAAAGAAAAATAAAATTATGTAAACAAACGTTAAGTAGCCAATTCGGCTACTCATTTTCAAGAATGAATTAAAATTATGTAAAACGAGGTAATAACTATGAACAACAACTTTAACAATATGGATGATCTTTTCAATCAACTAATGGGAAATATGGGTGGTTTTCGTTCTGAAAGCCGTCGCTACATGATCAATGGTCGTGAAGTAACACCTGAAGAATTCGCTATTTACCGTCAAACGGGTCAACTTCCAACCGAAGGAAGTGAGCCAGTGCAACACCAACAAGGCAAAGGCATGAAACAAGATGGAATTCTTGCGAAGCTGGGTCGTAACTTGACTGAAGAAGCTCGTGAAGGAAAATTGGATCCGGTCATCGGACGCAATAAAGAAATTCAAGAAACAGCTGAAATCTTGTCTCGTCGTACCAAGAACAATCCGGTCCTTGTAGGGGATGCAGGTGTTGGTAAGACAGCTGTTGTAGAAGGCTTGGCCCAAGCTATCGTGAATGGTGATGTTCCAGCAGCCATCAAGAACAAAGAAATCATCTCCATCGATATTTCTGGTCTAGAAGCTGGTACGCAATACCGTGGTAGCTTTGAAGAAAATATCCAAAATATGATCCAAGAAGTCAAAGCGATGGGCAATGTCATCCTTTTCTTTGACGAAATTCACCAAATCCTTGGTGCGGGTAGCACAGGGGATGGTCAAGGATCTAAAGGTCTTGCGGATATCTTGAAACCAGCTCTTTCTCGTGGTGAATTGACAGTCATTGGTGCAACTACTCAAGATGAATACCGTAACACCATCTTGAAGAATGCGGCCCTTGCTCGTCGTTTCAACGAAGTCAAGGTTAATGCTCCATCAGCTGAAGATACTTTCAAGATTCTCCAAGGGATCCGTGATCTTTACGAAAAACACCACAATGTTGTCTTGCCAGATGAAGTCTTGAAAGCAGCCGTTGATTATTCTGTTCAATACATTCCACAACGTAGCTTGCCTGATAAGGCGATTGACTTGGTCGATGTGACAGCTGCTCACTTGGCAGCTCAACACCCTGTAACAGATGTCCATGCGGTTGAGCACGAAATTCAAGCGGAAAAAACTAAACAAGAAGAAGCTGCGGCTAAAGAAGATTACGAAGCAGCTCTAAATGCAAAAGTCCGTATCGAAGAGCTTGAAAAGAAAATTGCTAACCATACAGAGGATCACAAGGTAACTGCAACTGTCAATGACGTAGCTGAGTCTGTCGAACGGATGACTGGTATTCCAGTATCTCAAATGGGTGCAACCGATATCGAACGATTGAAAGATATGGGTCACCGTTTGCAAACGAAAGTTATTGGCCAAGACAAGGCTGTTGAAGCTGTTTCAAAAGCGATCCGTCGGAACCGTGCAGGCTTTGACGAAGGAAACCGCCCAATCGGTAGCTTCCTCTTTGTAGGTCCTACTGGTGTTGGTAAGACTGAGTTGGCAAAACAATTAGCCCTTGATATGTTCGGAACGAAAGATGCTATCATCCGTTTGGACATGTCAGAATACAGCGACCGCACAGCCGTATCTAAATTGATCGGTACCACTGCCGGTTATGTTGGTTACGATGACAACAACAATACCTTGACAGAACGCGTCCGTCGTAATCCATACTCTATCGTCCTTCTTGACGAGATTGAAAAGGCGGATCCTCAAGTGATCACCCTTCTTCTTCAAGTCTTGGATGATGGTCGTTTGACAGACGGTCAAGGAAACACTGTTAATTTCAAGAATACCGTAATTATTGCTACTTCAAATGCTGGCTTTGGTTACGAAGCGAACTTGACAGAAGATGCGGACAAACCAGAACTCTTGGATCGTTTAAAACCATTCTTCCGTCCGGAATTCTTGAACCGTTTCAACGCCGTGATCGAGTTCTCACACTTGAGCAAGGAAGACCTTTCTAAGATTGTTGACTTGATGTTAGAAGAAGTGAACAAAACTCTTGCTAAGAAAGATATCGACTTGACAGTGAGCGATGCTGCCAAAGAATACATGACTGAAGAAGGATATGATGAAGTTATGGGTGTTCGTCCACTCCGTCGTGTGGTTGAACAACAAATCCGAGATAAAGTGACAGATTTCCACTTGGATAATCTTGATGCTAAACACTTGCTAGCAGATATGGAAGATGGAGAATTGGTCATCAGAGAAAAAGACACAAAGAAAGAAGAAAACATTGATAAATAAGGTAGATAAGAAGTGATCACTTTGTGAAAAATGGAGGCTGCTATAATATAGCAGTCTTTATTTTTTCTTCCCACCCAGGGGAAATTATTCGCCGGATAAGGCCAAAATCCCCCTATTTGGGCTAAAAAAACATCAATAATTAGTGAAATTAATCCAATTTGAGCAAAATTATTAATAAATAAAGAAAATAAGTATATAATTTATACAAGAAAAAAATATGAGGAATGGAAGTACGATGAACAATACAATTGATATCTACTCGACTCCCGAATACAGAAAGGTTGAAGCCGTTGTTCAGCTGATGGTCGATGGTCGCTTGACAAGCTACCGTGTTGCAACTGAAACCAACATTAGCAAAATGAGCTTGGCAACTTTGACCAAGGGAACGAGTAAAATAAAAAATATTACCTATCAAACGGCCTTGGCCTTGATTGATTGGTATGATGAGAATCATGAAAAGTATGGCATTACGATTGACTAGTCAGTAGCCCACTTTTCGTGGTTTTTTTCTTTTTCAGCAAAACTTGCCTCCTCTTTGAGACTGGACTCTGATTTTACTTGAAGAGGATGGGAAAACTTGAAAAGACGGACGAAATTTGATATAGTATAGCATATATGAAAATTAAAGGAGAAACATATGCAAGGCGGAAGTTTGCTAATTATGCTCGTTCTTATGGTCGGTTTGATGTACTTCATGAGCCGTAGCCAAAAGAAACAGTACCAAAAACGGATGGAAAGTTTGAATAAACTTCAAAAAGGAAATGAAGTCATCACGATTGGTGGCTTGTACGGAACCATCGATGAAGTCGACACAGACCGCAAGACCGTAGTCTTGGATGTTGATGGTGTCTACCTGACCTTTGAATTGGGAGCGATCAAAACAGTTCTTCCTGTATCAGAAGGAATCTCAGCCACTGCTACAGAAGGTGCTAGCTCAGATGCCGATTCAGCCATCGAAGAATAATCATCAAAGAAGAGGCAAGGGCCTCTTTTTTGGTGGGCAAATAGGACGATGTGATGAAGGAAAGTCCTGCTGGTTCAAAAAAGAGGCCAGAGTCCCTATTTTATGGGGATTTATGGTATAATGAAGCGATAAATATTGAAATAGGTAGAAAAACATGTTTCGTTTTAAGAAAAAAGAAAAAATCGAGATACCTTTAGAAGTCCCGAAACACATTGGGATCATTATGGATGGCAATGGTCGCTGGGCGAAAAAGCGGATGCAACCGCGCGTCTTCGGTCATAAGGCGGGGATGGAAGCTCTCCAAGAAGTGACGATTGCAGCAAAAAATATGGGTGTTCAGGTCTTGACGGTCTATGCCTTTTCGACGGAAAACTGGACACGCCCTGAAGATGAAGTCAAGTTTATCATGCACTTGCCAGTTGAGTTTTATGACCGCTTCGTCCCCGAGTTGCATCGCAATAATGTCAAGATTCAAATGATCGGTGATACCAAGAAATTACCCAAAGAAACGCTAGAGGCTTTGGAACGAGCAGAAGAGATGACCCAGCTCAATACGGGCCTGATCCTGAATTTCGCACTCAACTACGGGGGACGTGCAGAAATTACCCAGGCTGTGAAGCAGATTGCGCAAGAAGTCTTGGATGCTGACTTGAGCCCTGAAGATATCACTGAAGAGATGATTGCAGGTCATCTCTATACCGAAAGTTTGCCACGCGATCTAAGGGATCCGGATTTGATTATCCGTACCAGCGGAGAAATTCGTTTGAGTAACTTCCTTCCTTGGCAGGCCGCCTACAGTGAGTTGTATTTCACAGATGTCATGTGGCCAGATTTTGGAGAAGAGGCACTAAGAAGTGCCGTAGTAGAATATAGCCATCGCCACCGGAGATTTGGCGGTGTTTAGGAGAAGATGATGACGAAAGATTTACAAAAACGTGTAATTTTTGGAGGAATTGCCCTGCTCTTTTTCATTCCAACAGTAATGGTTGGAGGGATGTTCTTCCAGATTGTGATTGGTTTGATCGCCATGTTAGGGGTACATGAACTGCTCAAGATGAAGGGGCTTGAAACAGCGACCTTTGAAGGAGCGCTAGCCATGTTGGCGGCCTTTGTCTTAACCTTGCCGATTGAGGACTATCTGCCTTACCTTCCAGCAGATGGCAACATGATTGCCTATGGTTTGGTTGTCTTGATCCTCATGGGAACAACGGTTCTTGCTCAGAATTACAATTATGAAGATGTGGTTTACCCCATTGCTTCTAGCTTCTATGTGGGACTCGGTTTCCACTCCCTAGTAGATGCACGAATCGCTGGTATTGACAAGGTTTTATTAGCTCTCTTTATTGTCTGGGCTACGGATTCCGGTGCTTATCTGGTAGGAAGTCAGTTTGGAAAACGCAAGCTCATGCCTACGGTCTCTCCCAATAAAACGATTGAAGGCAGCCTTGGAGGCATCTTATCTGCAGTTGCAGTAACCGTGATCTATATGATCGTGGATCGCTCTGTGGCCAGTGGACATGGGTTGATCGCCATGATCTTCTTTACCATCCTTTTTAGTATTGCAGGTCAGTTTGGAGACCTGGTAGAGAGTGCGATCAAACGCCACTTTGGTGTCAAGGATTCAGGGAAATTTATCCCAGGACATGGTGGTGTCTTAGACCGCTTTGATAGTTTGATTTTTGTTTTCCCCTTGATGCATTTCTTGGGCTTGTTCTAAGACAGAAGAGATAGAAAGGAAACTACGTATAAAACGATGCAGTTAGTTGCTTTTATTGTTATTTTTGGAGTGATCGTACTCGTCCACGAGTTTGGTCATTTCTATTTTGCGAAAAAATCGGGCATCTTGGTGCGAGAATTCTCGATCGGGATGGGGCCGAAAATCTTTGCCCATATTGGGCAGGATGGGACAGCTTATACCATTCGGATCCTACCTTTAGGTGGTTATGTCCGTATGGCTGGTTGGGGTGAGGATACCACGGAGATTAAGACCGGGACTCCTGTCAGCTTGACGCTCAATGAGGCTGGTAAGGTCGTCCGGATTAATCTTTCTGGAAAGAATCTGGATCAGACAGCCCTTCCCATGAATGTCACCCAGTTTGACTTTGAAGACAAACTGGAAATTACCGGCTTGGTTCTTGACGAGGCAAAGACCTATGCTGTCGATCATGATGCGACCATCGTTGAAGAAGATGGAACCGAAGTGCGGATTGCACCGAGAGATGTTCAATACCAAAATGCCAGCATTTGGGGACGCTTGATCACCAACTTTGCAGGTCCGATGAACAACTTTATTCTCAGTATTGTGGTCTATTCCCTCTTAGCCTTTATGCGCGGTGGTGCGATTGACTACTACAGTAACAATGTTCAGGTGGCACCCGATGGGGCCCTTGCCAAGGTCGGTGTCAAAAGCAATGTTCAGATCCTTCAGGTCAATAACGACACCGTTAGCAACTGGGATGAGTTGACAGACGCTGTAGAAAAAGCAACAAAGGACAGCAAGACTGCTCCGGAGTTGACCCTGAAAGTCAAGACAGATGGTCAAGAAAAAGAAGTCAAAGTGAAGCCAACCAAATCAGGCGATCGTTACTATCTGGGTGTGACAAATGGGATCAAGACTGGATTTATGGACAAGCTCTTGTCTGGTTTTACAGATACCTGGAATACAGCGACCCGGATCCTGGGAGCCCTGAAAGATATCATTTTCCACTTTAGTCTCAATAAACTGGGTGGTCCGGTTGCCATCTATAATGCCAGCTCACAAGCTGCTCAATTAGGGATTCCAGCTGTGCTATCTCTCATGGCCATGCTTTCCATTAATATTGGGATTTTCAATTTGATCCCGATTCCGGCCCTGGATGGTGGAAAAATCTTGATCAATTTGATTGAAGTGGTCCGGAGAAAACCGCTAAAACAAGAAGTAGAAACTTATATGACACTTGCAGGTGTAGCCCTAATGGTGATTTTAATGATTGCTGTCACCTGGAATGATATTATGAAATTATTTTTGAAATAGAAAAGGATGTTGTCCATGAAACAAAGTAAAATGTTGATTCCAACCCTTCGTGAAATGCCAAGCGATGCGCAGGTCATCAGCCACGCTTTGATGTTGCGTGCGGGTTATGTTCGCCAAGTATCAGCTGGTGTCTATTCGTATTTGCCACTAGCTAATCGTGTGATTGAAAAAGCAAAAGGCATCATGCGCCAAGAATTCGAAAAAATCGGAGCAGTAGAAATGCTGGCTCCAGCCCTTTTGAGTGCGGATCTCTGGCGTGAATCTGGCCGTTATGAAACCTACGGGGAAGACTTGTACAAATTGAAAAACCGTGAAGGTTCTGACTTTATCTTGGGTCCAACTCACGAAGAAACCTTTACAGCTATTGTGCGTGATTCTGTCAAGTCTTACAAGCAATTGCCACTGAACTTGTACCAAATCCAACCGAAGTACCGCGATGAAAAACGCCCACGGAACGGTCTTCTACGGACCCGTGAGTTCATCATGAAAGACGGTTACAGTTTCCATGCTAACTATGATAGCTTGGATGAAACGTATGATGAGTACAAGGCAGCTTATGAGCGGATCTTCACCCGCAGTGGCATCGACTACAAGGCCATCATTGGCGATGGTGGCGCCATGGGCGGAAAAGATAGCCAAGAGTTTATGGCTGTTACACCTGCTCGTACAGACTTGGATCGTTGGGTTGTTTTAGACAAATCGGTGGCTTCATTTGATGAGATCCCAGCAGAAGTCCAAGAAGAAATCAAGGCAGAATTGCTCAAATGGATGGTTTCTGGTGAAGATACCATTGCCTATTCAAGTGAATCAACCTATGCTGCCAACTTGGAAATGGCTACTAATGAATACAAACCAAGTAACCGTGTGGTCGCTGAAGAAGAAGTGAAACGCGTGGAAACACCAGGTGTCAAATCGATTGATGAAGTGGCAGCCTTCTTGAATGTCCCGGAAGAAGCAACCATCAAGACCTTGGTGTATATTGCGGATGATGAGCCAGTTGTGGCCCTTCTCGTTGGCAATGATCAACTCAATGAAGTGAAATTGAAAAACCACCTCGGAGCAGACTTCTTCGAACCTGCAACTGAAGTGGAAGTGAAAGAATTGTTGGGAGCGGACTTTGGTTCTCTTGGTCCAGTTGATCTTCCTGAAAATGTCAAAATCATTGCAGACCGTAAGGTCCAAGATAGTCGCAATGCAGTTGTCGGAGCAAATGAAACAGACTACCACTTGACCGGTGTGAATCCAGGACGTGACTTCACTGCGGAATTTGTTGATATCCGTGAAGTTCGGGAAGGCGAAATCTCACCGGATGGAAAAGGTGTCTTGAACTTTGCACGCGGGATCGAAATCGGTCATATTTTCAAACTCGGCACACGTTATTCAGCTAGCATGGGAGCAGATGTCTTGGACGAAAATGGACGTGCTGTGCCGATTATCATGGGTTGCTACGGGATCGGTGTTAGCCGCCTTCTCTCAGCCGTCATGGAGCAGCATGCTCGCCTCTTTATCAATAAGACGCCAAAAGGGGAATACCGCTATGCTTGGGGCGTTAACTTCCCTAAAGAATTAGCTCCATTTGATGTGCATTTGATTCCAGTCAATGTTAAGGATGAAGCCAGTCTTGCTTTGACGGATCAGATCGAAAAAGCCTTGGTTCATAAAGGTTACGAAGTTCTGGTCGATGATCGAAACGAACGCGCTGGTGTGAAATTCAGCGATAGCGATTTGATTGGTCTTCCAATCCGTGTCACAGTTGGTAAAAAAGCAGCTGAAGGCATCGTTGAAGTCAAAATCAAAGCGACAGGAGATACCATCGAAGTGCATGCAGATAATCTCCTTGAAACCCTTTCAATCTTGAACAAATAAGAAAAAAAGCTTTCTGAGCCTTAACCAGGTGTTAAGGAACTCAGAGAGCTCTTTTATTTTTCTTCTTTGAGGCCTTGATTTTCTAGATAGGTGAAGAAATCTTGAGGCTTACCATTGAGGTATTTCTTAAATTCGGCAGTTTCTTCCTCTCCTTGATCTCCGTAGATGGTGGCAAACTCATCTTTCTTGATTTTTGAGAAGTCAGCCTGAAGGACCTTGGCATAGGCTTGTTTATCGTTTGAAATTTGAATCCGAAAGCTAAGTCCAGGTTTGTCATTTAAGGCTTTATAGATATCGCTGTGCTCTAATTCTTCTTGGTAGAGTTCCTTCAATTCAGCAAGATCCATTTTTTGTGAATCTGGCGAAATGGGTTCAAAACTCAGGAAGGTAAAAGATACAATCTCATCTTTTTTGTAGCCGATTTGAATTTTATTTTGATAGTGATCACTCAATTCTGTAGCGAAGGTTTTGGTTCGAACCTTTTCTTCTTTTTCTTTTTTCACCTGGGAAGTGCTTTGGCTGGATGTTGTTGCTGTTTTTCCTTTTTCTGCTTGGCCTTGGCTACAAGCGGTAAGGGCTAGTAGGCAGAGAGAGGTGAATACTATTTTTTTCATAGAGACTCCTTTTAGGGGTTAGTAGTGTTCGATCTTGCCTCAAACAAGTTCTAGATAGTTTTTATTATATCATAAACCTCAGAAATATGAAAAAATATACAGTAAATATACAAAAAAGCCACTAAGGAGATATAAAATCAACAATTTTTATTTATGTGTTCAGTTAATATGTAAGGATAAACTCCTTCCATTTCGTTCTAGAATTAATACTAAATAAAGACTACTGGGGCAAGAGTTTTCAGAAAAATGTTACATTTTTATAACAAATTATTTCAAAAATGTAACAAAGTTACAATGTATTATCAGTTGGGCATCAAAACTTGACATTCTCGCAATATTTCATTAAGATATCATTAAGTAAATAATACAAATAGGGAGTGAAAAGGTAAATATACAGTTTTTTGGATTTTTACTAATTCGTACTAAATGTATTGTTTATGAAAAAAATATAAGGGTATCAGCCCAAAAGGAGAAACATATGGCTCAAATTAAATTAACTCCAGAAGAACTACGTCAATCAGCACAACGCTATTCACAAGGTTCTCAAGAAATCGATCAAATCCTTAACACTTTGACTCACGAACAACAAGTCATCGATGCAAACTGGGATGGATCTGCATTTGATAGCTTTGAAGCACAATTCAACGAATTGTCTCCAAAAATCAAACAGTTCGCTCAATTGTTGGAAGACATCAATGCTCAATTGATCAAAGTTGCTGATATCGTTGAACAAACTGACCAAGATATCGCTGCACAAATCCACTAAGATGGTCTTGAAGGTGATCTTACTTCTTGTAGGTAGATCACCCTTTTGTCTTTTGATATATAGAAAATAGGGGTTAGGTAGATAATTCCTAACCCCTATTTTGTATCTATGAATTAGAAAAAGGAAAAGGTATAGAAGTGAAAAAGAAAAAATGGTTAAAATACATCGGTCAGAGTGCAGTTGTGCTCCTTTTGATGGGATCTGTAGTGGGGCTTTATACAAGTGTTCAAAAGGACCAAAAACAAAATGAAGCCAAGACGGTGCAAACGACGGAAAACACCAAGCTGAATATTGCTGTTGTCAATGAAGATAAGGCAGTTAAGCTGAATGACAAAGAATACAACCTCGGTGCCAGCTATGTAAAGAACATCGAACGAGACAATTCGCAAAACTGGTCTGTCCTCCCGCGTGGAGCAGCTGAATCAGGACTTGCCGATGGCAAGTACCAGTTGATGATCGTGATTCCCAGTGACTTCTCAGAGAAAGTTCTAGAAGTGAATGCTGTGAATGCAGAGAAGACAACCGTTACCTATAAGGTCAACGCCGCCGGGAATTCTCAGGTGGAAAATGAGGCCAATAAGGTAGCGAAAGATATTGTTTCAGACTTGAATAGTCAACTGGTTGATATGTATATGGTCAGCATTTTGAGCAACCTCTATACAGCGCAGAAAAATGTGGAGACCAGTAACAAAATCCAATCGACCAACATCGGCTCTTATCGGACTAATTTGTTGAACTCGGCCTTGGAGTCGAAGAATATCTTCCCAAGTCTCTATGGCTTGTCAACGTCATCTGTTGAGTCCAACAATGCCCTGAAGACGCTTCTTGAGTCTTATACACAGGCCTTTGACCAATTGTCCCAATCTCAGGATCAGTATGGTCAAAACTTTGACTTGCTGATCAAGCAACGCTCAGCAGATAAGATCAGTCATGAAGAATTTATGAGCCAATTGATGGCCATGAACCAATCTGTAGTCAGCGAAAAAACTCAGGATTTGTACAAGAGATTGCAACAAAACCAAGAAGCGATCACCAAGCAATTGAGCCAGCCGGCTGAAGGAGAAGCTGATCCTTCAGCTACCAAGACTTATGCAGGCTTGACCAAGGATGTAAATGATCGTATTGCGGAGCTTGAAAAAGGGATCCAGGCAGAACGTGACAAATTAGATGAGCATGAAAAGAACATCGAAGCTTCTGTAAAATCCAAGGTCTTGGACTATTATGGTCTCAACGAAGGAGACAAGGTGACCCTTCGTACGCTACTTGGAAAGACAAGTATCAAGACGCTAAGTGACGCACGTAATAAAGCGGATGATAACATTCGTAACGCAATTAAAAAACTTCCGTCTTTAGATCCAGCTAGTCTTAATCTTAATAAATATGGCAACCTCAATACAGCAATTCATTTTGATAGTACGTTTGCTGGGACGATGGCGGAAGCAAATGGAAATGCTGATGAATTAAAGACTTTGGCTGCAGAAGTAGATGCCAAATTAACTGCAGTTGCCGATGTCCTCAATGCTAGATCTGGGAAACAGAAGGTTAGCATCCTAGTACCTGCAGGAGTCAAGGTTGATACTTGGACCTATGATGGACATACTTATGCAGGTGGCGGCGAGCAGGAAGTAGAACTTCAAGATGGCAAACAAATTCAAATTCACCTGGCAGAAGATGGGGGTACCATGCCAAGCACGATTGATGTTGAAGTTCTTGTGAATGGGGTTTCTTCAACCAGTGTGACGGTATCAGCTGAAGACTTGAAAACAGCTGTCGCTAACTATGCAACCAAAGCCAGTGAAATTGCCTTGAATTATCAACGCGCAGGGGCTTTGATCGATGCTTACTATCCAGAAGATGATAAGGGAGATCGCCATTCGCTCTATGATCCAATCGAGAATATGGATTTGACGGAGGCTTTGGCCGATATCGTGAAATCCACAGTTGCAAGCAATATTAAGGACTATCGGACGAGTATTGAAACAGATGAAAAAGGCGATGCAAC
Source organism: Streptococcus sp. OMI870 (assembly GCF_047460295.1). Taxonomy (NCBI): domain Bacteria; kingdom Bacillati; phylum Bacillota; class Bacilli; order Lactobacillales; family Streptococcaceae; genus Streptococcus; species Streptococcus sp. OMI870. The sequence goes on from NZ_JASHGM010000004.1 coordinate 127,574, forward strand.
GAATAGTGTGAAAGCCAAGCTAGATGACACGCTCAAACAGTTGCAAGTCTTGGGGCCGGAATTGCAGGCCAACCTTACAGCCATCGAAAATACCAACAAAGATCTAACCCAAAATATCAATGATCAATTGACGCAGTATGCAGAGCTTCAAAAACAGTTAGAGGATATCTCAAAAACCCAAGAAACTGTTACCGAAGCTCAAATCAAGACGGATGCAGACTTGTCAGCACTTGGTTCTGAATACACGTCGTTATTGAGTTCAACTGAAAGTGTTAAAAGTTCATCTCGTAGCAATGTGGACGCTGCCAACTCTACCAATGAAATCTTTAACCAATTAAACAAAGAATTGGAAAGAGCCCAAGGCAATACAGAGAAATTGTCTAGCGATGCTGAGAGCTTGATGGGTGACTTTGACAAGGAATTGTCTGAAAACGGGAACTTCGTTGAAGCCTTCCGTAAAGTCTTCAACAATGCCTACGAAAATGGTGTGCCAAACGAAGTCTTGCTCGACTTCTTGTCAAATCCAGTTGCAGAGAAATCTTCTTCTGTGAAAGCGACCATCAACGTTTACCGTCCATTTATCTGGATCTTTATGTTGGAAGTCTTGAGCCTCTTTACCGCTTATCTCTTTGCGACGCAACCAATCATCCGCAAGGTCAAAAACCGCTTTAAACTGAACCGTTTACAAGAATCAGATATCTTATCTGTGGGTGTCCTTGTCGGACTTTCCCTCATTCTTGGTTTAGTCATCGGAATGATTTCAAGCATCCAACTCTCTGTTGGTCGTGAATATGTTCCTTCATGGGTATTCCTAGCGGTGCTAGCAAGCTTTGTCTTGGTACAATTGCAATACCTCCTCTTGAAACACTTCCGTGTCCTTGGAATGGGACTAGCCTTCTTCATGTTGATCAGCTATGTCTACCTTTCAAGCGCGATCGGGACAACAGCCACCTTATCAGGTCTTCCAGCACATGTGAAAAATGTTAACCTCCTTTCTATTTTAGAAGGACAGTTTGCGGGATACTTTGATGGACAAACAGCCGGTATCGGCCATATCTTCGGATTGTTGGTCTTCTTCGGACTGTTGGCGCTTGCCAATACCTTCATTCCAAAGAAGTTTACACAAACAAAGGAAATTGAATCAAGCTTATGAAAAAAATGATGTATCTTCTCTTTGTCTTTAGTCTCTTACCAGTTGTTGTTGTGTCTGCAGATGATTTTATCGATAATCGTCTGCAGGTCAACAACTCACGCCTGGAGACAGAAGAGGAAAAGACACTCGGTGGGCAATTGGATGCTACTGAGTCTCTTTTCAATGAGAAGGATCAGAAAAAAATAGCAGATGAAAAACGCAAGCAAGAGAAACAATTGACCGATTCAGACGGCCAGTTGTTTTCTGCTATAAAGGGAAAGAAAAAAACAGGGCCGGAAGCAGACCTGTTCCAGCAAGAAAATCAAAAATTATCCAAATTTGAGTCCAATGTAGAGGACAATTCGGCTAGTTTGTCGGATTTTATTCCAGCTTTGCAAATGCTGGCTTGGAGTGCTCTTCTCTTTGGAATTGCTGGCTATATTTCCTATCGAATCTATAGAAAAGAGGCCTAAATGGACCAACATATCAATGTCACCTTCCGCATGAATGGGGCAAGCCATGACCTCCGGATTCCGACGCGGATGGAGGTGCGACGCTTGATTCGAGAATTGGATCAGATCTTTGGGTCTGCCATGGAGCCTAGAAGAAAGTATCAGTTGCGCGTGGTAAATAAAGGCATCTTGCTGGATGAAGGCAAGGTGGTACAAGAGTATCCGATCACGAGTGGTGATTTGATCGAGATTGAGGAGTGGTAAGGTGAAAGAAGAACAATTTACACTGGAAGAACAAGTCTTCCGTTTTGAAAAAGAAGAAACCAGCTGGCGACTGGACCTCAAGCGTTCAGAAGTGGATAGCCAGGATTTACGCAATTTATGGATTTTGGATCTCCATCATCCCCTGTTTTTAGAGCAAAGCATGACGGCCGATCAAGACCAGATTCATCTGACCTATCAGACAGATGCGCTGGGCTTGAGTGCAGAAGAAATCAAGGAATTACCCGTATCAGACCGTCTGCGTTTGGCTATGAATGTCTTAGATTTGGCGCCTGCCTTGGAGCTTCCAGTGACCTTCATGGTGCATCCTGTTAATTTGTTTGTCACTAAGGATGCGCAAGTCAAGATTGCCTACCGCGGGGTTCCAGGAATGATGGTGCCACGCAAGTGGGATCAGGTCGAATTCTTGCGCCAGGCTAAGTGCTACGCGGTCACTCTTTTTGGTGACTGGGACTTTATGGAGCTCTATCAAGGCACACTTGAATTAGAAGACCTGCCAGATTTCTTGGTGGAAATCCGTGATGCGGCTAGCCTAGAAGAAATGAAGATGCTTTTAGAAAAAGCCTATCAAGAGCGTAAGGAAGAGGAAGAAAAGACCTTGACCTTGGTATCCAGCCGTCAACACCGAATCTTTAAGCTAGCAACCGTCTGGCTTTCAGCTGTGGTGGCTCTCTTACTCTTGCCGTTGATCTATTTGGTCTTTTTCCAAGCCCCCTTTAAAGAAAAGTTGCTCCAAGCGGATACTGCCTTTCTCAAGGTGGACTACACTGGTGTCATCGATGAGTTGGATGGAGTCGCACCGAGCAGCCTTCCGATGACGCAGAAATATGAGTTGGCGACCTCTTATTTGCAAGGCTTGAATTTCTCAGAGGACCAAAAGAAGGTCATCCTTAACAACGTCACGCTCAAGTCAGACAGTCTCTATCTCCACTACTGGATCTATATCGGCCGTCATGACTTTACCCAAGCCTTGGATACAGCCAAGCGGATCGACGATTCAGACTTGATCATTTATGCTCTTCGCAAAGAAATCAAGGCGACACGTGATAGCGAAAAACTCTCTGGTGAACAGCGCGAGAAGAAACTCTCTGAGTTAGAAGGCGAATATAAGAAATACTGGGATGCTCGCTCAGAGCTCTTGGAGGCAGAAACGGATGAAACCAAAGCATCCACTAGCCACTCAGGAACTCCTGCGTCTACAGAAAGCTCCTCTACAGAGACCTCGTCTTCTACAACCGCAAGCTCAAGTGAGTCTGGCGAACACAAGGAGTAGTCTATGAAAAAACGTATCATACTCTATAAAAAAGGTTTTCGCTATGAGCTAGCACTAGAAGAAGGGAAGACAGCAACCGTATCGAATCAAGAAACGGCTCAGTTGACCATTTCTTCTCAAGAAAATCCTCTTCATTTCCAATGGAGTCAGGGAGAGGTCTTTTATCAGAATGGTGAAGACAAAGGAGTACTTAAAAACAGCAAGATCCTTGGAGATGTGGTCTGCTACTTGGCGACAGGAGAAGTCCATACTTATGAATTGCTTGACAAGGAAGAAATCCTGGTAGCAGATGAAGAGGGTGCGGATGTCCGCGTACACTATCCTGTGCGCTTTCTCCTTGTGAAAAAAGACCAGACCTGGAATTGTCAGCTCTTATCTGGAAAACTCTACCATAACCACAAACTCGTTACTGAAGCGACTGTTCCACTGGCCTTTGGGGATGAGCTGGCGATTGGGGATGTGACCTTTAAGCTCTATACGGAAGAATTTGGCGTGGAAGGGACTGTCGAAGTAAGTCCTTATCTGGTGCCGCGTTTGCATTCGCGTTATGACTTTTACAAAGACTATCCAGAGTACCACCGGTCTCCGCGGATCATCTACCGGAGTTCGGAAGACAAGATCTTGATCAATCCTCCGGGAGCGGAGCCTCAAAAACCATCCGATGAACTCTTGAAGTTGATCATGCCACCCCTCATCATGGTTGGGGTGACCCTCTTGATCACCATTTTCCAACCGCGGGGGCTCTATATCATCGCGACGGTCTCCATGTCTGTGGTCAGTGTGATCTTTTCGGTCCAAGGATTCTTCAAGAATCGTAAAAAATACAAAGAAGACAAGAAAGAGCGCGTGGAGCTCTACCATCTCTATCTCAAGGACAAGGCCAAGGACTTGGAACAGCTCTCTCGGAAGCAACGAGAAGGAATGTTTTACCATTTCCCTGCGATTGCAGACTTGACCAAGATGGTCAAACGCTATGACTCGCGGATCTACGAAAAAACACCGCTACATTTTGATTTTTTGGCCTATCGCTTGGGCTTGGGCAAGGTTCCAACCAGCTACGAGCTCAAATATGGTCAGGAAGAGCGCAGTGGGAAGAAAGATGCCTTGGAAGAAGAAGGCTATGCCCTGTTCCAAGCTCACCAAAAGATTGACAATCTTCCGATTGTAGCTAGCCTTAATCGTGGTCCCGTGGGATATGTCGGCCCTCGTTCTATCGTGCTAGAGCAGTTGCAACTCCTAGTCGCTCAATTGGCAGTCTTTCACTCTTACCATGATTTGACTATCATTCCGATCATTCCAGAAGAGGAAAAAGAAAGCTGGGATTGGATGCGTTGGTTGCCTCATGCGACCCTGCAAGACATGAATGTCCGTAGCTTTGTCTACAATCAGCGGACACGCGATCAGGTCTTGAACAGTCTCAACCAAATCCTCAAGCTCCGCAAGGCGCAAAAAGAGGAAGAAAAAGCCAATGATACCAAGATCTTCCACCCTCACTATGTGGTCCTCATTACCGATGAGACTTTGATTTTGGACCATGTCATCATGGAGTTCTTCCGTGAGGATCCGACAGAGCTGGGCTGCTCCATCATCTATGTAGCAGACGTGCTCTCATCTCTTTCTGAAAATATCCAAACGGTTATCTCCATCAAGGACCGCAACCAAGGGCAATTGCTCTTGCAAGAAGGGGTCCTTCGGGAGCTCGACTTCCAATTGGATCACTTCCCTGAAGGTTATGACAAGGAAGCCATCTCGCGTGGCCTTGCCCCTCTCAAACATATCCAACAGCTCAAGAGCTCAATTCCAGACTCAGTGACCTTCCTTGAAATGTACCAAGCAGAAACTTTCAATGACCTCAAGGTCTTAAGCCGTTGGGAGAACCATGCCCCTTACCAAAGTTTGGCCGTGCCGATTGGTCTGCGTGGGAAGGACGATTTGGTATATCTCAATCTCCATGAAAAAGCTCATGGACCACACGGTTTGATCGCAGGGACGACAGGATCTGGTAAGTCTGAAACCATTCAGTCTTATATCCTGAGCCTTGCCGTTAACTTCCACCCACACGATGTGGCTTTCCTCCTCATCGACTATAAGGGTGGGGGAATGGCCAACCTCTTCAAGGATCTGCCTCACTTGCTGGGGACCATCACCAACTTGGATGGTGCCCAGTCCATGCGGGCCCTAGCCTCTATCAATGCGGAGATCCATCGTCGGGAGCGGCTCTTTGGCCAATATGGGGTCAACCATATCAACCAATACCAAAAGAAATTTAAACTGGGTGAAGCGACCGAACCGCTTCCTCACCTCTTCTTGATCAGTGATGAGTTTGCCGAACTCAAGGTCAACCAACCAGACTTCATCAAGGAATTGGTCTCTATCGCGCGTGTCGGGCGTTCCCTCGGGGTGCACTTGATCCTTGCGACGCAGAAACCTTCTGGGGTCGTGGACGACCAGATCTGGTCCAACTCCCGCTTCAAACTAGCCCTCAAGGTAGCAGACCGTGGCGACTCCATGGAGATGCTTCGGACAGCAGATGCAGCTGAGATCACCCAGACCGGTCGGGCCTACCTCCAAGTCGGAAACAACGAAGTCTATGAACTCTTCCAAACCGCCTGGTCTGGAGCAGACTATCAGCCTGAGAAAGACCAGCTAGGGATCGAAGACCATACCATCTATTTGATTAATGAACTGGGCCAATACGAAGTCCTCAACCATGACCTATCTGGTCTGGATATGGCAGAAGAAATCAAGGAAGTGCCAACAGAGCTAGATGTCATCGTGCAAGAAATCAACCACTTGCACCAACAAGAAGGCATCGCAGCTGTGGCCCAACCATGGTTGCCACCACTCAAAGAGCGGATCACGCTGGATGAGTTGGACAAGGTCGTGCCGATTGAGGCTTGGCAAAAACGGACAGCTCCAAGCGTCCTAATCGGGGTAGCCGATATCCCGCAAGCGCAAAAGCAAGAAGCAGTCGCTATCGATCTGTCAAAAGATGGGAATATCCTCCTTTACGGAAGTCCAGGGACAGGAAAGACGACTTTCCTCCAGACAGCCGCAATGGATCTGGCCCGCAAGCAGAGCCCAGAAAATCTGACCATGTACCTGCTGGATTTCGGAACCAATGGTTTAGCACCCTTGACTCAACTACCACATGTGGCCGATAGCCTCTTGCTCGATCAGACGGAGAAAGTCCAGAAATTCATCCGGATCATCAACCGCGAGTTGGATCGCCGCAAGAAGCTCCTCTCTGAGCATGGGGTCGGCACCATCGCCCTCTACCGTGAAGTGACCGGCAAGCAAGAGCCTACTATGGTCATCCTCATGGATAGCTATGAGTCTATGAAGGATGAGCCTTATGAGACAGACCTCTTCAAGCTCTTCATGCGGATCTCCCGTGAAGGTCTCAGTATCGGAGTGCACTTGATCATCACAGCTAGCCGTCAGAACAACCTACGGGCTCAGCTCTATTCAAACTTCAAGCACCAGCTGACCTTGCCACAAAATGATATCTCTGAAGTCCGCGGTATCGTGGGAGCAACCCCACTGGCATCTACGATGGAAGACATCAAGGGACGCGCCCTCATGAAGCGTGATGAAGTCGATGTCGTCCAGTTCGCCCTACCAGTCGCAGGGGACAATGATATCCAAATCATCAACAACCTCCGCGACCAAGTCCAAAGCCTCAAAGAGATGTGGACAGGCCACACCCCAGCAGGCATCCCAATGGTGCCAGATGAGTTGACAGAAGCAGCCTTCTACGGACGTGAGGATGTAGCAGCCTTGCTGGAGGAAGGAAAAGTGCCACTCGGATTGGATCTGGAAACAGTTGAGCCTGTGACATGGGATCCTGATTTATCAAACTTACTTTATTTAACAAGTAAAGAAAGTCAAATGACAAATCTGCTAAAACAATTAATCCAGTATGGTCAAAAACATCAAGAGCAGTTAGTTGTATTCGCACCTGAACATAATTTCTTACCTAAAATAGAAAATATAGAAGTATTAAGTTCAAAAGAAGATGTAATGGATATGATTGGCGGATTAGCATTAAAGGTTTCTGAGAGACTAGGTAAACGATTGACAGATCACGTAGTTAAAATCATTATCCTTGATTTTGCACATTTTGTAGATGGTTTAGATTCAGTAACACAGCAAAAATTAATCAGTGTATTAGAAAAAGGCTATCGTGTAGGTTACAGTTCTGTAATTATGAGTGATTCAGGTATTTCTAGCCGTTATGATCCTGTAACAAAAGAAGTGAAGAAAATATCACAGGTTCTTTTAGGTCTTCGATACACAGACCAGACCATTGTTACAGCAGTCAATAAACCAATTAGAGAAGGGCAACTAGGCTACCAAGAGCATTATTATATTAGACAAAATACCTTGAATAAAATTAAGGTTTTAGTAGATAAGGAGTCAATATGAGTGGATCAAATATTTTAATACAAATAAGTGAAATTAATTCAGTTTTAAGTGCCTCAAGGGAGAAATTAAAAAAACTACTAGCCGCTAAGAGCAAAGTAGATACGATAGAGATTGCGTTGAAGTATATTCCCGAAAATGCAGAAAGCATAAAAGACTCCTATAATTTATATGGCGCCCCATATGATGTGATGGCTACTGATGAAAAACAAGTTGTTACTCAGGCAAATACAGATTTTAAAAAAGTACGGGATACTGTATCAAATGAGTTAGAACAAGCTATTAAACAAGAAAATACTATTATAAGTAGTAATAACAATTTGTTGGAATCATTGCTAAAACAACCCAGTTTTTTTTAAGAAATTAAGGAGGAGAGTATGACTGAAGTTAAAATTAATAATATTTCAGAATTAGAGTCATATGGAAAGAATATAAAAGACTTCTCTGATAAGTATGAAGTAGAAACCAATGCTCTGTATCGCAATTTTACTGATAAAGCTGGTAGTGATAGTAAAGGAGAGGCGATAAAAGCTTACTTTAAAAAATTAAATAGTATACAGAGTCAAGTATTCTCAGAGTTACCTTCTGCCATTAAAAAATATGGGGAAGTTGTAACAACGTATGTTAGTGAAATTAGAGCGACAGAGTTTGTTGATAAGTGTTATAGTAGCGATACGGGAGCGAATGATTTATCGAGCCTACTTAAAGGGGCACAAACAAATGATATTTTCAATCTATCCAAAGATTTAGATGAAGCTTTTAAACAGGCTGCGGATGCAATGGGAAATTCTCCATATAATACAGAAGGGGTTCTTAATACAGCTACGACAGATTTAGAGAATGCGGCTACTAAACGAATTGAAAAAGATAAGGCGGTACAAGAAGCCTATAGTAAATTTACAAAAAATCTTGAAGACGAGACTAGTTCAATAAAAAGATTCCATGATATCTTAAATAATGCGATTTACTTTACCGATATTTCGAGTTCAACAATTTTTAAAGCTATTGGAAATGGAGAACTTACTGATGAACAAATGTTCTATTTAGATGTACTTAAGACGAAGACAGATGTTCAAATTTTACAAACGATGTTAGGTGATACACCAGGAGATGTTTTAAAAATAGACCCAGAATCAATTTCTTATGATATGTATATAGTTATTGCAGATATACAAAATCATTGGACAACTAGGGAGGATCTAAAAAAATGGCAACACTTTGTAAATGCTTTAGGTGATTATTCAGTTGAACGAAATGACATTTTCACAAATAGTATATTAAAGGCAGAGGATGCTATTGCACAAACATTAATGATCCAAATGTATCAACTGTATGAGGATAAGCCAACTTTACCAGAGAATGCAACTCCTAAACAAATAGAGAAATATGAACAAGATATGAAAAATTATCAAATTGCGTATGATTTCTATCAATCAAAGTTGAATGCAATCAATAGTAATACAGGTTTGATGTACTCTCTACAAGTTTTAGAAATAGGAACTTCAGTGGAGTCCAAATTCTTCGAAAACAGAAGAACAATGGAATATTACTACTATAAAAAGGTGGCAGAAGTTGAATTAAATAACGGTCAGTTTAATATTAAAACAGATAAAGGATTCTTTCAGTTCGACGTTAACACGGCACAGAAAGTTTATCAACAGAGGGCCCTTAAACCTACTGATAAAGACTATACCTGGGGAGAGTATAATGAATACACAGCAACAACGGAATATTCTGATTTTGGAATGGAAGCTTCGGAGTACAGTGAACGGTTAGAAGGACTTCGGAAAGAAAGACAGAAAGCGCATGATGATTTTAACGATAGTATCCTAAAAGCAGTAGCTGAAACAGGAATATCTTTTATTCCATTTGGTTCGACTGCTTTATCGGTCGTCAAGACTTTGGGTGCAGTGAGTGATGGATTTAAAGGTAATGAGTTTCAGTCTAACGGTACGGATGCTATTAAGTCGGCAAGAGATGATTATAAGAGTTTCTATAAGAAAACTACAGGTCAGGATATCCCTGATACAAAATTTGATAAATTCTGGGATCATTGGAGTAAGTTGAGCTCCGGAATATCTGATGGAGTAGAAGCTATAAACACTTATAATTCTGCTATTAGTCAGATTGACCAGCAAACTTCCGAAGCTAGAAACGACTTGATGGAAAAGATTTTGGACTACGGAGGCTGGGACCTATCAGAAAATGGGAAATCTACTATAGCAAATGGAAGAGGTGGGCAATACTATGATTTTAATGCATACCTGAGAGTGCATGAACTAAATGACACAGGCCTAAAAGGTTACATTAATAAGGCGACAAACCTTACTGAGAATGATTTAGATGCTGCGATCAATAAGACATTTACAGAAGAAGACAAACAAACCTATTCGGCTGTCATTTCCTATGTGAGAGGCGAAAAATCAGGTTTAAAATTAGAAGATATGAAACCAGACCAATTGGAAAAATTCACTACTATTGTTAAGAACCTCGGAAGAGATGGTATGTCTGGCTTGGGAGACTATTTTGATAAAGAATACCAAATAGAAGAGGTAAAGCCGTATGGTGCCAAATAGCAAAAACAAAAATAGTATATTTGCCTCTTCTCGATTATTATTAGGAACTATCTTTATTTTTCTTCTTTTTGGCTGTTCAAAACATTTGGAGGATGACCAAAAAAAATCTAGCAGTTCAGATAGAAATGAATATTTCAGTGTTTATAACCTCAATGCGGATATTCACAAATTTGAATTTATTCATGATAAAAACGGTATTATTGTTGAGTGGGATTTTGAAAATAACAAGGTGGCGAAAGCTATTAATTCCTCTGATTGGATTAGAGTAAATCCAAATTTTCTTGTTAGAGAGCGCGAAAAATTAAGACGAGCGACTGCTAGTAAAGAAATGAAGTCAGATGAATATGCATATCTGGACATCTTTGATTTAACCAATAAAAAAGCCCCTAAAAAAGAAATAGATGTTTGGAAATTAATGGTAAATTATTTGAAAAATGATCATATAGAGTTACATGGTACGCTGCCAACGCTTAGAAGAATAGGTGACAATGATTATGTTGTTCTCTCGATAACCGAACAGAAAAAATATCGATACTTTTTACTAAATCTTAGAACTCTAAAAATAGATGCTGAGAAAACAGAGCAAGAGCTTAACGTGAAAAATCAGATTGACATCAGGTTGTTCACAGATGAAAAAAACAGATCGGGTGTTGAGCCTTTTGATAACGGATTTTGGAAATCACAAGATTATAACGGAAACATCAATTTAAAACATTCCGATCGATTAGCATTTAACCTTTTTTCTAAAAAGAATAGCTTTGCTTATAAAGTAATTAATGAGGAGAATGGGACTATTATAAATGGTAGGGAGCTCATCAATCTTGAGACAGAATTTCTGAAAACTGGAATATCTGTTTATGATGGTTTATACTTAGATGCTAAATGGAGTATCGAAGGGAAGACAACCAAAATCACAAACTATGAGGATATACAGAAATATTATAATGGTAGAATGGGGATAAATTAATGTATATAGAATTTAAGAGGAGGAAGTAATTATATGGTAATGGACTCGACAGTTGAAATAGATGTTGCTCATATTCATGGTATTCAAGTTGCTGCAAAAGAACTAGGTGATCAGATCACTGATGGAGCTTCGGCTGTTTCTGATGACTCGGGTTATTTAATTTCATCTGGAACAGATGAAATTAAATCAATAGTGGGGAATGTTGCGACTGTGGTGAGTAAATTAAATAACTATTTAGACCATGTAGCGACATCGTTTTATAAAGCAGATACTTCTATAGCCAGCTCCATTGCAAAAGGTGGTGTGGTAGAATCGTATGGAAAACCGAAAAATGATACTACAGATACATCGCCTACTGATGGTGAAAAAGCTGCAGCAGATAGTTTACCTTGATTTTTTATATAATATAAGTATTATATAGAGATAGCAAATACTAGGAATTAGTTTTATCTATTACATTAAGGTTTATATATTTTTGGTATGAAAGTGGTAATTAACTTTTCTAATGGAGGATTCCTAGTCAATGGATAAACAAAATAAACAACAAGAGAAGTTGGACCTACTCTATAAGGATCAGATGAGGTTGGATCTTCAGTTAGAGGATAATCAAGATGAGCAAAAAGCGCTCTATCAGTTGCGGGAAGATCTTGAGTATTCTCAAGGAGATGCTCTTTATCAGCTCAATGATTTACTTTTGATGGGGGTAACACCTTCTCATCGCTCCTTTTATATTCAACTACTAGAACAGATGGATGCGACAACTCGAAAAATCTATTTGGATTTAGATGAGCAGGAATTGCAACTAAAAAAGCAGTATCGTGAGACAGAGCGTCAGCTTGAAATGGTTCAGAAGAAACGCACTCAACTCTTAAATGAGCTAGCTGAAAAAGAAGCAAATCAAAAAAGATATTAGAGAGAACCAGGGTTCTCTCTTTTTGATCCCCTCAACTCTCCCTAACTAGTAATTAATTTGATTTCCAAAGTAATTTCAGGTATGATAGTAAGGTAGCGCTTTTGAGTCGGACTTTTAATTCTCACAAGCAATGAGGAATGTAAATGAAAACTGAGATAGATTTAGCTATCTTTTAAGAGTATGATCACTATTCGTTTGGGCTTCGTTCAAGTAAGAGGTAAAGTTGACTCCAAGTACAACAGAACAGATTACTAAGATGCTTCATTTGATAGAATATTTTCAATTATTCAACATGCTCTATCATAAATGAGGAGAACTCACTTAGGCAAGCCATTGCTTCGTTTTTGATTTAGTTTAGAATGATAAAAGTGATGAATAATTAATATAAAGGTCAATGAAGACTTGATTTATATGATTTATCATATAAATACTTCTCTACCAAACACTCTTCTTCAATGAAAGGATATTTTTATGGCAATTCAATCAAATGATACAGTTCATTCCTATGCGGATAGCATTGTGTCTGCATCAAATTCAGTGAGTTCAGCTATTGGGACAAAAGATGATGGCAATGTTTATCAAGGTCAGGCAGGAATGGCCAGCAATATCGATAAAGATAAAAATACAGGTGAGCAGGCGAAAGAGAGGGCTATCGACTTTATTCAAGTGCTTCATGGAATTCATGCAGAGTTCCAGACGACAGATGCTTCGATTGCAGGATATATCAATAGTAATACAGGGACAGGAAGCGAAGAACTGTATAGTTCGGCAAAGCATTGAGAAAGGAAGAGATAGATGGTTAAAGTAAACTACGGTGCCCTTCAGACAATGTCCTCTACAACTTCAAGCGCTTCTCAAGCGCGTGTGGCAGGCTACAAGCAACTGATCAATGCCTTCAGTACATTTAGTGGCTCATATGAACTACAAGGAGATGGTTATGATGCTGCGCGTACTTATGCGTCAGGAATTATGGTTTCCTATTATCAAGCTTGTATCTTATATTCTGAAGCTGTTGCAGACGCTGCAGACTACCTTGCTGACACCTATACAGCGCTATGTGGTTCAGAGAGTTTGGATGAGGAGGAGCTCCAAACTGAAATTAATAACGCAACCAGAGGGAGTATGCAAGTTAGTTCTTCTATTGCAAGTTTTGAACGAAGAGATAAACTCACTGATACACAGAAAGCTTCATTAGAATCATTACGTAAACAAGCATCTGAACTGGATGAACAAATTAGAGTAGCTACTGAGAAATTAGAGCACTTAAGAGCCTTTGATACTGCTTCTGCTTCAGCCTGCACCGCAGCAAATGATGCTGCGGCAACAATCGCTTCTGCAGAACATACTCTAGGTGTCTCTTTTGGTGCTAGAACTTTTGAATGTACAACAAGTACGGATTGGGCTACCACTGTTGCAACAAAATGGGAAGCTCGTGCAGTTAACCTACAAGAATCCTATGATAAGGCTCTTCAGAAATTATATAACGGAGAGGAGCTAACAGAATCGGATCTTACAGCAATTGAACGGTATAATAGTGAGTATCCAGGAGTGGTAGATCAGGAAATTCTACAATATACCAAAGAAGTGCGATCTTTAAAAGCTGAGGAGATGCGTTATAGAGTAGTTGTAGATAAAGTTATTGAAGGAAAACAATTAACTAGTGGCGAAAGAAAGTTTGCCAAAGAATTTGCAGCTAAATATCCTGATTTAGAAATAAATAAGGTTATATTGAGTACAGTAGAGAGACAGGAAAGTTATAAGAAGATTATTGAAAAAGCAAATAAGGGCAAAGAATTAAATGCAGGAGAGCTTGACTTTTTAATAAATTATTATAAGGATTATCCAGATGTTTCAGTACCGAAATCAGTATCTAAATCTTTGAAAAATCGAAAGTTTGAAAATAAAATTAGTCAGTCAAGCCTTGCAAATTTAGAAGAAAGCTATGGATATGCTGTGAAAGACTACGAACGCTATCTTAATACTGGCCAGTATGTATATACAAAAGGCGGTGTTACTCTACAAGAAGCAGCATATATTTATAGAGTTTATAACCTTAAAAAGTCTAGTGGAGAGGACACTTTACAAGAAAGAACAGATAAAAAGAAAATGTTTGCAAATCTTCGAGCATCGGATAAAAAGAAGATTGATTCAAAAACATTAACGGAGCTTAGTTCAGACCATATTGAATTTATGACTGGTCGTACATCTATTGAGTTCGATTATATTTTTGGATCAGATGCAGATAAAGCGAAAAAGGATTATGAATATTATCGTTTCAACGAACTGATGAAAAAGCAACCTATTGATTGGCGTGATCCAGATTATATGAATAAACGTAATCAATATATTTTAAAAACAGGGAAAAATCCATCAACGGGGGAAAAAGCAACCAAAGACGAAATATTTGTGGCTAAGAATTATGGATGGGTGAAAGGTACAACAGATGTTGCGACTGCAACAATTGACCTTCTCGATAATTTGGGGATCTTTCAGTTAGCTATGACTAAAATTTCTAGACCTAAAATCGATACTTCAAAAATCGTTAAGGAAATAAATATATCTGATACAGCTACAGTTCCCAATACTCATGCGGATGTGAAAATACCAAAACTCAAGCCAGCTAAAACGGTGGATCTGGAGGTGCCAGTAAAACCTAAAGTTGATGTAAAAGTGCCAAAAATCAAACCAGTTGAAGCAGTGGCTGGAACAACAACTATGGTTCCAAAATCCAAGACGCCAGATATTGATGTGTTGACAAAACCGAAAGATTTATCTACTATAAAGGGCGAGGCTGTTGAACATGTAGGAACAACTAAGCCGAAGGTTGAGTTGGATGTGCCAGAGGTGAAGGAACCAACAACTCGAGAAATCATTGACTCTAAACTGCAGGAGTACGGTGTTTCTTGGGATGAGTTTAATCGACTAAGGAATACGCATGTGACAAAAATGACACCGTCTGAATATGATATGATGCTTGATATTCGTAATACACTTCCAAAACCGGATACTTCAACAGTAATGCAAAAGATTATGCCGATTGATGCTGAGGGTTGGATGTTTAATCAAGAAGAAGACGCGACCGCTGGTGGTTATGTAGCGAAGCGTTCAGATGTTAAAAATATTACAAATATTCATGAAGCGGTTGAAGGATTACGTCTTGACTATGAGGGTTCTCCTTTTGTTGAAACTATGATTGATTCCAATGGAAATAGGGTAGCAGTACGTGATCAGAATGGTAATTTGAAGCTTAAAACAGACGCTTATCTTCGCCTAGAGTACACGACTGATGACACTGACTTTATTACGATTCCATATGGAGATATTGATGGAAATTTACTTGATGTGAATAGTAATATTATAATGGATTCTAAAGGTAAGCCTGAGAAAGTAATCGACCCTGCAAGCGGAAATGGTTTTATAAAATCAGATTCAGATGAGTTTTTGGTTCCAGAATATCGTCATTCAGATAGAAGTAGACTTAAGCAAGGTTCCAAATTATATCTAAATGTTGGCGGAGAAGAAGTCTTAGTTGGTATAGTTGATAAAGATGGTAAAATGGTGTATGTGAAGGGATAGTATGCGTAAAGAATTTCTAGTCTATCAAAACAAAGTATACTCTAATTTTGTGAATTATATAAATAGTTATATCCTGCTTTCGGAAGATCCAGCGATGTTGGATGAAGGCTACATCCCCTATAGTTCCTATGTTTCCGATGCCGGTGAAGGTATATACGGAAAGCTTGTTTCTTACAGCGAGGTTAGTCAAAGGTATGTGGTTTATGATCGTGTCTTGTATAAAGATCATGAATTTCAAATTGCTGGTCAAAAGCGTGGTGATGATGATTATACAGCACCTGATTCCTACGTGCGACTCCTGGTTTTTGATAAAGAATTTCTAATTGAAAACAATTTAGCTAATGATGCGGTGTTAATGGATGATAAATATGGCCAGACCATGTATGCTTCAGGAAAAATCCCTATCAGCGAAGTAACAATTCTACGTCGTAGAAAAAATCTACCGGTAGACAGAAGGAAGAAAAAATGAAATCAGTTATTTTTACAATTAAAAGCACTCAATCACTAAGTATTGGAGAGGTTCTTCAAGCAGAACTCTTTGAATGTTACAGCGTTTCCGCTAAGGATGCAGGATTAAAGCCATCTGCAGACTCTCTTATTTCGGATTTCCATTCTGTTCAGTTTGGAGTCAAAGGGAAGTCTAGTTTAGGTTTCCGTCTAGCTTTTGACGGTCAAGCCTATCAGGTATCTGTTCCAGATTTGGCGACAGCTTCTGACTGGACTGGGGCCTTGATGTTTTTGAAAACATTGCTTGTTCTCTTAGATGTAAGTGTGTGTGAACATGATGGCATGGAGTATGATAAAGATTCCATTCTTGATTTTCATTTCACTGACATTTTTTTATCAGCTCTTTCAGAATTGACTAAGGAAGTAAAAGATCATCCTATCGTGGAAATTATGGGGGTGAAACGTCCTATTTACATCAATGAACTCTATCTAGGGCAAATTATCCATGTGCCGGATGATCAACTCTTAAATAGTTATGACCAGCGTTTGCGCTTCACCCAACAGTTGAATGCTTATTACTCTGAGCAGCAAGTTTTTAAAGTAGAGCAAAATGGTGAGGATATCATTATCCCTATCAATTATCTAAATAGTGAAGCGCGGACAGTCCTACCAGCATACCCTGAGTTGGAACCTCAATATTTGCAACAGTATCGAGGAAGTAAGGTTGCAGTAGCACGATTATTCATTATGACAGCCGATGGTGAAAAACTAGCCGAGGTTCCTTATCGACAATTCTTAGAGTCGTTGACCGAGGGCATCTATATGTTGGATGCCAAATACGTTCTGGTTGACCCGATTTCACCTGATAGATTGCAACAAATCATCGATAATTTACCAAAATAGCTAAAGTTAGGGATTTTATATTCTGTAAAAAATTTAAAGGATTACAAAATATGGCTCTTTATCAACTGTAGTGAGTTGATAAAAATTTAAAAAAGGAGATACGTAGAATAGTCTCTTAGTTTGTTAAAGTTTTGAAACCTTTAATATCTTTAATATCTTTAATATCTTTAATATCTTTAATATTTTTGATCAGTTGATGAGTGTTTTCAATATCACAAACGAAAATAACTGCCCAACTGACAGTTGCTTTCCTAAGGAGTTTAAGACCTTATTTCAATCTCATATATTTTGTGGCTCTTCCGATACCTTCTCGCTGGCTCTCGCCTCTAGCTACCAATTTTCTTATTCTTTCAGATGCGATAATGTCAAGTATGTATCCAAAAGCAGAAGAAATATTTTCTGAAAAAGAATCCATGATTGGTATTTTGGGTAAAAAACCTGAATTAGAAGAATATTTACCAATTCTTAAACTTTTTGATAGAGAAGGAGAGAATCTATTTTCGGATGTGACAATTCCTGCAGAGTATTCTGTAGATGGTAAGGAATATATAGTGAATAGTCAGGAAGAATTTTTATCGTTATTATAAAAGGTGAGAAGAAAGAATGAATACTAAAGAATATTAACCCAGACATGAAAACAAATCACCGACCTATCGGTGATTTTTTCGTCTTCACTTCTCCCTCGAATTAATCCTTAAATTGTGATAAAATAAGGGTTACTAATGTTTTTGAATGGCCTGTTTTTGCTTAGAAGCGGGTCACTCAAAAGCGAGCAAAAGAATCAAGATCAAGGGAGAAACAATGTCCAACACCTTTGAAATTTTAATGGATCAGCTGGATATGCCGCTGGAGATGCGATCTTCCAGTGCCTTTTTGCATGCGGAGATTCAAGAAGTCGTGGTGCACAAGGTCAGTCGAGTCTGGGAGTTCCGCTTTGCTTTTGCGGAAGTCTTACCGATTGTTTTGTTTAAGGAATTGCGCCAGCGCTTGAAGGATGAATTTTCAAAGACGGGAAACCAGGCGACCTTTACCATTCAAGTGGCTAATCCGGACTTTTCTGCGGATTTATTGCAGGCCTACTACCGGGAGGTTTTTGAGGAAGGCCCTTGCGCTAGTCAAGGCTTTAAGGGGCTCTACCAAGACTTGCAGGTGCGCGCGGAAGGGCAGGAATTGATCATCTCAGGGCCTTCTTCGGTTGATACGGAGCATTTTCGTAAGAACCATTTGCCCAATCTTGCCAAGCAGTTGGAAGCCTTTGGTTTTCCGCATTTCACCTGTCGGGTGGAGTCTGATGAGGAGTTGACAGAGCAAGAAGTGGCGCGCTTTGAGGAGGAAAATGAAAAGATCTTCCAAGCGGCCAATGAAGAGACTTTGCGGGCTATGGAATCCTTGGCCCAGATGGCTCCGCCACCAGCAGTTGAAGAAAAGCCGGTCTTTGATTTTAAGGCTAAAAAGGCTGCGGCTAAACCCAAGCTAGACAAGGCTGAGATCACTCCGATGATCGAGATCACGACAGAAGAGAACCGGATTGTTTTTGAGGGTGTGGTCTTTGACGTGGAGCACAAGGTGACACGGACCGGTCGGGTCTTGATCAGCTTTAAGATGACCGACTATACCTCGAGTTTTTCTCTTCAGAAATGGGTCAAAAATGAGGAAGAAGCCCAGAAGTTTGACATGATCAAGAAGAACAGCTGGCTACGAGTGCGGGGAAATATCGAAATGAACAATTTCACGCGCGACTTGACCATGAATGTCCAAGATATCCAGGAAGTCGTGCATTATGCCCGCAAGGACCTGATGCCAGAGGGTGAGCGCCGGGTAGAATTCCATGCGCATACCAATATGTCGACTATGGATGCCCTGCCGGAAGTCGAAGAGCTGATCGCCAAGGCAGCTGAGTGGGGCCACAAGGCGGTGGCCATTACCGACCATGGCAATGTGCAGAGCTTCCCACATGGCTTTAAAGCAGCCAAGAAGGCTGGGATCCAGCTGATCTATGGGATGGAAGCCAATGTTGTAGAGGACAAGGTGCCCATCACCTATAACGAGGTGGATCTAGACCTCAATGAAGCGACCTATGTGGTCTTTGACGTGGAAACGACGGGACTTTCAGCCATTTACAATGACTTGATCCAGGTCGCTGCCTCTAAGATGTACAAGGGCAATGTCATTGAGGAGTTTGACGAGTTTATTGATCCGGGCCATCCTCTGTCGGCCTTTACGACCCAATTGACAGGGATCACCAATGAGCACGTCCGTGGGGCTAAGCCCTTGGTGCAGGTCTTGAAGGAATTTCAGGCCTTCTGTGAGGGAACCGTTCTCGTTGCCCACAATGCTACCTTTGACGTGGGCTTCATGAATGCCAACTATGAGCGCCATGGTCTTCCGAAGATCACCCAGCCAGTCATCGATACACTGGAATTTGCTCGCAACCTCTACCCAGATTTTAAACGTCATGGTTTGGGACCTTTGACCAAGCGGTTTGGAGTGGGCTTGGAGCACCACCACATGGCCAACTACGATGCGGAAGCAACGGGGCGCCTGCTCTTTATCTTCATCAAAGATGTCGCTGAAAAGCATGGGGTGACCAATCTCAAGGATTTGAATATCGATTTGATCGATGAGAATTCTTATAAGAAGGCGCGGGTCAAGCATGCGACTCTCTATGTCAAGAACCAGACCGGCCTTAAGAATATGTTTAAACTGGTCTCGCTGTCTGGGACCAAGTATTTCGAAGGAGTCCCACGAATTCCCAAGACCGTGCTGGATGCCCACCGCGAGGGCTTGATCCTTGGATCGGCCTGCTCAGAAGGGGAAGTCTTTGATGCGGTCATGTCACAAGGCGTGGATGCGGCGGTCGAAGTGGCCAAGTACTACGACTTTATCGAGGTCATGCCACCGGCTATCTATGCACCCCTCATTGCCAAGGAGCAGGTCAAGGACATGGACGAGCTCCAGACCATTATCAAGAGCTTGATTGAAGTGGGAGATCGCCTCGGCAAACCCGTTCTTGCGACAGGGAATGTCCACTATCTGGAGCCGGAAGATGAGATCTATCGGGAGATCATTGTCCGCAGTCTCGGTCAAGGGGCCATGATCAACCGGACCATCGGGCACGGAGAAGATGCCCAGCCAGCGCCACTTCCGAAAGCGCATTTCAGAACCACCAATGAAATGCTAGATGAATTTGCCTTTTTGGGAGAAGACTTGGCGCGCAAGATTGTTATTGAAAATACCAATGCGCTCGCAGAGACCTTTGAGCCGGTCGAAGTAGTCAAGGGCGACCTCTATACGCCATTTATCGACAAGGCCGAAGAAACGGTTGCGGAATTGACCTATCAGCGAGCCTTTGAGATCTACGGTAATCCGCTCCCTGATATTGTGGATCTGCGGATTGAAAAGGAATTGACCTCCATCTTGGGGAATGGGTTTGCCGTGATTTATCTGGCATCGCAAATGCTGGTGCACCGTTCCAATGAGCGGGGTTACTTGGTGGGTTCACGGGGATCCGTTGGATCCAGCTTTGTCGCGACCATGATCGGGATCACTGAGGTCAATCCGCTCTCGCCTCACTATGTTTGCAGCCAGTGCCAATACAGTGAGTTCATCACAGACGGTTCTTATGGATCTGGTTTTGATATGCCCAATAAGGACTGTCCAAACTGTGGACACCAACTCAGTAAAAACGGCCAAGACATTCCCTTTGAGACCTTCCTTGGTTTCGATGGGGATAAGGTACCCGATATCGATTTGAACTTCTCTGGGGAAGACCAGCCCAGCGCCCACTTGGATGTTCGGGATATCTTTGGGGAAGAATATGCCTTCCGGGCAGGAACGGTAGGTACCGTCGCAGCCAAGACTGCCTATGGTTTTGTCAAGGGTTATGAGCGTGATTTTGGCAAGTACTATCGAGATGCCGAGGTCGAACGCTTAGCTCTCGGTGCCGCTGGGGTGAAGCGGACGACCGGTCAGCACCCGGGGGGGATCGTTGTTATTCCAAACTATATGGATGTCTATGACTTTACTCCGGTCCAGTATCCGGCAGATGATGTGACAGCTGAATGGCAGACCACCCACTTTAACTTCCACGATATCGATGAGAACGTCCTCAAGCTCGATGTCCTGGGACACGATGACCCGACCATGATTCGGAAACTTCAAGACTTGTCAGGCATTGATCCGAATGATATTCCTATGGATGACCCAGGTGTCATGGCCCTCTTCTCAGGAACCGATATCCTAGGGGTCACACCGGAGCAAATCGGTACTTCAACTGGTATGCTGGGGATTCCAGAGTTCGGAACTAACTTCGTTCGAGGCATGGTGGATGAGACCCATCCAACCACCTTTGCGGAGCTCTTGCAGCTCTCTGGTCTGTCTCATGGTACCGACGTGTGGTTAGGAAATGCCCAAGACTTGATCAAGGCGGGCATTGCCGACCTATCGACCGTTATCGGGTGTCGGGATGACATCATGGTTTACCTCATGCACGCAGGACTCGAGCCTAAGACGGCCTTTACCATCATGGAGCGCGTGCGGAAAGGCATGTGGCTCAAGATCTCAGAAGAAGAGCGCAATGGCTACATCCAAGCCATGAAGGAAAACAATGTTCCTGAGTGGTACATCGAGTCCTGTGGGAAGATCAAGTACATGTTCCCCAAAGCCCATGCGGCTGCCTACGTTATGATGGCCCTTCGTGTGGCCTACTTTAAGGTGCATCATCCTCTCTATTATTACTGTGCCTACTTCTCGATTCGGGCCAAGGCCTTTGACATCAAAACCATGGGTGCAGGCCTTGAGGCCGTGAAAGCTCGGATGAAGGAGATTGCTGAGAAACGCAAGAACAACGAAGCTTCCAATGTGGAGATCGATCTCTACACCACCCTTGAGATTGTCAACGAGATGTGGGAGCGGGGCTTCAAGTTTGGCAAGCTAGACCTCTATCGCAGTCAGGCGACAGAATTCTTGATCGATGGGGACACCCTGATTCCACCATTTGTCGCGATGGATGGTCTGGGAGAGAACGTTGCCAAGCAAATCGTGCGGGCGCGTGAAGAAGGAGAATTTCTTTCTAAGACTGAGCTCCGCAAGCGCGGCGGTATCTCGTCCACCCTGGTTGAAAAGATGGATGAGATGGGGATTCTTGGCAATATGCCAGAGGATAATCAACTCAGTCTCTTTGATGATTTGTTTTGATGGATTCAACGATCCTCGCTCAGTTTGAGGTTGGCTAATGATAGAAAAGAAAAAAAGAGCAATACCCTGGAAGTCAGGGAAAGTCATTTCCATTCGCCTACGAAACGGCGTCTATGTCTTAGCACAAATGGTGCGAGAGCCCTATCTGGTATTTTTTAACCTTTTTAAGGAGGAAAATAGCTGGAAGGTAGTGACCTTGAAAGAGGAGAATATTCTCTTTTGTAAAGCAGTCACTCGTCAGTTTCTACGCTCTAGTCCTATGACGATTGTCAAGGACCTTGATCCCCTGTTAGATTATCGGTTACCCAAAGAATGGATCTATAGCCATATGGGTGGGCATTCGATTACGGTTTCGGTGAAGGGACGGGAGCGCCAAGTAGCTGGTTTTGGCCAACGGCTTTCCTTGGTTCAGGCGGACAAGGAAAGTGGCCAACCAGAGGACAATGCTCTAATGGGACTCTTCCAAGCCTATATCCTACCAGATATCCAAGAACAGGATTGGGAGCGAGTCGGGCAGGCTGAGCTCATGTCTCTCGAAGTTTTTCCAACGCTCAATGAACGTCTCTATCTCTGCTTTCTTTTTGGGAAAAATGTGAATCCAGAGCTAGATATCTCATTAGGAAAGCCCCTGCCAGATGAGTATGAAACCTATCTCGATATTCTTAGCAACAGCCCAGAAGCACGACGTCTCTATCTGGGTGAGGAGGATGACTAAGAAAGGAATAGAACATGACGGTTGTCATTTTTGCGGAAGACAAACCTGCTGAAAAAGTCTTTGTCGATAAGCTAGAAGTAGCTGACAAGGTGCTGCTCCTTTCCACCACTATGCTCTTAGGAGCGATTGCTCTAGTCAGCTTATATTCAGCCTTGAAAGATTAGATGATAGCCTCTATTTTCTTTTTGAAAATAGAGGTTTTTAAGTCCGTTCAGACCGGATAAGTGTTTTCTTTGGATCCGGATTGTGTTACAATTTTTAGTGACAAGTGTTTGTAACAAGGAAACAGAAATACAATGGATGTTCTTCCAAAAAAATGAAACAGAGGAGAAGCGCGTGGCAAGATATTTAGTAGGGCCTTACAACAATAGTTGGAACTTTATGGATGCGATTGAAAAAGCGCAGGATGGGGATACCATCGAGTTTGAAAATGGGTATGTCTTTCAATGGCCGACAAATAAAGTGATCGAGATCGACAAGAACCTTCATTTTGTGGGGCATGTAGTCCCAAATCCAAATGGCAATGGGCGCATGTTTAACAACATCATTGAGGCTTCCTTCCGATTTGTAGAAGGAGTTCAGGTGACGTTTGAAGACTTGTGGTTTAAAGTTGGTGGAAATTATACTACTTTGAGTTTATGGAATGGCTCAGACATCACCTGTAAACAGGTCTATTTTGAAGCAACCACTCCAACAAATAATGAATTTTTTATCTATATGGATACGAATTCGAAAATGACTTTGGAAGGAGTCGGAATGAAGGTTCCGGAAAAACACCAAAGTGCCATCGGTATGTCCGCTTCGGAATTGTCCATTCGCAATTCAACGATTTTTTCTAAGATAGAACTATCAGAAGGTTCCAAGTTGACCTTAGAAAATGTCCAAATTGAAAAATTTGAGAATAATACGATCCATGCCAAGGACTCAGAAGTGATCGCAAAAAATTCAACGATTACAGGCGGGGATCTGGAAAATGATTTTCCACCAGTTTGGTTGAGGAATGTCATTTGGGAGTCTGAAAACTGTAAAATTGAGCTACCTACGGGGACTGGGGTCTGTCTTGACAATAATGTTCAATTCAATTCGGATTCGGATCGTATGACCTCCATCAATTCATACAATAGTATGATCCGAGCTCACCAGGCTACATTTTCAGAATGTTTATGCGTCTATGAAGCATCATTTGCTTCTTTGACTGGAGAAACGACTTTCTTGAATGAGAATACCCAAACCATTTCATTTGGAGTTTTTGATGAGAGTGTGTTGATGGCTGAGCATCTGATTTGCCATAAGATTGCGGATCCTAATATCCGGCTTCAAGGTGGAGCCTTTGCGAAGGTGGGCATCATGACCTATAGCCAGGGGGATGCGCGTGATCTGACCAAGGAAATCGAGGATGGTTGTGACTATCTTGTCGGTAGAGAAGTGGCCAAGGGCAATGCGCAAGTCGTTGCTACGGGACAGGTGACGGATGCAACGGTGGCTCCAACCACCGCAAGAGACTCTGGACCAGAGAAGAAACAAGATGCTCTTCAAGAACTCAATAGCCTGATTGGTCTTGAAAAAGTCAAACATGAGATCAAGAAAATGATCAACATGGTGGAATTTAACAAGAAACGAATCGCCAGTGGCAAGGCCCCTGAAAAGCAAACACTCCATGCAGCCTTTATGGGAAATCCTGGTACAGGGAAAACGACGGTGGCCCGTCTGTTGGGACAAGTTCTCTTTGATGCAGGTGTCCTCTCAGGGGAGGAATTCCGTTTCGTGGAAGCAACGGAGTCCGATCTGATCTCTTCGAATATTGGAGGAACAGCTGAACAGACCCAGGCCCTGCTTGAAAAAGCGCGTGGGGGCATCCTCTTTATTGATGAAGCCTATAGCTTGGATAAAAAGGACAGCGGTGCGGATTTTGGGATTGAGGCGATCAATACCATCCTCAAGTTTATGGAGGACAATCGCGATGACATCATGATTATCTTTGCCGGCTATACCAAGGAAATGGAGGAGTTCTTAAAGACCAATCCAGGCCTCCGTTCTCGGGTGCCAAATAATTTCATCTTTGAAGATTTCACGGGAGATGAGATTGTCCAACTGGGCGAAATGATTTTAAGCAAAGGGGACTACAAGCTCGAAGACCGGGATTATTATGCACGGCATGTTAAGCGGGCCTATGATGGCTCTCTAGATAAGAGCAATGGTCGCTGGATCCGTAACCTGGATGAGCAATTGACTAAGACCATGGCAGATCGGGTAGTGGCCCAAGGTTCCGATGATATTGAGACCATCCTCAATAGCGATATCGATGCTGTCCTTAACCAAGGTAAGTATCAAGCAGGAGCCGATAAGGAAGAAGATGGAATGGCTGCCCTCAACCGTTTAGTTGGCATTGCCAAGGTGAAAGAGCAAGTGGAACAATTCGTGGCCATGGCTGAGTTCAATCAAAAACGGGCTGAACAAGGTGGCATCGTCGAAGATACGACCTTGCACTCTCTCTTTCTTGGAAATCCTGGTACAGGGAAGACGACCGTGGCCCGCATTTTGGGCAATATCCTCTTCCAAAAAGGGGTGATCAAGCAGAAGAAATTCATCGAAGTTTCGCGGAGCAATCTGGTTGGAGGCTACCAAGGGCATACAGCCTTGAAGACGCGCGAAGTTTTAGAGAGTGCACTGGGTGGTGTCCTCTTTATCGATGAGGCCTATACCCTCTTTACTGGTTCAAATGATGATTTTGGGAAGGAAGCCTTGGATGAAGTCCTCAAATTTATGGAGGACCACCGCCGTGATATCGTCATTATCTTTGCTGGCTATACCAGAGAGATGCATGACTTCTTGCAGGTCAATTCAGGTTTGCAAAGTCGGATCCCGACTACATTTGACTTTGAAGACTATAGTCCAGATGAGATCGTCGAGATCGGTCTGTTGGGGTTGCGCAAGCAAGGCTACCAAGTCAATGAATCTCTTTATGGAGAAATCGTCAGAGAAAATTATATGCGTGCCAATGATCATAGTAATGGTCGCTGGGTCCGCAATCTCAATGAAAAACTCTTGCGCCAAGTATCGACGCGAGTAACCCGTGAAGGTAGTACGGATTACAATTCGATTTTGGATCAAGATTTGGAAGCCTTGAGGGAGAATGGCAATTCTGGGCATCCCCATACAGTAGATGATCAAGGTTATGTTCTTCCTTGATCGAGAAAGAAGAATCAGGATTCTGCAGGAGCGGAATCCTTTTTGCATGGACTTGTGGTATACTAAGAGAAGATCATTCACTTATGAAGGAGAAAAAAATGGTTTTACCAAATTTTAAAGAAAACCTCGAAAAATACGCTAAATTGTTGGTGGCGAATGGCATCAACGTGCAACCTGGCCATACCTTGGTTTTGAACATCGATGTGGAACAAAGAGAATTGGCCCACTTGATTGTGAAGGAAGCCTATGCCTTGGGTGCGCACGAAGTGATCATCCAATGGGCAGATGACTTCACCAACCGGGAAAAATTCCTCCATGCACCGATGGATCGCTTGGACAACGTGCCTGACTACAAGATTGCAGAGATGAACTACCTCTTGGAACACAAAGCCAGTCGTCTTGGTGTCCGTTCTTCTGATCCAGGTGCCTTAAATGGTGTCGATGCAGAGAAATTGTCTGCCTCTGCCAAGGCTTTGGGTATGGCCATGAAACCAATGCGTATCGCCACTCAATCCAACAAGGTCAGCTGGACTGTTGCTGCTGCAGCTGGTTTAGAATGGGCGAAAAAAGTCTTCCCAAATGCGGCGAGCGATGAAGAAGCAGTGGATCTCCTTTGGGATCAAATCTTCAAGACTTGCCGGGTGTACGAAGAAGATCCAGTCAAGGCTTGGGAAGAGCATGCTGCTATTTTGAAGAGCAAGGCAGATACCCTTAATAAAGAACAATTCTCAGCCCTTCATTACACAGCGCCAGGCACCGATTTGACTCTTGGCTTGCCGAAAAACCACGTTTGGGAATCTGCCGGAGCTATCAATGCCCAAGGCGAAGGCTTCTTGCCAAACATGCCGACAGAAGAGGTCTTCACAGCCCCTGACTTCCGTCGCGCAGAAGGCTATGTCACTTCTACAAAACCGCTTAGCTACAATGGGAACATCATCGAAGGCATCAAAGTGACCTTTGAAAATGGAGAAATTGTGGATATCACAGCTGAAAAGGGCGATCAAGTCATGAAAGATTTGGTCTTCAAAAACAAGGGAGCGCGTGCCTTAGGTGAATGTGCCCTTGTACCAGATCCAAGCCCAATTTCCCAATCAGGCATCACCTTCTTCAACACCCTCTTCGATGAAAATGCCTCTAACCACTTGGCCATCGGGGCAGCCTATGCAACCAGCGTAGAAGGTGGCGCAGAATTCACAGAAGAAGAACTCGAAGCAGCCGGCCTCAACCGCTCAGACGTCCACGTCGACTTCATGATCGGCTCAAGCCAAATGGATATCGACGGCATCCGAGAAGACGGTACCCGCGTCCCAGTCTTCCGCAACGGAGATTGGGCAATATAGGGAGCAGGACAGAAATCGGTAGACGCAGTCTCGATTTCGTAGTCCTGCCCCCACACAGTTGATTAGACTGGACGAAGAACCGAAAGGTTCAAGTACCGTCAATCAACCACTGTGCTAAGAGACAGAAATCAGTAACTCGAAGAGTTTGATTTCTACCTCGCTTTTTGGATTTAAGGCTCGGGCAAAAAAGGTCCACCGGACCTTTTTAGTCCCCCCGCCCAGTTGATCAGGAAGTACGAGTACCGCAGGTAGGAGTAGTTCCAATCAAACACTGCGCCAAGCGACAGAAATCGGTAGACGCAGTCTCGTAAATAAAAAACGTAAGGTAGGAGTGAATTCATCACTTCTACCTTACGTTTTTGTCAGTTATCCCCTTTGTATCTTATTAAATGAACACGGGCTACGGATTGTGTCAAAAAGATGAATCCTCCTAGAATCTTTTGGATTCTTCGTCGTATTCCCTATTTTGACTGTATCCGCTACGCCCTTTGTATCTTATTCTAAAATCAAGAGGCCTTCTTTGATTTCAAATGGGTTGTTTGGATTGATGCGGTCATAGAACATGATGCCGTTGGTGTGGTCGATTTCGTGTTGGACGACGATGGAGTTATAACCTTTGAGTTTGATGCGTTTCTTTTCCCCATCTTTTGTGAAATACTCCACGGTCACGCGGGCATGGCGAACCACATAGCCTGGGACGTTGCGGTCTACAGAGAGACAGCCTTCCCCGTCACCAAGAGCCGCATCTTGCACAGAATGGGCAACAACCTTTGGATTGTACATGACTTCTTGAAGGCTATAGGCTTCTTTTGGTGGGTTGCCATCGGCATCTTCTGGATTGGGCACTAAAACAGCGATAATGCGTTTCGAGATGTCCAGCTGAGGGGCAGCGAGTCCCACTCCTCCACGGAGGCCAAGTTTTTCAGCCATAACAGGGTCTTGAGAATGGTGCAAGAATTGCATCATTTTTTCACCTAGGATAATTTCCTGATCAGACAAAGGGAAGGTCACATCTTCCGCAACAGCTCGAAGTGTTGGATTTCCTTCGCGAATGATGTCATCCATATCAATCAAATGGGATGCTCTTGTAACTTTTTCAATTGCTTTCATCGTTTTACTCTCACTTTCTTTCTAACCTCCATGATAACACAAAAGAGCCTAAAATTAAAGTTATCTGTCGGCGGTTTCCGCATGTTTGATGGACAAATCATTCATCCTTTTTGCATCTAAAATCGTATAGACTCGCCCTTCTCTTTGGACTAAGCCCTCGTCGATCATCTGCTTGATGACACGGCTAAGGTGGCGGTAGCTGATCCCAAAACGCAGGGCCAGCTGATTCATCTTGGGCTTGAGGGTCCCATTTTCATCACAATGCTCCAGAAAATGCGTAGCTAGGCGTTCCTTGACCGAATAATGAAAGTTGGCAGGAGCCAAATAGTTGATCTGGTGCAATTTCTCAGCCAAGGTCTTGGCAGTAGAGCGCAAAAAGGTTGGATCAAGTAGGAGTCGGTCCTTGAAATGCCGAGCAGAGAGCTGAACGACTAGTGAGTCTTGGTCTGCAATGACCGATGTGATACAGACCCGATCGAGCAGGAGTTCAATCTCTCCTAAGAGTCCAGGTTTTTCTTGGATTTCAAGGATGGTGTCGCTACCATTTTCAAGACTGTGGACGATCTTGAGCCGGCCTTTGAGAAAATAAGGAATGACATCTTGGTCAGAACCCTGGCGGCAGATATACTCTCCAGCCTGATAGAGAACGAGGTCCAGCTGACTAAGACAGTCACCTGGAAAGATCTGATCCAATTGGTAGTCAGTGATGATCTCCATGAGTTTCGTAGAAGGGGAAACTTTTTTCATCTTAATCTCCTAAAATAGGACAAATGTCCTGTTTTTCTCTTTCTAAATTGATTATACTAGGATTCTATTGAAAATACTAGTTTAAATCTTTTCTGAAAAAGTTAGTGAAATCAAAAAATTACCAGTAAAGTGTAGGAAATAAAAAATGAAAAAAACAATGGAAAGAATCAGTCTCTTGAGTTTGTCGCTCATGCTGATCTCATCATTTTCAATTACAGCCGGTTTGCCGGCTATGAAGGCCTATTTTAGCCAATTTGGATATTCAGCAGGCCAGGTGGAACTCTTGGTTTCCCTTCCGGCCTTTGCGGTTGTGGCCATGCTCTTTTTAAATAGCCTGATCGAGCGGTGGATGAGTGAGCGCCAGATGATTGTCGCAGGACTTTTGCTCTTTTCAACTAGCGGGCTTTTGCCTTTGGTTGTGCAGGACTATCCTCTCATCTTTCTAAGTCGTTTGATCTTTGGCTTGGGGACAGGAATGATCAATGCCAAGGCTATTTCGATTATCAGTGAACGCTACTCAGGCAATGACAAGACTCGGATGCTGGGCTATCGGGGGGCTGCTGAAGTGGTGGGCTCTGCCATCTTGACTTTTATGGTGGGACAACTCTTACCCCTAGGCTGGCCAGCGATCTTTGCCGTATATGGAGGTGGTTACTTGATTTTACTCCTCTATATCCTTTTTGTCCCCTATCCTAAGGGGAAAAAACAGGCTAGCTTGAAGGAGAAAAAGAAAAGTTCCGCACGCCTTCGCTCCCCTCAATGGCGTTTTAGTCTGATGCTAGCCGTGATTGCTGGCATCATCATTTGTTTCAATTCCATCATTAGCCTGCGCGTGCCGGATATCATTGTTGACGCTCGTATGGGAACGGCGACAACAGCTGGAACAGTCCTAAGTCTGATGCAATTGACAGGGATTGTAGCGGGAGTGGGATTTGCTAGTTTGACACATGCTTTCAAAAAGCACTTGCTCATGATCATGTGCTTTGGTTTCGGTCTAGCTTTAGCCTTGATTGGCTTGTCTGGACAGCTGTGGAGCCTGGTTCTAGGAACCCTCTTGGCAGGATTTACCTACAGTACGGGGGTCACCAGTATCTTTTATCACTTATCTGAAAAAATCCCAACCAATCTCCTGAACCTTGCGACCTCGCTTGTCTTGATTGGCTGCAATCTCGGATCAGCCCTCTCTTCTTTCTTCATCCAGTTGGTGACGCCACTAGCTCCTTCCAATCACCTGCTTTTTGTCTTGATTGGCGTTTTGATGGTTGGAACAGGAGTCTTCGCCTCACAATTACTAGCACGAACGAAATGATGGAGAAATCATTTCGTTTTTTTAATTCAATCTATTGCGTCCTGTCACTAGCTCGTGTTATTATAGGAGGAGTGTGAAAAAAGATTAGTTTAAAGGATAATATAATGAAAAGAATCATGGAGAAAGTGAGTATTCTCGCGCTTTCATTCATTTTGACGACCTCGTTTTCGATTTCGAGTGCGCAGTCGGCCATGTTTGCCTATTACAAGGGAATTCCTCATAGCATGATTGAGCTATTGGTCTCGCTTCCTTCAGCAGGGATCATGGTTTCACTTATCTTCAATAAATGGATTGGGCGCCTGTTTTCAGAGCGTCAGATGATTGTGATAGGCTTAGTTGCGTACGCCCTGTGTGGCTTTATTCCCTTGATCAGTCCAGCCTATCCGGTTGTCTTTTTATCTCGGATTATTTTTGGGATGGCGGTCGGTTTGCTCAATGTATCTGCCATCGCTATTATCAGTGAGCGTTACAAGGGGAAAGAACGTGTCCAAACCCTTGGCATTCGTGGCTCTGCAGAAGTTGTCGGGACAGCAGTTCTGACCTTTGGGGTTAGCCTTTTGATCCGCTTTGGCTGGCAGGCTGCCTTTCTCGTCTATGGAATCAGTATTCCTATCTTGCTCTTGTATCTCTTATTTGTCCCTTATGGTTCGAAAACAGTGGATGCAGAGGAGAAACATCGGAATGATCAGATGACAGCTAGTCAATGGCGGACGGCACTAGGCTTAGCTGTTGTTGCGGCGTCGATCGTCTTATCTAATGTCATGATTACTGTTCGGATTCCAAGTGTGGTGGAGCAAGTTGGGTATGGCACTGCCCAAACTGCAGGGCTTATTTTAGCAGCTATGCAATTTGTCGGGATTCTTGCAGGATTAGCCTTCTCCCCATTAACCCAGCTCTTCCGCGATCGCTTGTTGCTCGTTTCGGGAGTGGCCTATGGCTTGACCCAAATGTTGATCGGGCTTTCTGCCAATCTCTGGATGCTTGCCATTGTGACCGTCCTTGCAGGCTTTGCCTATAGTGTAGCTCTCACAACTGTTTTTAATGTCATATCTGATCAGATGCCCGCTGGAGTACTAAGTCAGGCAACTTCCATTGCGATTTTGGGGTGTAGTGCAGGTTCGATCGCGACGACCTTTGTTCTCAGCCTCTTAGGAACTGTTTCCTCAGCTCCTGCCTTTATTTTTGGATTTTCTGGTATCCTCATGATCCTGGTTTCCTTTTTTGGCCTTTGGATTGTGCGAAAGGGTGAGAAGAGATCATGCGCTTAGATAAATTTTTAGTAGATTGTGGCGTGGGGAGTAGGACCGAGGTCAAGCAACTCCTCAAGCAAAAGAAAATTACAGTGAATGGAAAAAAAGAGACAGCAGGGAAACTACAGATTGATCCAGCCAAGGATCAGGTGACCTTTATGGGGGAAGACCTGGTCCATGAAACCTTCGTGTATTATCTGCTCAATAAACCAGCTGGGGTCATCTCCGCTACAGAGGATGACCATCACCAAACTGTGCTGGATTTATTGGATGAGACAGCTCGTCATAAGGAAGTCTTTCCTGTCGGACGGCTAGATATCGATACCCATGGCTTGCTACTTTTGACCAATAATGGGAAGTTGGCTCATGCCATGTTGTCACCGAAGAAGCATGTGGATAAGGTCTACCGCGCGCATGTGGCTGGAATCATGACGCAAGAAGATGTCGTCCGATTCAAAGCAGGAATAGAGTTGAAAGATTTCACGACTCTGCCAGCTGAGTTGGAGATTCTGGAAGTTGATCAAGAAACCAAGACTTGCTTGGTTCAGATCCGCATCGCAGAAGGAAAATTTCACCAGGTCAAGCGCATGGTCGTAGCCTGTGGCAAGGAAGTAGTTGATCTCCAGCGCATCTCCATGGGTCCTCTGAGTCTGGATCCCACTCTTGAATTGGGGGAGTGGCGGAGACTCAAGCCCTCTGAACTCAAGTCCCTAGAGGTGTTTGGAGTTCCCTTATAAGCAAAAAACAAAGCAGTCTGATTCTTACAGACTGCTATTTTTCTTTGTATCAAAAAAATGTACTTAAAATACAAAAAGCATATATATTAGCTTGTCTTCTCAAAGTAAATCGATTATAATGAAAAAAGATAGGTTGTGCGTAAATTCACAATATGTAGTGATAATTTTTTTTCCGCCTATACCTTATCTAGTAAACGTAGAAAAAGGAGTAAAATCGTTTATGAAAAAGAGGCTTTATTCTGTTGTAACAACAGTTGCCCTATTTTTGGTAGCGGCTTTAGGATTTGCCAAACCCAATAGTCTCGCTAAAGTTCATGCAGATACGATCAATGATGTCGTATCATCTGTCACTATCTCCAAATCAACTGGTGGGGCCATTACAGAACCACTCGGTGTTTGGGAAAGTTTTCAAGTTGAAGCGAACTTTGTCCTGCCTAATGGGCGTGTGAAAGCGGGAGATCAGACCGTCATTCAACTTGGAGATGACTTCAAGGTCTTTGAAACGGACACCATTGACCTGCTCGATCCAAGTGGGCAAAAAGTTGCGACAGCAACGGTAGATGAGCAAAGAAAAATCATCACAGTAACCTATACAGACTATCCTGAAAGAATGGCCAATGTAACAGGGAAACTGCGATTTTTCGCGCGTGTGGATCACCAAGTTGTCAAAGGACAAAAGACGCTTGATTTCACTCTTACGGTCGATAAGAACGTCATTTCAGGTGGAAAGATCGATTATAAAGGAGTGAATCCAGGTGAGTATCCTCCAACTCCAGAAGTCTTTAGCAAATGGGGTTGGACTAACTCAGATGATAAATTAAAATTGACCTATACCTTGAACATCAATCAAGGTCACACAGCCCTTCATAATATTGATATTAAAGACCAATTGGCCTTTACAGATGGAAAAATCAAAGCAGATTCTGTCAACATCCATACTGGAACTTGGCAGATCGATAACGAAGATGGGGCTTATCATTTACGAGATACCACAAATGTCACTAAAAATTATTCCCCTGTTGTCAGTGCCGATGGTCAATCTCTAACGGTTCATATCGGAGATCTAGCTCCAGAACAAGGAATGACGATTCGCTATGATGTTTATTTGGACAAGGTCCCAGCCATCAATACTTCCTACAAAAATAATGCGAAGATGACAGCGACAGAAGTCCAGGAGCAAAATAAGGTTGCAGACATTCTGTATCAATTCCTTGATGGAGATTTTAAAGGTGAGAAATATTCCTTCACCATCCATAAAAAAGGAGAAAATGGGCAAGCTCTTGCAGGTGCTGTCTTTACTGTGACAGCAGATGACACTGGTGAGCAAGTCGGAATCATTACCACAGATGAGAAGGGGACAGGAACCATTACTGGCTTGATCAAGCAAGCTTATACGGTTCAAGAGATTCAAGCTCCGACAGGATATGTCCTATCAGAAGAGCCTATCAAGATCAGCAAGGACGATTTTGGAAATGACCTCGCAATTTCTCGTGATGTCGTAAACCAAAAAGAAAAAACAAGCGTTGCTGGTCAAAAGACATGGAATGACAATGACAACCATGATGGCAAACGACCATCAAAAATCACCGTCAATCTTTTAGCGAATGGGACCAAAGTTGCTTCTAAAGAAGTGAAAGCAGATGCAGAAGGAAATTGGCTCTATCAGTTTGACAATCTTGATGTTGTTGACGATGCTGGTAATCTTATTGCCTACACTGTTTCAGAAGAACCTGTTGAAGGCTATGAAAAAACTATTGAGGGAACCAATATTACCAACACTCGTACACCAGAAGTTGTTGAAATTCCAGTAACGAAGATCTGGAAAGATAATGATAATCAAGATGGTGTTCGTCCTGACAAGGTCACTGTTCGTCTCCTTGCAGATGGTACAGAAGTAGCTAGCCAAGAGCTAAGTGCAGCGACTGATTGGAAGACAGTCTTTACCAATCTTCCAAAATACAATCACGGTAAACAAATTGTCTACACGATCACAGAAGACACAGTAGCCAATTACTCTGCTGCGATTGATGGAACAACTATTACTAATAGCTACAAGCCAGGTAAAACCAGCGTCACTGTTACAAAACGTTGGGAAGACAACAATGACCAAGATGGAAAACGTCCAAACACCATTAAGGTACAGCTTTATGCAGACGGCAAAGCTCAAGGAAAAGAAGTGGAACTTTCTGCTAAAAATAACTGGACTCATACTTTTAGCAATTTGCCTCTAAAAGCGAAAGGCAAAGAGATTCAGTACCAAGTGAAAGAAGTTGGAACAGTCAAAGGCTATATTAGTACAGTTGATGACAGTAACAAGGGAAATGTAGTGATCACTAATAGCCGCAAGCCAGAAGTGACAGAAGTAGCTGTCAAGAAAATCTGGGATGATAAGGAAAATAAAGATGGTCTTCGTCCAGATAAGGTAACAGTCCGTCTTCTTGCAGATGGCCAAGAAGTGGCTGTAAAAGAAATCACTGCTACTGACAATTGGCAGGCAAGCTTTACGGATCTACCAGTATACAAGGAAGGCAAGAAGCTTGCCTACACCATTACAGAGGATCCAGTGGCAGGCTATACAGCAACTATTGATGGTTTCACGGTAACCAACCATCATACACCACCGGCAACCCCGCCAGGTACGCCCCCACCACCACCGTCTACGACTACACCACCGCCGTCAACAACTACACCGTCTACGACTCCATCGACAACCACACCAAGCACATCGGAGAAACCAGAAACTCCAACCACACCAAGAGAAGGAAAGAAAAAAATTCTTCCATCAACTGGTGAAGTCGTTGCTTATGGGTTGACC
The DNA here is from genome assembly GCF_047460295.1 of Streptococcus sp. OMI870. Taxonomy (NCBI): domain Bacteria; kingdom Bacillati; phylum Bacillota; class Bacilli; order Lactobacillales; family Streptococcaceae; genus Streptococcus; species Streptococcus sp. OMI870. Next base: position 162,928 of record NZ_JASHGM010000004.1, read on the forward strand.
ATACTCGGTGCACTCTTAGCAGTTTTTGCTTTGGCTTTGCTCTTGCGTGGTAAACGAAAAGAAAAATAAGATTCATACAGTTAAAAGGCAAATATTCTAAAAGATATTTGTCTTTTAAAATCTCTTTGTTTGAGGAATAATAGGGTTAAATCGTTCAACTTCCTGAGGTTCAACGTAGAGTAAAGGAATGGGCTTTTGTAAAATGGATCTGTCCTTAAAAATTCATCTGGAAGGAAACATAAGTGTTTGACAGAAAGATGAAATCTTGGTAGAATGAATAGGTCGAATAGACAACTAACTCTTTCTTGGTAGCAGGCTATGCCAAACCTGCCACTCGGATAGAGCATAAAGAAAAGGAGCTTATCATGGCAATCTCAAAAGAGAAAAAAAATGAAATCATTGCACAATACGCACGTCACGAAGGTGACACTGGTTCAGTAGAAGTACAAGTTGCTGTCCTTACTTGGGAAATCAACCACTTGAACGACCACATCAAACAACATAAAAAAGACCACGCTACTTACCGTGGTTTGATGAAGAAAATTGGTCGCCGTCGTAACTTGTTGGCTTACCTTCGTACCAACGACGTTAACCGTTACCGTGAGTTGATCAACTCTCTTGGACTTCGTCGTTAATCTTGCGTCTAAAACGTTTCTATACTTCGTTGACTTCGCCTCGATGTACCATCAGTACAATCTTCGGCTCGGCGCCTTGTCTAGAAACGTTTTATCCAGCAAGAATGGAGCCTTCTGAATTCAGAGGGCTTTTTTATTGGGGTTTTATCGGCCACAATTTTGGAGACTACAAAAATCTCAAATGGTAGCAGTCTGCAAGCCCCCTCGGAGAGCCCAGACTTTACGAAGTAAAGTATAGTGGGTTATACTTTACATGGAAGTAGTCACCGAATTCCAGTTAGAAATTACTTTGTAACTACGTTTTGAGGAGGAGTAAAATGCTTTCTTACGTTCGACATTACCCACTAGCGATAGCTAAATTAATGTGTCTGTGCTTCCCTAAAATCTGCTGATTTATTACTGACTAATACAGGAGTTTTTTTATGGGACAGACAATCATATCTGCTATTGGTGTTTATATTTCCACCAGTATCGATTATTTAATTATTTTAATTATTTTATTTGCACAGCTATCACAGAATAAACAGAAATGGCATATTTATGCGGGGCAATATCTAGGCACAGGCTTACTTGTAGGGGCGAGTTTAGTTGCTGCTTATGTCGTCAATTTCGTGCCTGAAGCATGGATGGTTGGATTGCTTGGTTTAATCCCTATCTATTTAGGGATTCGCTTTGCAATTGTTGGAGAAGGTGAGGAAGAAGAGGAGGAAATTATTGAAAGATTTGAACAAAGCAAGGCAAATCAACTGTTTTGGACAGTTACATTGCTGACAATTGCGTCTGGCGGAGATAATTTAGGTATCTATATACCTTATTTTGCTTCGTTAGATTGGTCACAGACACTCGTGGCGTTGCTTGTGTTTGCAATCGGCATAATTATCTTTTGCGAGCTTAGTCGTGTGCTATCCTCTATGCCGTTAATATCCGAGACAATTGAAAAATATGAGCGAATCGTTGTGCCCTTAGTATTCATTACACTTGGACTATACATCATGTATGAAAATGGCACGATAGAGCCTACAATCTTCGGTTCGTCGCCTTTTCTAGAACGATTTTATCCAGTATAATCTTCGGCTACGGTTCCTAGCATCGTAAGGTAAAATAGATCAGATCGATCTCCCTTCGGGGAGATTTTTTGTTTTGTTGTCTTTTCCTTATCGCACAAGATCCATCATTCTGAGGAAGTCGTTTTGTTTGACAGATGTAATGAAGAGAGTTACAATTGATACATCTTAAGAAATAGAGGTTATCGCTATGATTGATATTACATATCTAGATGGTGCAAAGCAAGAAAGAGTCATGCATTTTGATTCCTATGAAGAGTTTGAACGCTCCCAACAGACTTGCTTGATTGGTGTAGCGGATTACTATCCTGTACAAAAATTGACCTATAATGGGCACGAACTCGATTACCATGGAACTTACGGAGATGTCTTCTTCTATTTGATGAAGCAAGACCTCGATCAATACAAAAACTAAAGGAGAAAAACAATGGTAAAAGCAATTACAGATGCAACATTTGAAGCAGAAACGAAAGAAGGATTGGTCTTGGTAGACTTTTGGGCAACCTGGTGTGGTCCATGTCGCATGCAAGCTCCTATCCTAGAAAAATTATCGGAAGAACTTTCGGAAGATGAGTTGAAGATCGTTAAAATGGACGTGGATGAGAATCCAGAAACCGCGCGTGCTTTCGGCATTATGTCCATCCCAACCTTACTCTTTAAAAAAGATGGGCAAGTTGTCAAACAAGTAGCAGGTGTGCATACTGCAGCACAAATTAAGGCAATTATTGCTGAGTTGAATTAAGTTAAAAAGGAAAAAAGCTAAAGAAAATGATTCTTTAGCTTTTTTTGTATAGATGTTTTTAAATTGGATTATTGAGTCAAGAGTTCTATGATTTCATCAATGCTTGATTTACTACCTTTTGTTAAATAGTTTTCTTTACTACCTTTTTTAAAAGATGATAAATTTGGTACGGTTTTGACATTCATATCATGAGCAAAGGAGGTGATCTCTTTTCGTTCTTTAGAATCGTTATCAAGGTAATAAACGGTCTGATTCGTTTTCTGAATAGCAACTGCTAATTTGGGAGCAAATTTTTGGCAGTATGGGCAGGATTCGCGACCGATAAAGAGGATGAAATCTTCTTTGTTGTTGATTTTCTCTTGTACTTCAGATAGCGGAATCTTTTTGACGTAAGTCATTGCTTCCTTGTAAGAACCTGGGATAATAATTTCTCTCTTTTTGAAATTCAAGTATAAAATAGCAAGCAGAGAGATTGTACAAATGGAAAAAAGGAGGCTCAGAATTTTCTTATTCACAAGCAACACCGTCACCATCTCTATCTAAACGAGGGCTATAACCAGGGGCTCCTCTGTATAGCGGTGCAGCCCCTGCGGCGCGTGCTTCACTACAATTTCGATAGCCCCCTTGTTGAGGTTGTGTGACAAATGCTTGTTGTTGCTGCGCTTGTTGGGTAGCTGCAGCTTGTCTGGCCTGTTCAGCGGCTGCGGCTTGTCGAGCTCGTTCAGCTTCAGCAGCTTGTTGTGCCCTGACGTTAATGTCATTTTGTACTAATCCAACACGATGAGTTAAGCGGTCTTTTGTTCCTTGGTCCGCTACATTTGCGATGGCAGCTTGGGCTGGAGCAACGTTATCTTGAATTTGATTATTTTCTAGTTGTTGTACGGCAGCTTCAGCTTGAGCAGCAAGTTGTTTTGCTTCGGCCTCTTTCTTATCTCGTTCTTCTTTTTCCCTTCGTTCCTGTTCTTCCTTCGTTTTTTTGTCGCGATCTTCTTTTTCTTTTCGTTCTTGCTCTTCTTTCGCCTTTTTCTCGCGTTCTTCTTTTGCTTTTTTCTCTTTTTCTGCTTTTTCTTTCTCAGATTTCTCTTTTTCTTCTGCTTCCTTTTCACGTTTTGCTTCAGCTTCTTTTTTGGCATTTTCGTCTTTTTTAGACGGAGTGGATGCAAAATGAGTAGCTTGAGTTTGCTCTTCTTGCTTAGTGGAAGCTATATTGGGATTGATTAAGTAGGTGCCTCCGACTGCAAGAACGGAAGCAATAGCAGCGATATTTTTTTTAGTAGCGTTGGGTTTCTTTTTAGCAAAATACCATGCAAATCCTATACCACCAAAAAAGAGGAGTGGGAGAATGATCTTGGGATTAAAAATCATAAAGAGGATTCCGAGACCACAAAGAAGGACTTTCCAAACTGGTTGAGCCATGATATAATCGACAAACTTTTTCATTTTTTTCTCCAAACTTAGTAATATTTTTCACAATAATCATACCACAATATAAGAGCGTTTTCAATCACTAACTGGTGATATTTAATTAAAAAATCAGACTTAGAATAAACTAAGTCTGAAAATTGTACTTATTCTCCCAATTCTGTACTGTAAGCAATAATCTGATCAACCGTATCAGACAAGAACTGGATGGTATCGCGAAGTGGTTTGTCAGTTGAGATATCTGCTCCGATAATCATGGCTGACTCAAGTGGGGTCTTGCTACCACCTGATTTAAGGAGATCTAGCCAATCTTTGGCTCCGTTTTCGGAGTTCTTCAAATGCAGGTAACCAGCGGTTGAGATAACTAGGCCAGCTGAGTAGGTATAGCTGTATAGTCCCATGTAGTAGTGGCTTTGGCGCATCCAGGTCAAAGCTGCATCGTCATCGATTTCAACGGCGTCTCCCCAGAATTCGGTCAAGACTTCCTTCATGATGCTATTGAGCTTGCTAGCGCCGAAGGTACCACCTTCTTCGATCAGGGTGTAGACCTTGCGTTGGAAGGCTGCTTCCAACAAGTGGGTGATAAAGTTGTGGAAGTAGGTGTCTGTCAAACGGTGAGCCAAGGCAAAGCGTTTTTGACGAGGGTCGTCAAACTGGTGTTCCAAGTAGTCGCTGAGGAGGAGCTCGTTAAAGGTAGAAGGAGCTTCTACATAGTAGGTCGACATGTGGGCGTTGAAGTAGCTTTGGTTGTTATCTGAGAAGATGAATTGACCAGAGTGTCCAATCTCGTGGATCAGGGTATAAACATCGCTCATCCGTCCTGTCCAACTCATGAGGACATAAGGATGGACACGGTAAGGATCGGCTGCATAGCCACCAGAATCCTTGCCTTCATTGGCCGCAAAGTCGACCCAGCGTTCGGTTTGGTAGCGGGCGATTTCGCGGGAATATTCTTCTCCAAGAGGTGCCACAGATTTCATGACCAAGTCATAAGCGTCATCAATGGTGACATCTGGGTTGAGTGCACTGTCCAAGTCCAACTTCCAGTCGGCAAAGGTCATTTTTTCAAGGCCGTTGACCTTGGCCACGTGTTTGAGGAATTTTTGAGCGACTGGAGCGAAGTCCTTCATGATCAGGTCAATCTGACGATCAAACATGGCACGATCCACTTCCTGCTCAGCCAAGAGATAGTCAAAGACGGAGTCGTAACCTCGCATGTCTGCGATCAGTTTTTCAGATTTGACTTGGGCTAGATAGGTGGCAGCAGCTGTGTTTTGGTGCTTGCGGAGGCCTTCTGAGAAAGAGCGAAAGGCTTTCTCACGGACTTCTGCATTCTCATGGTTTTGATAGAAGTTTTCATAGGTGACAAAGCTATTCTTGTAAACTTTTCCATCTACTTCAAAATCAGCCATTTCAAAGTCACCCGCCCGCATCTTGGTATAGATGTCTTGAGGTCCGTAGAAGACTTCACCAAGGTTGGTCAAAGTCTTTTCTACATCAGCTCCCAAGTAGTGAGCTTTTTTGATTTTAGCCTGACGAATGGCAAAAGTGAGGTGAGAGAGTTGTCCCAGACGTTCAAGGACTTCTTCATCCGCTTCTACCAAAGCATCGTCAAAGAAGGAAAGTTCGACGCTGGCCCAAGTTTCGAAATCCATCCCTGCTTGGGCAATTTCCGCAAAAGCTTCATCGCCAAAGTCTGTCGTTTGGGGCATAAAGCTGTAGTTACCAATGTGGCTGAGTTGAATCTGAATTTGTTCAAAGACTGCAAAGGCAGCTTCAAAGTCTTCAAAAGTGTGGAGCTTGCCCTTGTAGTTACGGACAAATTCATTGATTTCTTCGCGTGTTTTTTCAATGGCACGCAAGAAGTCTTCCTGGTCTTGGTAGAGGGCTGTGAGGTCCCAGAGTTCCTTCTCAGGAAATTCAGAACGTTTTTTTAATTCCATAGTGTTCTCCTTTTGATCAAATAACTATACTAAGTATATCAGAAAAAGGAGCAGAAACATAGAGGGAGAGGGGAAAATGCTTGTGTAAAAATCTTGAAAAGAGCTGGAAAAATTGACCATTTTTGATATACTAGGATAGATATGAGGAGGTTTTTATGAAAAAGGTCATGATTTCACTACTGGCAGGTGCATCCGTTTTATCTTTAGTGGCTTGTGCACCCAAACGTTATGAACGCCAAAGCAAGCCAAAAACGGCCACATCATCGTCGGTCAAAAAAGAGAAGAAGGATACAGGTCAGAAGTATTATCAAGAGGTTTTGGAGCAGTATGCTAAGTATGATGCAGCTCTTAAAAATGGGGATAAAACAGGCCTCTTTGAGGAATTAGGCAAATTACAATCGGGTTCTGAAGAAAATATCTATCTGGATGCCTTGGAACGCTTGGAAACTCCGGTCACCTTCCAATATGCATTTACAGACTTGAACCAAGATGGAGTGGATGAGCTCTTGGTGTCTAATCAATACACGGGAAACAAACAGTATGTTTCTGTTATCTATTACCTTAAAGGTCAAAAAGCTGAATTGCTCCATACAGCTTATACAGCTGCGGTGGGTGGCTATCGCTCCAGCTTAGATGTTTTTGACAATGGACAAATCGTCTATGCTACTTGGCAATCTGTGAATCCAGAAATGGAATTGACCCTTTATTCGCTAGGAAAAGGGGAGGCTAAGGAAGAAAAGAAAGCGACGATTCAAATTGGAGGCAAGGAAACGGCAGAGCAAGCTCTTGGGATTTCTGCTAAGAAGTTAGACCTCACTAAGCTCGATTGGAAAAATTTTGACGGTACAGGGGATTCCAAATCAACAGCGAAAGCAGAAGAGAAAAAATCGGGAAGCTTCCAAGTACAAGTTAGCGTAGCTGATCTTCGTATTCGGAAAGAACCGTCTACCTCCGCCCCATCTGCAGGAATGATCGCAAAAGGAACTCACACCATTACGGAAACTGTAGACGCGGATGGTCATACTTGGGGCAAATTGGAATCTGGACAAGGCTGGATCGCCCTTGACTATACAACGCGCGTGGATGGTTCTAAAGCAGCGAGCTCAAGTAAGAAAAGCAGCGGAATGAACATTCAAGAAATTCAGAACGGTGATTTTTCAAGTATTGCAGGGACCTGGAGAAATGGGAAAGGTTGGACACTGGTGTTTGATGGAGCTGGATCGGCAGATCAGGTTTTCCTGAATGGTGAAAGTATGGTGGTTAATCGAATTCAACCAACGGATAATCACCTTAGTGGAGGTTTCGCCAATCCTAAGTATAAGGTTGGTGGTGCAATTATAAGATTTATTCCGGGGGGAACATCCCTACCAGTATATGTTGAACAGATAGCAGATCCCTCTGATATTGGGAAAGACCGGATTTGGACAGGTCAATCTGCATGGTGGGAAGCAAGCGACTTCTTCTACCGTGTGGACTAAAGGAGTGCTACTATGAGAAAACTGATAATTTCATTCCTAACAGGTGCTTCAATTCTTTCTTTAGTCGCCTGTGCACCCAAACGTTATGAGCGTCAAAGTAAGCCGAAGACAGCAACGTCATCAACTGTCAAAAAAGAAAAGAAGGATACAGGAAAAAAGAACTATCAAGAAGTGTTAGACCGCTACAAGGCTTATGCAGTTGCGATTACTGCTCAGGATCAAACGACTTTACAAAATGAACTGAAGAAGATCGATGCGACTTCAGAGGAATATGCCTATGTCTTTAACCTTCAAACACTTGGGAGCACCAATGAGTGGCACTATGCTTTTTGGGATCTCAATCAAGATGGTAGTGACGAACTGCTGATTGGGGATGTCAAAACGATTGCTGCAGTCTATTATTTGAAAGACAAGCAACCAACCCTACTCCATGTAGCCTATGTGGCTTCTGCAGGTGGCTATCGTTCTAGCTTAGAAGCCTATGACAATGGTCAGCTTGCCTACGCTAGTTGGCAATCAACTCAGCCGGAGATGGAATTGATCCTTTATTCGCTAGAAAAAGGGGAAGCTAAGGAAGAAAAGAAAGCGACGATTCAAATTGGAGGCAAGGAAACTGTAGAGCAAGCTCTTGGTATTTCTGCTAAGAAATTGGAACTCACGAAGCTTGATTGGAAGAAGATTGCTAGTGAAGACAAGGCCCAAACAACAGCGAAAACGGAAGAGAAAAAGTTTGGAAGCTTCCAAGTGCAAGTTAGCGTAGCTGATCTTCGCATTCGAAAAGAACCCTCGACCTCAGCTCCCTCTGCAGGAATGATCGCAAAAGGTATTCACACCATTACGGAAACTGTAGAGGCAGATGGCCATACCTGGGGTAAATTGGAATCCGGACAAGGCTGGATCGCCCTTGAATTTACATCGCGCGTGAGTGGCAATGCTGAATCAGCTTCAGCGCCTGCCGCTACAAAGACTGGAATGAATCTAGAAGAAATTAAAGCTGGAAATTTCTCAAGTGTAGCAGGAGTATGGAAAAATAAGCACGGAACTAGTATTGAGTTTGATGCGCAAGGAATTGTTAAGGTCAATGGTAGTGCTCTCACTGGCGTTCAATTTTCTGAGTTTTACTTCAAAGAAGGTAATTTACATGGGCTTAGTCGCATGCCTGGAGCAACGAACGAAACGCCAATTCTCTTCATTCCTTCAAGAGAAGGTGGAAGTGAATCCATATACTGGAGTAAGAGTGATGTGACGAATGGCAACGACTTGTACTACCGTGTGAACTAAGAAAAAAAGAGACAAACATGAAAAAAATTGGAACCTATTTACTAGCTGCAGCCCTCTTGCTTTCCCTAGCAGCTTGCACTCCGAAACGCTATGAGCGTAAGCATGCTCCAGTAGGATCTTCATCCGTCAAGAAGTCCTCTGGTGAGACACAAGAAAAAGAGAAGAGGGAAGAAAAGCAGTCAGATGAAAAGGACGAAGAAGCCATTGGGGCCTTGTCAAAAGCGGACCAAGCGGATATCTACTCGATCATTGAAAACAGTGCGTCTTTGACCTATTCACTTCAGGTGCAACCGACTCGTTTGCTGGAGTTGAACAATGACCACGGTGCGGTTGATGATTACCCACAAGACATGTTCATTGATTACTACAATACCTACACGCCGGGAACCTATAATCTGCAAGATATCATTGATAAATTAGATGCAGAAGAAACATCGGACTCAATCCGCAGTCTTTCACAAGACAAGCTGATCCGGCTTACAAATGAAAAGAAAGACGGCTGGATCTATTCGACAAAAGACAGGGCTTTCTACGAAGTTGTTCCTGGCGGTCGTGGGGGAGCGATGCCACCGATGGCAATCCCTTCACCGGATGAATGGGTGATCAATGAAGATTCGGTTGAAGTGACCACATCGATCCAAGGGACTTCTGAACCCTACAGACGCTTTGTCTTGAAACGCAACAACAAGAACTACAAGGGTGGAATCCATAAAACACGCTTTTATGTGGACAGCACTGAGTTCGCAAAATCCTAAAATAAATGAAGACTATACCTAGCTCTAAAATTTTTATATAGGAGACACCAAAGATTCGCAGAAAAAGGCTCTCAAAGCCTTTTTCTTTTGGGCTTGAATATGTTAAAATAAAAGGTATACGTGCTTGGATACAAAGATGAGGATATAACATATAGAAAAGCTGTTGAAATCTATATCTTTTTGAGTTGCTTAACGGCTTGGTATCTTGAGTAATTGAACCCGGCCGAAAAGCCGTGTAAAAAAGATAAACTGTCTTGTCTTCATCGAAGACTTCGTCAGTTTCCTATTTTTACTTTGCTTTTGACGGCCTTAGTATCTTGATAATTGAACACGGGCTAAATTCCTAGTGAAAAAGATAGATTTCCTGGTGTGCATCGCACACGGCGTCAATCTCCTATTTTCATACGGGATTCTTCACGCCCTTTGTATCCTGATTTTTGTAGGCAAGTCGTATAATTTTATCAATCCAAAGGGGATTACAATGACAAAACAAGTGTTTCAAACGACTTTTGCGGGTCGTGAGTTAATCGTAGAGACTGGTCAGGTTGCCAAGCAAGCAAATGGCGCTGTTGTCGTGCGTTATGGTGATTCAACTGTCTTGACGGCTGCCGTTATGTCTAAGAAGATGGCAACTGGGGATTTCTTCCCACTTCAAGTCAACTACGAAGAAAAAATGTATGCAGCTGGGAAGTTTCCTGGCGGCTTTATGAAACGGGAAGGACGTCCTTCAACAGATGCGACTTTGACAGCGCGTTTGATCGACCGTCCAATCCGTCCTATGTTTGCGGAAGGCTTCCGTAACGAAGTGCAAGTCATCAATACGGTCCTTTCTTACGATGAAAATGCATCTGCACCAATGGCAGCCATGTTTGGTTCATCATTGGCACTTTCTATCTCAGATATTCCATTTGACGGACCAATCGCTGGAGTACAAGTAGGTTATGTGGATGGGGAGATCGTCATCAACCCAACGCAAGAACAAGCTGAGCGCTCGCTTCTTGAATTGACAGTAGCTGGTACCAAACACGCTATCAACATGGTAGAGTCTGGCGCTAAAGAATTGTCAGAAGAAATCATGTTGGAAGCTCTTCTCAAAGGGCACGAAGCTGTTAAAGAATTGATTGCCTTCCAAGAAGAAATCGTAGCAGCAGTTGGGAAAGAAAAAGCAGAAGTAGAATTGCTTCATGTGGATGCTGACTTGCAATCTGAAATCATCGCAGCCTACAACAGCGACCTTCAAAAAGCAGTCCAAGTAGAAGAAAAATTAGCTCGTGAAGCTGCGACTCAAGCGGTTAAAGACCAAGTGACAGCTGTTTACGAAGAAAAATATGCAGACCACGAAGAATTTGACCGCATCATGCGAGATGTGGCTGAAATCTTGGAACAAATGGAACACGCAGAAGTGCGCCGTTTGATCACAGAAGACAAGGTTCGTCCAGACGGTCGTAAGGTCGATGAAATCCGTCCTTTGGATGCGGTTGTTGACTTCCTTCCTCGCGTACACGGTTCAGGTCTCTTCACTCGTGGACAAACTCAGGCTCTTTCTATCTTGACTTTGGCGCCAATGGGTGAAACGCAAATCATCGATGGTTTGGATCCAGAGTACAAGAAACGCTTTATGCACCACTATAACTTCCCACAATACTCTGTAGGGGAAACAGGTCGTTATGGTGCACCAGGTCGTCGTGAAATTGGTCACGGTGCTCTCGGCGAGCGTGCTCTTGCTCAAGTCTTGCCAAGCTTGGAAGAATTCCCATACGCTATCCGTCTAGTAGCAGAAGTCTTGGAATCAAACGGATCTTCTTCTCAAGCATCTATCTGTGCGGGAACGCTTGCCCTTATGGCTGGTGGTGTGCCAATCAAGGCCCCAGTAGCAGGGATTGCTATGGGTCTCATTTCAGATGGTAACAACTATACAGTATTGACAGATATCCAAGGTTTGGAAGACCACTTTGGAGATATGGATTTCAAGGTTGCAGGTACGCGTGACGGTATTACAGCCCTTCAAATGGATATCAAGATTCAAGGGATTACTGCAGAAATCTTGACGGAAGCTCTTGCTCAAGCCAAGAAAGCCCGTTTTGAAATCCTTGATGTGATCGAAGCAACCATTCCAGAAGTTCGTCCAGAATTGGCTCCAACTGCTCCGAAAATTGATACCATCAAGATTGATGTGGACAAGATTAAGATTGTTATCGGTAAGGGTGGAGAAACGATTGATAAAATCATCGCTGAAACAGGCGTTAAGATTGACATCGACGAAGAAGGTAACGTATCGATCTACTCTAGCGACCAAGCTGCCATCAACCGTGCCAAAGAGATCATTGCTGGTTTGGTGCGTGAGGCCAAAGTGGATGAAGTCTACCATGCCAAAGTGGTTCGGATCGAGAAATTTGGTGCTTTTGTCAACCTCTTTGACAAGACAGATGCCCTTGTTCATATCTCTGAAATGGCTTGGACGCGTATCAACCGTGTCGAAGACTTGGTAGAAATCGGAGACGAAGTCGATGTTAAGGTAATCAAGATCGATGAAAAAGGTCGTGTCGATGCTTCGATGAAGGCACTTCTTCCACGTCCACCAAAACCGGAACATGCAGAAGAAAAAGGTGAAAAAACTCATCGCCATGGCGATCGTCCTCGTCACCACAAACCGAGAAAAGACTTTGCCAAAGATGCAGGTCAAGAAACAAAAGAATAAGCAATCAAAAGAAAGGAGCACGGTATGGGATGGTGGCGTGAAACCATTGATATTGTAAAAGAAAATGACCCAGCAGCCCGAACATCTCTGGAGGTTCTCTTGACCTATCCAGGGGTTAAAGCACTGGCTGCTCACCGTGTTTCTCACTTTTTGTGGAATCATGGCTTTAAGCTTCTAGCTCGGATGCATAGTCAGTTCTGGCGTTTTTGGACCCAGATTGAGATCCACCCAGGAGCGACCATTGCTTCTGGTGTCTTTATCGACCATGGAGCGGGCCTCGTTATCGGGGAGACAGCTATTGTTGAAAAAGGAGCCATGCTCTACCATGGGGTGACGCTCGGTGGAACAGGAAAGGATGTCGGCAAACGCCATCCGACGGTCCGTGAAGGAGCCCTGGTCTCCGCTCATGCCCAGGTCATCGGTCCGATTGAGATTGGAGCCAAAGCCAAAGTAGGAGCGGGGGCGGTCGTGGTCTCCGATGTACCGAGTGATGTGACCGTTGTCGGTATTCCTGCCAAGATTGTTCGGGTGCACGGTCGAAAAGATGAGCCGGTCATTCACCAAGAAGAGGAAAAACGCGAATACTACGTGAGTAAGATGGAGCATGCTAAGGAAGCCAGTCATCGGTCTTCGAGTTTGTAAGGGAGATAGCTACGTGATTCAATCAACCAATACATTGAATGACCACCAACTACTGGAAGCAAAGGCCCTTATTGCCATCTGTCAGAAGTATGACGGAACTTTTCGGGATCCTTATCTCTCCAATATGCTCAATTTTGATCCCGATATGCCCGCCTTTTTCCTTTATTATGAAAAAGGTGAACTTGTTGGCCTATTAGCGGTTTATGCAGATGACCCAGATGTGGAAGTAGCGATTCTGGTCCACCCCAATCATCGTCGTCAAGGCATTGCGCGGGCTTTGTATAGAAGTTTTGAGACAGAAACGGCATCTTATCCCATTGAGTCTGTAACTTTTCAGACAGAGCGTGTTTTTCTAGAGCGCCATCCTGATTTTGTCAACAACTGGGGACTGGTCGAGGATGAAGAGACAGAAACCTGGTTAGGTAAGGATAGAAGACCTTATCCGTTGGCAACTGTTTCCAATCTGGACGTTTTGTTAGCAGATCGTTCGTATCAGGATCAAATTAGTCAGTTGAAATTTCAGACATTTTCAGAGGAACATGAATCTAAAGAAGTTGTGGATAGATATGTCGCTAAAGCTCTGAAAGATCCAGAAAGTTGCCTATATATTTTATTAAAAAACGGTCAGGTTATTGGAACTTGTACAGTTGATTTATCGAGTAATACGAATTACCTCTATGGTTTAGCAATAGCCGAACTTGAACGTGGAAAAGGCTACGGGAGCTACCTGGCAAAATCCCTCGTCAACAAACTGATTGAGCAAAATGACAAGGCATTTCAGATTGCCGTGGAAGACAGCAATGTAGGTGCCAAACGCTTATATGAAAAGATTGGCTTTGTCAAACAGACTCAGGTGGTTTATCTAGATAGGAAAGAGTGAATAAATGTTACTAGAAGAATTTGAAAATGTGCCTGCTGTGATAGAGCCAACTGATCGAAGTCTTCTTAGTTGTGGAGAGGTTTGCGAGACGATTATTCTGTCCTTCAATGGAGAGATAGTGGAAAGAGTCAAGCAGATAGATGGTGTCTATGAAGGTGGCTATCTCACCAATCTAAATGGTAAATTTCCATGGTATATCTATGAAGTAGATGGACTTAAACTTGCAGTTGCTATGGCTACTATTGGAGCTCCAATGGTTGTGGGTTTCTTAGAAGAACTCAAAGCGAGAGGCTTTAAGAACTTTATCGTTTTGGGCTCTTGCGGAGTTCTAGATCAGTCTATTGAAGCAGATAAAATTATTATACCAAGTTCAGCTCTACGTGATGAAGGTACAAGTTACCATTACGCTCCTACAAGTGATGAGATAGCTTATGACGAAACTTTGCTCTTAACCTTGGAGAACGCTTTGAACAAAACTGGTATTGAGCACATTCGGACCAAAACTTGGACGACAGATGCCTTCTATCGTGAAACAGCTGATAAGGTTAAACGAAGACTTGCAGCGGGAGCCAAAGTGGTGGACATGGAAGCTTCAGCTATCATGGCTTGGGCCCAATATCGACAAGCCAAGGTTTATCAGTTTTTCTACACAGCTGATTATGTTGATCATCATAACCGAACCTGGGATGCCCGCCATGAAGAGCGGACAGCTGATGCCATGACTTTTTTCACTATCGCTTTGACAATAGCAAAGGAACTAGAAAGGTAACTACAAGAATGGCAGTATATTTTTACGGCTGTATCACCATGGATGGCTACTTGGCAGACAGCCAGCACAGGATAGACTGGCTGCATCAGCTTGGTTCTGTAGAGAATACAGGCTATGATGACTTTTACAGGCAAATGGATATCACCATCATGGGCAAGCGGACCTTTGAGGAAATCCAAGATTTGCAAGATGTAGAAAGTTTTTATCAAGCTACGGAAAACTATGTCTTTACGCATGATAGGCACCTGCCTGTCAGCAATTACCAGCCAGTAGCTGGGGATGTGGTGGACTTTGTTCACCAGATTGACAAAGGCAAAAATGTCTTTGTGATTGGTGGTAATTCCTTGGTAGGACCGCTCTTGGATGCGGATCTTTTCGACCACCTCATTATTCAGATAGCGCCCCTTATCCTAGGTAAGGGGGTTCCCCTCTTTACCCAAGAGGAAGGGCAGCGCTTTTACCAACTGGATAGCCTCAGACAATTTGGCCCTTTTGCAGAGCTGGTTTTCAGCCGAAAAAGTCAGAAATAGAGAAGGGAGTGGACCGCATGATTAAAATTTATGATACCATGTCTCGTGATTTGCGAGAATTTGTCCCAATCGAAGAAGGAAAGGTTCGCATGTATGTTTGTGGGCCAACTGTTTACAACTATATCCACGTTGGGAATGCCCGCTCAACAGTAGCTTTCGATACCATTCGTCGCTACTTTGAGTACCGTGGTTATGAGGTTGCCTACATTTCTAACTTTACCGATGTGGATGATAAGATCATCAACCGTGCCAAGGAAGAAGGCATTACTCCTCAGGAAGTAGCGGACAAGTACATCGCGGCCTTTCGTGAAGATGTGACGGCTCTGGGGGTCAAGCCTGCAACCCGTCACCCTCGTGTGGTTGAGTTTATGGATGACATCATTCGCTTTGTTACCGACTTGATCGAAAAAGGCTATGCTTACGAGAGCCAAGGCGATGTCTATTTCCGTGTGGAAAAATCCCACAACTATGCCAAATTGGCCAATAAAACTTTGGAAGACTTGGAGCTAGGTGCTTCTGGTCGGACAGATGAGGAAACGGCTCGCAAGGAAAATCCGGTCGATTTTGCCCTCTGGAAGGCTGCGAAGCCGGGTGAAGTTTCTTGGGACAGCCCTTGGGGACCTGGTCGTCCTGGCTGGCACATTGAGTGTTCGGTCATGTCAACGGGGATTTTGGGGGATACTATTGATATTCACGGTGGTGGAGCTGACCTTGAGTTTCCACACCATACCAATGAAATTGCCCAGTCAGAGGCTAAAACTGGTCAAACCTTTGCCAATTACTGGATGCACAATGGTTTTGTCAACATTGACAATGTCAAGATGTCCAAGTCCTTGGGGAACTTCATTACTGTGCATGATGCCTTGAAGACCATCGATGGCCAAGTCCTTCGCTTCTTCTTTGCGACCCAACACTACCGCAAGCCGATTAACTTCACAGAAAAAGCGGTGCGCGATGCGGAGACCAACCTCAAGTATTTGAAAAACACTTATGAGCAACCTTTCTCCGGAGAAGTGGATCCAGCAGACTTGCAAGGCTTTGTGAATAAGTTTATCGCGGCTATGGATGAAGATATCAATGCGGCAAACGGGATTACCGTCGTCTTTGAATTGGCTAAATGGATCAATTCAGGTCACTATAATCAAGACGTCAAGGATGCCTTGACCAAGATGTTAGAAGTCTTTGGAGTGGTCTTTGTCGAAGAAGTCTTGGATGCAGATATTGAAGCCTTGATTGCTGAACGTCAGGAAGCTCGGGCTAAGAAAGATTTTGCGCGAGCAGATGCCATTCGCGATGAATTGGCTGCGCAAGGAATCAAGCTCTTGGATACAAAAGAAGGTGTACGGTGGACACGTGATTGATGTCAATCTAATCAATGGGATTGCCCTTGCCTTTGAGGGAGATGCGGTCTATTCCATGTATATTCGCAGACACCTGATTTTTCAAGGGATGACCAAGCCCAATAAGCTTCACCAGGCTGCAACCCGCTACGTCTCTGCTAGAGCTCAGGCGAGCTTGATTGAAAGCATGCTGGAGCAAGAAATTCTGACGGAAAAAGAGTTGGAGATCTACAAGCGTGGTCGTAATACCAATAGCCATACCAAGGCCAAAAATGCCGATGTCGTGACCTATCGCATGTCG
Organism: Streptococcus sp. OMI870; assembly: GCF_047460295.1. Classification (NCBI taxonomy): domain Bacteria; kingdom Bacillati; phylum Bacillota; class Bacilli; order Lactobacillales; family Streptococcaceae; genus Streptococcus; species Streptococcus sp. OMI870. The sequence continues at coordinate 179,408 of NZ_JASHGM010000004.1, forward strand.
ACGGGCTTTGAGGCTGTCATGGGTTATCTCCATATGACGGGTGAGCTTGCTCGTTTAGAAGAGTTGATCAACTGGTGCATCCAGCAAGTAGAAGAAGGAACAAAGCAGTGAAAAATATCAGAGAATGGTTCCCTCAGGCAGAGGTAACGGATCACCCCCATCCACCAGCTGGTTATGTAGCCATTCCCCTGCAGGCCCAGCAATGGTTGCTGCTGAAGGAAGAAGAGCTAACCGAGCGAGAAAAGCAATTGATTGCTTGGTTAGGCAGTGAGGAAGATCTTGCCCCCAACCCTTGGTACCAATACCTGATTGATGGAAAGGGAGAAGCCCCTCAAGTCATCAAAAAAATGCAACTCATCTATTGCCACCTCTCGCACTCGACAGCTGAAGGGATAGCTTCTTGGTTAGAAATGATGCAGACGCTCTTGCCCAATTTTCGGGCAGTCTTGCAACTGAGTGGGCAGGACTATGTGCTCATTCTGGACCAAGACCAATCTTTGCCTGTGGCCGATATCTTAAAAGATACCGTCTCTGCCATGGAATATGATTTTAACATTCGCTTATCCATCATGGTCGGGCAGGTATGGACCGAGTCAAAAGCTGGGAAAGTGTCTCCGGTTATCCGAGCAGAACGGGCAGCCTTTCGAGCCTGGATCCGAGAAGGCCATCAAGGTGTTTACCGCTTTTCTCAACTCTACCTATGGGGAATCGAGCAGGCAGATTTGGATCTCCATCCTATCAAAGAAGGCTTGCATCAGTTGATTGGGAGTCAAGACCAGTTGCAGGATATTATTGTTGCCCTCTGGGACAACGGGGCAGTTGTAACCAAGGCGGCCCAGCAACTTTATCTCCATCGCAATTCCCTTCAATACAAGATTGACAAATGGGAAGAGCTAACGGGTCTCCAGTTGAAAAATCTGACAGATCTGGCTCTTTGCTACCATTTAGTCTTGCAAGATGTAATTTAAACGGAATCAATCGAGAGTTTTGTGCAACTTGCACAAAACTCTTTTTCTTTTTTGTGAGACTTGCCATAGCTTTGTAAAGCGTTTTCATTTACAATAGAACTATAAACATCAAAGGAGTACCATCATGGTAGAATTAAATCTTAAAAATATTTACAAAAAATATCCAAACAGCGAACACTATTCAGTTGAAGACTTCAACTTGGACATCAAAGACAAAGAGTTTATCGTTTTCGTAGGTCCTTCAGGATGTGGTAAATCAACGACTCTTCGTATGATCGCTGGTCTTGAAGACATCACAGAAGGTGAATGTTCCATCGATGGTACTGTTGTAAACAACGTGGCACCGAAAGACCGTGATATCGCCATGGTATTCCAAAACTACGCTCTTTACCCACACATGACTGTTTATGATAACATGGCCTTTGGTTTGAAATTGCGTAAATACAGCAAGGAAGATATCGACAAACGTGTACAAGAAGCAGCTGAAATCCTTGGATTGAAAGAATTCTTGGATCGTAAACCAGCTGACCTTTCTGGTGGTCAACGTCAACGTGTGGCCATGGGACGTGCCATTGTCCGTGATGCAAAAGTGTTCTTGATGGACGAACCTTTGTCAAACTTGGATGCGAAACTTCGTGTATCCATGCGTGCTGAAATCGCGAAAATCCACCGCCGTATCGGAGCTACAACCATCTACGTAACTCACGACCAAACAGAAGCGATGACATTGGCTGACCGTATCGTTATCATGTCAGCTACTAAAAACCCAGCTGGTACTGGTACAATTGGACGTGTGGAACAAATTGGTTCTCCGCAAGAAGTGTATAAGAACCCTGTTAACAAATTCGTAGCTGGATTTATCGGAAGCCCTGCCATGAACTTCATTAACGTGAAGTTGGAAGGTGGACACATCGTTGCCAATGGATTGAATTTGAAAGTTCCTGAAGGTGCTTTGAAAGTCTTGAAAGAAAAAGGCTATGATGGTAAAGAATTGATCTTTGGTATCCGTCCAGAAGACGTGAATACAGAAGCTGCTTTCCTTGAAACTTTCCCTGAATCAGTCGTAAAAGCTACCATCTCTGTATCTGAGTTGCTCGGTTCAGAATCTCACTTGTACTGCCAAGTTGGTGACAACGAATTCATCGCAAAAGTGGATGCGCGTGACTATCTTGGAACTGGTGAAACCATCGAGCTTGGATTTGACTTGAACAAAGCTCACTTCTTCGACAAAGAAACTGAAAAGACAGTATACTAATCAGTACTGACACTATAGAGACTGAGACAATGTGTCTCGGTCTCTTTCATTTTAAGGAGACAAAACATGGAAAAAGACTGGTGGAAGGGGAAGGTCGCTTATCAGATCTACCCAAAAAGCTTCAAAGACAGCAATGGAGATGGTGTTGGGGATTTGAAAGGCATCACGGAGAAACTCGATTACCTTCAAGATTTAGGAATTGATATTCTCTGGCTATCTCCTGTTTACAAGAGTCCGTTTATTGACCAGGGTTATGATATTTCTGACTATTATGCCATTGATCCCCTTTTTGGGACCATGGAAGATATGGAAGAGTTGATTGAAGAAGGAAAGAAGCGAGGCATTTCCATCATTATGGACTTGGTGGTCAACCATTGCTCCAGTCATCACGAATGGTTCCAAAAGGCTCTAGCGGATCCAGATGGCCCTTATGCAGACTACTTTTACTTCATCGAAAGTGACAAGGAACCCAACAACTGGGAAAGTTACTTTGGGGGTAGTGTCTGGGAACCGGTTCCTGGCACCAACAAATACTATCTCCATTCTTTCCACAAGGATCAGCCGGATCTCAATTGGCAAAATCCTATCTTGCGTGAAGAGATTTACAAGATGATCAATTGGTGGTTGGACAAGGGAATTGCAGGCTTCCGGATTGACGCCATTATCAATATCAAAAAGGATTTAGAATGGCGTTCGCTTCCTTCCGATCGTGACAATGGCCTGGTCCCAGTGCCTGAATCGCTGGTCAATGCCCAACCGATTGAACCTTTCTTACGAGAGTTAAAGGAGCGTACTTTTGCCAAGTACAATGCCTTCACTGTAGGGGAAGTTTTCAATGAAACCGATGAAGAATTGCATTTCTTCATTGGAAAAGACGGTGTCTTTTCTTCTATCTTTGACTTCAAGCAAACCTGCTTAGGGCAGGAAGGAAAGGGCTGGTTTGACCATACTCTTCCAACAGCGGAAGAACTCAAGGAAAGTATTTTCCAAGCGCATGAGCGTGCAGATAGGATTGGGGTTCTCTCGACCATCATCGAAAACCACGACGAACCTCGTGGGGTGTCCCATTATATCGCAGAAGGTCCAGTAAATGATGCCAGTAAAAAAGCCCTGGGAACCATTCAGGTTTTGCGCAAGGGAATTCCGTTTATCTATCAAGGTCAAGAAATTGGAATGGAGAACCAAGTCTTTGAATCAGTGGAGGACTTTGATGATATCGCGACCATCAATGGCTACCATGTGGCTAAAGAAGCTGGTTTGAGTGAGGAAGAAGCCTTAGCAGCGATTGCCAACTATAGCCGAGACAATGCGCGGACACCGATGCAGTGGTCAGCGGAGCCAGGATTGGGCTTTAGCGATGGACCAGCCTGGCTGATCAGTCCCAAACCAGATTATTCCATTAATGTGGAAGACCAGGAAAAGGATCCAGATTCTATTTTGAATTATTACCGTCAGCTGACGGCCTTGTATCGCCATCCCCTCTATGGAAATACCATCCGGTTTGGAGATATGATTCCAGCTTATCGGGACCGCGAGAATATCATTGCCTTCGAACGCCGTGGGGACAAGCGTCTCATGATAATCAGCAATTTCCAAAATCGCCAGACTAGCTTGGAGTTGACAGCTCCGATTAAAACGGTCGTTTTAAATAATACTGCTGGGTTGTTCCAAGAAGGAGATCAGGTATTAGAATTGGCCCCTTACCAAACTGTTGTGTTGGAATTGGTGGAATAAGGAGAAACTTTGCATCAGTGTTAGACTTTAATGTAGAATAGTATTTTCATTAAATATTCTGGAGAAATTTATATAAGTTTTCTATACTTTAGAATCAGTCAAGTATAAACTGAAACTTTCCGCCGTGAGAAAAGTGCTTGAAACATTATTGTTTCAAGCACTCGGGAGTTTTGGAACATTAGGTCCAAAACTAAGTCATGGAACTTCGAAGAAGTTCGCTGACGTCCGTACTCACCTAAGGAAAGTTTTGAAAGATATTTTATCTCCAAAAAGAACCTTCGTTTCTGCGAAGGTTCTTTTCATGTCATCCGAGTCTAAGCTTGGAACTTATTCAACTTCTTTCTTTTTCAAGAGGAGCATGCCTCCGCTAACGGCTAGCAAGAAGCTTGAAAGAATGAAGTGCGCCGTTGTGTCTTCTCCAGTTTGTGGCAATTGCGCCTTGGCTGGATTTTCTTGGAATCTTTGTCCCACTTGGTAGCTCAAGGTTTGCGCGCTTTCCTCAGCTTCAGCTGCGGTTTCTTTTTGTGTAAGGAGAACTTTAGTAGTGTCCTTCTTAGCCAAGATTGTCTGTGGAGTGGTTGTTTGGTTATGAATTGGAACCACCACTTGATCTGGTTCTTTAGCTGGGACGTAATCCATCAAGCTAGCCAACTTGCTGCCAAAGATCGCGTTGGTTACCCAACGGAAGAAGTGGACAGGGTGTTGGCGATTGGTTGGATTTCCAGCATAGACAAAGAGTGGTTGGCCCAGAAGTTCTCCAGAGATGGCCATGACCTTATTGGCTAGGACTTCATTTTTTGGCCACCAGCCAGCAATGTAGTAGTCGCTTGAAGCGATGCTCATCAAGGTCTTGAAGTTGCTTGGAACCTTTTCAATCCAGTTTCCGGAGTTGGAGTAGAAGAGGGTATTCTTCTTGTAACCGCTGGTCAATGGATCCTGATCATCAATGATGGCTTTCATCAAGCCTTCGTAGTCACTACCGCCTTTTAGTTTTTCAGCGTCAAAACCTGTAAGAACTCCCAATTTTTCCAGTTTCTGCATGGCTTCCCCGCCGATGACGAGAGTTGGTTTCTTGCCGAAGATGGAAGCATCAAAGCGATTGTTTTCAAGCACAATGACATCTGCTTCGTCAGGAGTATCGACGATTTGGAAACCTAATTTTTCAAGGACCAAACTAGTATGAGCAGGCGCATCTACGCCAGTCCAATCGTAGTGATAGTTTGGAGAATAGATTTTCAATGGTTTCAAGGTTTGACCGTTTGGTACCTTGTAGAGGGCTTCGCCGTAGATAGCGTAGTTTGGCAGGAGCGATGCAAAAGTATCGCGGTCAACGATGTAGCCATCATCTGTTAGGTAGACAGATTTACCTTGGGAAATCGCCTTATTTACTGCTTGAACAGCGCTAGCTGATGTATTAGCAATGACGTAGTAAGGTGCTTTTGGATCGATCTCAGAGGTTCTAGTCGCGCGAGTAGTGGTGACTTCTCCAAGTTTTCCAGCAAAGAGGCCATCATTGAACACAGGTTCTGCCTTGAAGCCTTTCATATCAGGGAAGTTAACGAGAAGTTCCGCATACATGGCTGCCCAAGCGGATTCATTAGACCCTTTATAGAGGATATGGTTGGCATAGCCCCGTTTAGCTTGAGCCATGTCAATGACTAGGTCTCCTTTTTTGTAGGTGCCTGTATCTTCTTTGAGTTCTTTGACGAGGACACCATTGCGTTTGAAGTAGTCGATCATATTGAAGGCTTCTTGCGCGTCATTGTCCTTGTCGAGGCCCATTGGGATAACATAGTAGTCAGGGAAGAATTTCGGACGACCATTCTTCACACGACCGACAACTTCTCCAGTTGGTCCCACTAGTTCGTTTTCTGCTTTTGGATCTTCAATCTTGTTGAGGCCACGTAGGTAGAAGTTGAGGCGCATTTCAAGGAGCTTGTCTGGGTTTTGGCTGAGGAAATCAATTCCGCCAAGGACAGCATTACGTCCAGCATAATAGGATTCTTGGTTGGATTCTGGAATTTCGATGGTATGGCCCAAGATGCCGTGGTAAACAGCATAGACACCTGTATAACCAGAGAAGGAATCATCCCAGCCATCTCCCCAATCCAGTTTTGGAATGATGTAGCTGTCGTATTTAGAATTGGCAACCCCTGCACGGCCCATATGATGGGCATTTTCCAGCATGAGGTTGGACATAAGGTCGTATTCAAAGTTTGGATCATGTGGAGGTGTTGCAGGCTCAATCAAGAATTCTTTGACAAATCCATGGATATCATAGAGAGCAATTGGATTCCACTTGTTGATCATTTGGATGACCGTGCGGACTTCTGGGTTGGTTTGGTAACTAGCATCCCGGTTTGGATCGAGGCCGTTTGCTAGGGCACGCAGATTGAGAGCATCCCCGTCAGGGTTTTCCGTGAAGTCAAACAAGAAGATAAATTTGTTTAAGAGAGTTGGGATGTCAAGAGTCACATTCTTGACGTTACCAGCTTCGTCTGTCGTTTTAAAAGTGACTTGATTTTCTGTAGCGAAGGTACGGAAGAGGCCGGTGATGATGTCAATGCCAGGTTGTTCATCCGCATGCGTATTATGAACCAGGACAGGCAGTTTGTAATCCAAGGTCTTGTCCTTCAGAGCTGCCAACATCTCGCTTGGTTTTGTGAGAGCTGTTGGATTGGTAGATGAGAGGTAGTGGTCAATACTTGCTTGGTCCTTACTTACAATTCCCATCTTCATATCCCGTCCTTGGGCGCTCTTACCAAGGGTTTCTATCTGCACCAAACGATCGGGTTTCGCTTCTTCCTTGGATTTTTCGATAGCAGCTAGCATCTCTTCATGTGTATGGTAGTCTTGGTAAGGTCGAAATACAAGAGTTTTATTGATGGTCACACCCAAGTCTGAATTGGTTCCGACCAGCTCATGATTGCCGATGTAGTTGCGGTAAGTCCGGCGGATATTATTTGGGCTCCGAAGGCTAAGATCTTCACCAAAGAGATCTTTTACTTCCATATGGAGATCCAAATCATTGCCGTTTGCAGTCTCTGTGATAGTAAGGAATGGATCCTTGCTCAGGGTTCCAGTCTCCATATCCCAGGTTTTCCACTCAGAGAGAGGCTTGTTGTCCAAGGTCCAGTTGATCTTGCCAGCAGCTTGAGCTTTTTCTTGGACTTTGTCATCAATCGTGCTCTTTTCAGAGAGATAAATGGTGCTATCAGCCAATCGTGTCGCTTGGTCAGCGGTCGTTGCAGCACGATTGGATGTTGGAGCAGTTGGTGTAGCAGAAGTTGCTTCTGAGGTCGCTGCTGCTTCTGCAGAAGTGGCGGGGGCTGCGGTGTCTCCTTTTTCAGCTGTAGCAGGACTGGCAGTCTCAGCTGTCACAGCTTGCTCAGTAGCGGGTGCCGCTTCAAGGACCGTACTTGGTTCTGTTTGAGGTGCTTCTAAGCTATCGGCTGATACTTGGCCATGTCCGATAACGGAAAGCAAGACAGCAGCTGAGAGGCTGAGTGTCGTAGTGTACAAATGTTTCTTATATGAAGACTTCATATAGAAGACCCTCCTTAAAAAGTTATTTTCCTGTTCTAGTATACCATTTTAGGAAAGCGTTTTCAATAGATCCCGCAATAAAGAAGCCTTTGCATTTAGCAAGGGCTTCTCTGTCTATTCTGTCTCCTGATGAAATTGTTGGTAAAAATCAACCTTGACCTGAATGAAGGTTTCTAAATCTCTTAACAATTGGAGCAAGGTGGCGCGTGTTTCGAATTCTTCCCGGGTCTTGGGCAAGGGCCGTTCGCGGAAGATCGCCAAATACTGAGCGATATCGTTGAGGAGCTCCTGAGCAGGGTTTTCCTGACTTAACTGTTGCGCAGTCTTCTTGAAAAGTTGAGCCAGGATCATACTTTCACTCGCTGCTAACTGACAGCGGTTGACGTTTTCTGCCATATCTCGCAGGATGTCGTTTTGACGCTTGCGCATTTCGAAGTAGTGAATGTGGTAGTTAGTTTGATGAAAAAGGTGGTTGGAATGATCCAGATAGACGAGATTTAAAGCGTCCTTTAGGATACTATCCAATTCCTTGATCAAGCGGGCATCATTGCGACCATCCCCTTTACCAAGTAATTCCGCAAAACGACCAAGGATCTTTTTCAGTTGGTCTTCGACAACATCATGGTAGTGATCAATCGCAGCCTGATTAGAAGGCATATAGAGATTGGCTAGTAAGGCAAAGCTGGTTCCTATTAAAAAAAGGGCAAGTTCATTGAGCAAGAGCCCCCAGGAAGTAGACTGCTCAATCAAGAGATGGGTGACCAGCACCGTACTAGGGGTGATGCCGATCTGCCAACCCAGTAGAAAGGCACAAGGAGCATAGAGAGCGATAAAGACTCCCAGTGCCCAAAGGTTGAATCCCAAAAAGGAAAAAGCGAGACTTCCGATCACAAGGGCTAGCAAGGTCGACATAAAACGCTGATAGGCTTGTTTGATGGTACTCCGTCGCGTATCAGAGATGCTCAAGATAGCAATGACGCCAGCTGAGATAGCATAGGTCAAGCCCAGAGCATAAGCAAGGGCAGCTGCTAAACAGGTGGCCAAGGTGAGCTTGATGGTTCGTTGAAAAAGAGGCATGGCTTCCTTTCTATTTTGCTGGTTTCGCTGAGATAGATTTCATTTCATTATATCATGAATTGGCCTCATCCTCCTTTCTTGTGGTATACTAGTTCTATGGAAAATAACGATATCGTATACGGTGTCCACGCAGTCACCGAGGCTTTACAAGCCAATACAGGCAATAAATTATATATTCAAGAAGACCTCCGAGGAAAAAATGTCGACAAGATCAAGGCCTTAGCAGCCGAGAAAAAAGTGTCGATTTCTTGGACGCCAAAGAAAACCCTGCAGGAAATGACAGAAGGAGCTGTTCACCAAGGCTTCGTCCTTCGTGTGGCAGCCTTTGCTTACACAGACTTGGCAGCGATTTTGAAACAGACAGCCCAAGAAGAGAACCCGCTTTTGTTGATTCTCGATGGCTTGACCGATCCGCACAATCTTGGATCTATCTTGCGGACAGCTGATGCGACCAATGTCTCAGGGGTCATCATTCCTAAGCACCGGGCAGTCGGGGTAACCCCGGTGGTGTCGAAAACGTCTACCGGAGCAGTGGAACACATTCCCATTGCCCGTGTGACCAATCTTAGCCAAACCCTAGACAAGTTAAAGGAAGAGGGCTTCTGGATCTTTGGAACCGACATGAACGGCACGCCATCTCATCAGTGGAATACGGCTGGTAAGTTGGCTTTGATCATTGGTAATGAAGGAAAAGGGATCTCAGCCAATATCAAAAAGCAAGTCGATGAGATGATCACCATTCCTATGAATGGCCATGTTCAAAGCCTCAATGCCAGTGTGGCAGCAGCCATCCTCATGTATGAGGTCTTTCGCAACCGACTATAAATAGTAGAAAGGCAATGATATGAAACGAAAAATCTTATTGGTTGACGGCTACAATATGATTGCCTTCTGGCAGGAGACCCGCCAGCTCTTTCAAAAAAGTGAGCTCGATGCGGCGCGCAACATCCTCCTGCAAAAACTGAGCCATTATGCTAGCTTTGAAGGGATCGAAGTCATCTGTGTCTTTGATGCCCAGTATATGCCAGGAGTGCGGCAGACCTACGATGAGTTCAATGTTCAGGTGGTCTTTACCGGTGAGGATGAGACGGCAGACGACTATATCGAGCGCTTGGCGGCAGAGCTCAATACGCCCCTCCACCAGGTATCCGTCGCGACCAGTGACTTACATGAACAATGGACTGTCTTTGCTCAAGGAGCCCTTCGGGTATCTGCTAGAGAGTTAGAGAAACGAGTCGCAGTCGTCAAAGGAAGCCTCAATCAGGCACAGCGAGTGGTCAATGATCAAAAACCACCCATGCGACCGCTCGATCACCAAGTATTGCGACAATTACAAGAAATGATGGGAGACAAGAAATGACATTTGCTATTTTAACCGATTCGACAGCAGATTTGGACCAAAACTGGGCCAAGGAACACCAGGTAACCATTCTGGGTTTGACCATTGAGTTAGATGGGACGGTTTACCAGACAGTAGGAGAAGGTCAATTGACTAGCCCTGAGCTTTTAGAAGCCATGAAAAATGGGGCAAAACCGACAACCAGTCAGGTCAATGTGGGCCAATTCCAGGAGACCTTTAAGCACTTTGCAAAAGAAGGAAAAGCTGTACTTTATGTAGCCTTTTCATCGGTCTTATCGGGGACCTATCAGAGTGCAGTCATGGCACGAGACCTGGTTTTAGAAGACTACCCGGAAGCCGTGATCGAGATTGTCGATCCGAAGGCTGCTGGGATTGGAGAGGGCTACCTGGTCATGCGGGCAGTAGCAGCGCGCGATGCGGGTCGCTCATTAGCAGAAGCCAAAGAAGAGATCATGGCTTTAGCTCCAAAACTGCGGACCTATTTCCTTGTCGATGATCTCTACCACCTCATGCGTGGCGGTCGTCTTTCTAAGAGTGCTGCGATCATGGGAAGTCTAGCCAGCATCAAGCCTATTCTCTGGATTGATGCAGAAGGGAAATTAGTCCCCATTACGAAAGTTCGTGGACGCAAAAAAGCCGTCCGAGAATTACTGGAGCTGATCAAAACCGATATCGGTGGAAGCACAGCCTTGGTCTTTTATACAAACGATCTAGAAGGAGCTGAAGCGTTGAAGGCAGAAATGCTTGCGCTTGAAGGCGTCGATGAAGTCCTCGTGATGCCCCTTGGACCAGTCATCTCTGCACATGTCGGCCCGAATGCCTTGATCGGATTTGTCATAGGAAAAGAAAATCGCAAATAATTTTCCAAATCGGTTGACTTTTATCTTAGAATTTTGATACAATAGTAGGCGGTATTGTTTACCCCATTTGTAAGGCCCCGGAACCTTTCAAATACCCTGCGGACCGGAACATCCGCCCTGTAAACAAAAACGACATTCATATAGGAGAAATCATGAACAAAACTACATTCATGGCTAAACCAGGCCAAGTAGAACGCAAATGGTACGTTGTTGACGCAACTGATGTACCTCTTGGACGCCTTTCAGCAGTTGTTGCAAGCGTGCTTCGCGGAAAAAACAAACCAACATTCACACCTCACACTGATACAGGTGACTTCGTAATCGTTATCAATGCTGAAAAAGTTAAATTGACTGGTAAAAAAGCAACTGATAAGATCTACTACACTCACTCAAACCACCCAGGTGGATTGAAATCAATCTCTGCTGGTGAACTTCGTTCTAAAAATGCAGTTCGTTTGATCGAGAAATCAGTTAAAGGTATGCTTCCACACAATACTCTTGGCCGCGCTCAAGGTATGAAATTGAAAGTATTCGTTGGAGCTGAGCACACTCACGCTGCACAACAACCAGAAGTTCTTGATATTTCAGGACTTATCTAAGGAAAGGAACAATAAAGTATGTCACAAGCACAATATGCAGGTACTGGACGTCGTAAAAACGCTGTTGCACGCGTTCGCCTTGTTCCAGGAACTGGTAAAATCACTGTTAACAAAAAAGATGTTGAAGAGTACATCCCACACGCTGACCTTCGTTTGGTCATCAACCAACCATTCGCAGTTACTTCAACTGTAGGTTCATACGACGTTTTCGTTAACGTTGTAGGTGGTGGATACGCTGGTCAATCAGGAGCTATCCGTCACGGTATCGCTCGTGCCCTTCTTCAAGTAGATCCAGACTTCCGCGATTCATTGAAACGCGCAGGACTTCTTACACGTGACTCACGTAAAGTTGAGCGTAAGAAACCAGGTCTTAAGAAAGCTCGTAAAGCATCACAATTCTCAAAACGTTAATCAATACGATTATATCAACGTTTACAGACATTCAAGAATTATTTCTTGGATGTCTTTTTTGTTTCAAAAAATCAAAGTTCACCCCAAAATTCACCCCATATTCACCCCATCAATTTTTTAAACTACGAAAAGCAATATCACCTACAGTCTGATTGACTTTATCTTTGATATTAACGTAAGTTTTTGTAATCTCTTTATCACTATGAGTAAGAGCTTCTGAGAAGGCTTCAAGAGAAACACCTGCTTGTTTAGCAAGAGTAGCACCAGTATGTCTTAGTTTGTGTGGTGATGCTGGTGCTAATTCGGGATGTCTTCGTCTGACTGATTTCATCTTGATAAAACTTAAAATTTTTCTAATTATAACGAAGCATAGTCAAAAAGCTATGACCTCTATATTCACAAAAAAATCCAGACCAATACTAGTCCAGATTTCTTGTCTATTAAACATTCTTTTCAAAGAATGGAAGAACGGCTGTAACGGCTTTGTCAACGCAATTATTTAACTGTGAGAATCCGACGCACATAAATTTTAAATGGCGTCTCAGTCACATTTAAATTTATGAGACGCTTAGACGTTAGGCTTTCAATTTGTCAAATTTTGCTTTGACATTTGCCTTGAATTCTTCAAGTTTAGCCTTGCGTTCGGCTTTACGTTCAGCCTTCATTTGTGCACGTGCCTGGTTGTAGAGGTCTTCTTGGACTTGCAGAGCTGCTTCGATTTCGGCTACGACGGTTGCTACATCCCAACGCACGATTTGGGTGTCGTACTTGGTGAAGTAAGCATCGATGACTGCTTCGTTGTTTTCTTGCACCAAGGCGACAACGGCTGTTTCGCCGTCGATCAATTTTTGAGACACAACGTCAATCAAGCCAGCTTCTGCCGTATCAACGGTATCACCAGCAGCCAAACCATAGAGGCTGCCAATACCATAACCAAACAAGACGCCGATAGGACCACCCAAAAGCCCGATAACTGCACCGAGCAAGCCACCTTCTAGGGTTGCATCCGTCGTTGAATCTTCAAAGTCATAGCGTTCTTTTTCAACGATGTGACCGTTTTCATTTTTGACCAAGGCGATTTGAGCAACCTTGGTCGTCTGAGTTTGGCGGAAAGCCTTCAAATCCGCAAAGGACTGATAAGCTTCGCTTTCAGTGTTAAAGACTGAAACTACTAGGTTTTCCATAGTTAGTACCTCTTTTCTAAATATATACGTTCATTATAATACAGTTTCAATCACTTTTCAATCATTTTAGTGCGACATTTTAATTGATATGTCGCGTTTATCAGCGTCAAAGAACAGTTTCAGGCAGCGGTATATCTTTGCCATATCCCAGCCCAGACACTCTGGCGACTCTGAGTGATTATCAAGAAAGGCGTCCAGCAACATCTTAAAGCCTCCCGTGCAAAAAGTAAATAAATAGTGTTTTTCCTGTATGCCTGTCACACGGCTAAAAGACCGCTTGACCAAATCTTCCAGAAAATTATAGCAGATATTATGTACCAGCTCTGTGTAGCGAGTCTGATGAGCGTGCCGAATCACATCGACACTTTTATAGAATCTGCCAACTGTTTCCTTATGGTCGAATCCTTGAAAGAAGTCGCTTTATTCGTCGGTCAAGACAATTAATTTGGCTGGTGCAACTGATTCGCTAAGCTATGAACAAGCAATTATTACCTTTTGAAAGCAAAAATGGCAATTATGAAGGTGAAGCTACTCAGGTCTTAGTTCTTCTATCCAATTACTATGCAGACAAAAAACTATTTGATGAAAATACAGATGAATATGGAAATATCTTGATTTTAAAGGATTCATCCATCATTTCTAAATTATCGGCTATCCCAGATTTATTAAAAAGGGGATCTAGTAGGTAACAATAATATCGAATATATCAAAGTACGCAATATTAGGATTTCTTCAGAGGTTGAGTTAGAGTCAGATGTTGATGGGGATAAGTCGGATAATCTGCCAATAGATATAAAAATACTAGAAAACAGGCTTGAAAAAGGCTCGTAAAGCTAGCCAGTTCTCTAAACGTTAATTCGTTGCTGGACAGCAGAATACAAACGAAAACACTTTGCATCTTGCAAGGTGTTTTTTTCTATGAGAACTGGCGGTGCGCAATTAGGATAGCTCTAGCGACTTTAGTCGCATAGAGATATGCTATGCACAGTTGCCTCAAGAAAACAATGCTTCTTGGTCCACCCTGTTAGACAAGCTTCAAAACCAAGGAATCCAACAGATTTCTCTTGTAGTTACAGATGGCTTTAAGGGGCTTGAGCAGATTATCAGTCAGGCTCACCCATTAGCTAAACAACAATGTTGCTTAATTCATATTAGTCGAAATCTAGCTAGTAAAGTGAAACGAGCAGATAGAGCGGTTATTCTGGGGCAATTTATAATGATTTATCGTGCTGAAAATTTAGAAATGGCAGGACAAGCTTTAGAGGACTTTCTCGCCGAATGGAAACCAAAGTATAGGAAAGTCATGGAAAGTCTGGAGAAGACGGATAATCTTTTAACTTTTTATCAGTTTCCCTACCAGATTTGGCACAGCATGTATTCGACAAACCTCATTGAGTCTCTTAACAAAGAAATCAAACATCAAACGAAAAAGAAGGTTCTTTTTCCTAATGAGGAGGCTCTGGAACGTTACTTAGTTACGTTGTTTGAAGATTATAATTTCAAGCAAAGTCAACGAATCCATAAAGGGTTTGGTCAATGTTCTGATACACTTGAAAGCTTATTTAATTAACACTCCGTAACTCTACTTAAGTGTTTACACATAATTATTGACAGTATCAAAAAATAAAGTATATTGTTTTCATCATAATATAATTAAATATCAGTATAGAGAATTTTATCTATATATCAGATATCAGCAATTGCTTTTGCTGTCATTTTTCGCTACAATAGTTACAAGGAGGAAATAAACATGTTAAAAGAAGTATTAAACGTCGCAAAAGTTGCGAAAAAATCATCTCTCTTCTTAGGAGGGGTAGCATTTGGGACGCTTGGCTTGAAAGTCTTAGCAAGTAAAGAAGCTAAGAAAGGCTATTCTAAGGCCTTGGCTAAAGCTTACAAATTGAAAGATGGACTGGATGCATCTGTTTCTGTTGTAAAACAACACGGTGATGATGTTTTACAAGACGCTAAATATTTATACGAACAGGAAAAGAAAGAAGAACAATTAGATAGCCTGACAGGTGAATAATATGTCTTTTAAAGTGCTACACAGAGGATATCAACATATCCGATTATCGTCCTCGTTTTCACTGACCTTGGATATTCAAGATTATCTTCGTTCCTTGGCTAAAGATGAAAAAGGGATCGACTCTATTCAGTTTTATATGGATCAGCAGCACTTTACTCTACGTATGAAAGAAGGCTTCTCTGTATTAGAAAATGCAGAGGCCTTTTTAAAAAAAATTGACAAGGGGAAAGTTTCGGACTTGATGACTCTTCCCATTCGTAGAGAAGAGAGTGCTTATTCAATTGTATCGGGTGCAGCGATTAAGCGTTTGCTGTTTCGAAGTTTTGTACCCTACCCTATTCGTTATATTTGGACTTGTTATCAGGCTTTGGGTTATGTCAAAGAAGCCTATCAAACTTTAGCGCGCAAGGAACTAACCATGGAGGTCTTGGACTGTTCGGCCATTTTGTTGTCCTTGTTTATGAACCAATCCAAGACAGCTAGCAACATCATGTTTATGCTTGATTTGGGTAATCATCTGGATCAGTGGTCTTTAAAAAAAACAGCAACAGATTTGGAACAAAGCCTTCTTGCTAAAGAAAGTGATGTTTTCTTAGTGCGGGGAGACATGGTCATCAGCATCAAGAGTTCTGATGTTCAAGTAGGTGATGTATTAGTTGTCTCCCAAGGTAATGAAATCTTGTTTGACGGCCAAGTGGTTTCAGGATTAGGCATGGTCAATGAGAGTTCCTTGACTGGAGAGAGCTTCCCTGTTGAAAAGAAAGAGGGAGATTCTGTATGTGCGAA
Source organism: Streptococcus sp. OMI870 (assembly GCF_047460295.1). Taxonomy (NCBI): domain Bacteria; kingdom Bacillati; phylum Bacillota; class Bacilli; order Lactobacillales; family Streptococcaceae; genus Streptococcus; species Streptococcus sp. OMI870. The sequence goes on from NZ_JASHGM010000004.1 coordinate 195,217, forward strand.
TACTGTTTTGGAAACAGGAGAGTTAAGAATTCGTGTGACTGATAATCAGATAAACAGTCGTATTTTGCAACTCATCAATCTGATGAAAAAATCTGAAGAGAGTAAGAAGACAAAACAACGTCATTTTATTAGGATGGCAGACAAGGTTGTAAAATATAACTTCTTAGGTGCTGGTTTGACTTATCTGTTAACAGGTTCGTTTTCAAAAGCCATTTCCTTTTTATTGGTGGATTTTTCATGTGCTCTAAAAATATCCACACCTGTAGCCTACCTTACGGCCATAAAGGAAGGTCTAAATCGAGAAATGGTTATTAAAGATGGTGATGTATTAGAAAAATATCTGGAAGTGGATACTTTCTTGTTTGATAAAACGGGTACCATCACGACGAGTTATCCTTTGGTTGAAAAGGTTCTTCCTTTCGGAGATTATACTGAGAAAGATATTTTAAGAATAAGTGCATGTTTGGAGGAACATATCTATCATCCTATTGCCAATGCAATTGTTAAACAAGCTGAAATTGAAGGCATTGAACACGAAGAAATGCATGGCAAGCTTCAGTATGTTGCAAGCAAAGGGATTAAATCGCAAATTGATGGTCAATCGGTTGTCATTGGAAATTATGTACTAATGCAAGACGAACAGGTAAGAATTAGTTCTGAGCAGCTGGCCTTGATTGAGCAATATAAGACTCATTACAATTTATTGTTTTTGGCTTATAAGAAAGAATTAATTGGGATGTTTTGTATCCACACTCCCTTGAGAAGCGAGGCGAAAGTTGCATTGAAAAAGCTAAAGCGCCAAGGGAAAAAACTGATTCTGGCAACTGGTGATACGTTGGCTAGAACAGAAGAGTTGGTTAAAGATCTGCCATTTGACAACGTTTATACTGATTTAAAACCAGATGGTAAGTTTCAGTTGGTTCAGGAATTACAGAAAGCTGGCCGAACTATTTTGATGGTTGGAGACGGGTTAAACGACTCTGCTGCCTTGACGCTTGCAGATATTGGGGTTGTGATGAATGAAAGTGCTGATATTTCTAAGCAGATGAGTGATATTTTATTATTAGATAATCGTTTAGATTTCTTCGAGGAATTGAATTCTTTATCTGAATCGTTGCAGAAATTAATTCAAAGAAATATTCAAGAAACAGTTGTAATAAATGGAAGTTTAATTGGATTTGGGTTGTTAAATTGGTTAAGCCCATCTAATCTTTCGATATTGCACAATCTGACTACTTTAAGAATCGTCCTTCGTAGTCTTTCTATTAAAAGTAGGTAAGAGACCGAGAAGCTGAGGTTATAAAAACTAAAAGGAGTTGTCTCATTTGAGAATAACGGTTCTTTGTCAACTGTAGTGGGTTGGTGGAAAATTATACCCTGGAGAGGACCAAATTGGTTCTCTCCTTTTAAATATTGAAAAAACCATTGGCAGTGGACATACTTTAAGACTATATATTTCTGAAACTAGTTTCACAATACAAATATTGACATGCAATTATTAATTGGTGGATTTTAAGTTGACATCTACAAAGGTTAATGTTAGAATACATTCAAAAATATATTTGAATGAGGTGTTTTATGATTCAAAATATTGTTACTTCAATAATCCTGTATTCTGGGACAGCCGTAGACTTACTTATTATCCTAATGTTATTTTTTGCCAAAAGAAAAAGCAGAAAGGACATCATTAACATCTATTTAGGACAATTTCTAGGCTCTGTTAGTCTAATATTCCTAAGTTTGCTTTTTGCATTTGTCTTAAATTATATTCCTAGTAAAGAGATTTTAGGTTTACTCGGTTTGATTCCAATTTTCCTAGGCCTCAAAGTTTTGCTTTTAGGAGATTCTGATGGAGAAGCTATTGCAAAAGATGGTTTGCGAAAAGACAATAAAAACTTGATTTTTCTAGTCGCTATGATTACTTTTGCAAGTTGTGGCGCTGACAATATTGGTGTTTTTGTCCCATATTTTACCACCTTAAATTTAGCGAATTTGATAGTGACTTTACTTACTTTTCTAGTCATGATTTATCTCTTGGTTTTTTCTGCCCAAAAATTAGCACAAGTCCCTTCTGTTGGAGAAACTTTGGAAAAATATAGCAGATGGTTTATTGCCGTTGTCTATTTAGGATTGGGGATGTATATCCTGATTGAAAACAACAGCTTTGACATGCTATGGGCTGTGTTAGGCTAGGAGAAAAAATTATGAAAAAAGATAGTATCTGTCAAGTGGATGTTATAAATCAACAAAATGTTACAACCGCAACGAACTACCTTGAAAAGGAAAAAGTCCAAAAATCACTTCGCATTTTATCAAAATTTACCGATAATAAACAGATAAATATCATCTTTTATCTCCTTGCCGTCGAAGAACTCTGTGTCTGCGATATAGCCTGTTTATTAAATCTCAGTATGGCATCTGCCTCCCACCATCTTCGTAAACTAGCCAATCAAAACATCTTGGACACTAGAAGAGAGGGGAAAATTATATATTATTTTATAAAAGATGAGGAAATCAGAGATTTTTTTAATCAACTAGGATAACAACTATTTTTACTACTTTTCCATGATTATAGGGAGATTATATATGAAATTTTTTGATGAAAATTACTCACAAGAAATACCTACTCGTATTAAATGTTTAAGAAAAAAGTATAATTTAAAGCAAAGCGACCTAGGTAATGCAGGTCAAGTTAGGCAAATTGAAAAGGGAGAAATTTGAAAGAATTTGTATCTTTTATTTTTTGTTTCATTTATGCCCTATGCTACTGGAATAGTTAGTAGTCATTTCATGAATCATACGGCACAGCTCTTTTATGGACTGATCGTTATTGTTTCAACGGTAGCAAACTGTTTTTTACATAAAGTAATTGATAAACCCAATATAGATCAGAAAGAATTACTTGAAGCTACCGCACAATATAGGAAGTTATTGATACCTGACCTAATAATTAAAGGAGTGGGATTGATTCTATCCTTAATTGTCTATCCTCTGATTATGATGTATAGTGTTTTAATTGCGGCATTTTACATCATAACTTTAAAAACACTATCCGAAAAAAGAGTGAATAACTAAAAAACGGTGACCAAAGTTAGGTGTATTATTTTAATGCTTAGAGACCTAAACTATTTCCCCGTTTAAAAAATATTGATTCAAATTTTATGAAATCAATTAGTAGATATCGTTCTGAAAAGCCCTGATATTACGCTATTTTTAGTCCATCTGAAATCCATACTTTCCAAACCAGGCTTGAAAAAAGCTCGTAAAGCATCACAATTTAGTAAACGTTAAAACTTATTTAAACTTATTGAAAGCATTTCGTATCAAAAATACGGGATGCTTTTTCTGTTCACCCCAAATTTTTGTAACTAGGTGATACTTGAAATTAATACAAATTTGGTTGTTTTTGATAAATCTAAGCAACACTAAATGATGAAGTGAAAGGGGATGAATCTTTGATAGTATTCATTTATTGTGAAATATGATATATTTATTAATTAGATGGATGAATACTTCTAGAGTTAAATATAGCATAATAGGGACAGACTTTTTGGTTTATTTTTGTTTGTAGTCGGATTATGAAAGAATATCCAATATTATGCGATAAGATAGAATGTTACAAAAAAGAAAGGGGATGCAATCCGATGAAGAAAGACAGATTAATTGTATTGACAGATGCTGTTCTAGCAATTATTATGACCATCTTGATTTTAGAGTTAGAAAAACCAACAACACCAAGTCTTGAAGCTTTTTGGGATTTACGGCAAAATTTCTTTGCTTGTTTTCTTTCCTTTTTCTGGTTGGGATCGTTATGGATGGCACTAAACACATTATGGGAAAAGGTTGAGAAAATTTCCTCAGAAATTATTTGGTGGAATTTGTTTCTACTCTTGGAGCGGCAGGAGTTCTCTTTGGAGAATTTCATGCCATCCAAGATACCAGTCTGAATGATGTGGTGGACCGGATCTATATAAATGTCAAGGATTTACCGTTTCAGTCCTTGGGAGCTTTAGCTAATATCCTGTCTGATGTTAAGAAGGGACTGATTCAAGACAGTCATATCTGGTCTTTCTTCCAGTCATTTTTCAAACAATATCAGTTGATAATCAGCTTAAATCAGATCTATCAGTTTGTCTATCTTTCTCTGATGGAGATCATGTCCTATCTTCACTTTGATTATTGGAAAAAACGGCTCGGTCAGGAGCTAGTATGAATAAGGAGAACAAATGAGACGTTTAAAAATGTTATGGCATATTATACAGGTTACGGGTTTTACTCGGTTTGCTCTGAGTTTTGTGACCTTTGTTTTTGGGTCAGGAGGCGTGCTTTTCCTAGTTGAACCTGCTATCACAAATTACGGAGACGGTCTTTGGTATGCTTTTGTGACTTCGACGACTGTCGGCTACGGGGATCTCCTAGCTGTGACCTTGATTGGAAGGATTACCAGTGTCTTCTTGACGATTTATGGGCTCATATTTTTTGGCTGTTTATCAGCTGTTATTATTAATTATTATACCGATTTAAATAAGGAAAGAGGAGAGGACAAATGACTGCCAATTATTCAACACGTGAATTCCGCGAGAAACTATATGATGACCTTCATGTTCGATTAAGAGATACACTGATTTTGATGTGTTCGATTTTTATTGCCTCTATAGGTCTAAATATGAATTCAACAGCTGTCA